>DATAAM010000125.1:0-1900 GCA_036260075.1 Acidimicrobiales bacterium
ACCGAGCCACGACGCCGGGACCGAGGACCGAGGCGCTTGTCGCCCGCCTCTCGAGGTGAAACGCTTGCGGCCCGGCGACGAGGAGGCGGGCCATGAAGCGGGACCTCTTAGTCAATATGGAACGGCCGGCCCGTTCTGCCGGATACGTGGATCATCCACGATGAGGCGGACGGAGCCACTACACAGAAGGAGCCGGCCGTGCCCAGTCTCTCGCATCGAGACCTGACCCATCTCGGGATGGATGTCCACAAGGACAGCATCTCGGTCGCGATACTCCGCCCGGACGAAGATGCGCCCGACGTCGAGCGGATTTTCAACGACGAGCCGTCGGTCCGACGCTTCCTCTCCCGCTTCCCGGACCACCGTCCGCTCTCGGTCTGCTACGAGGCGGGGCCGACCGGCTACGAGCTGCACCGCCTGGTCACGAGCATGGGCGTCCGCTGCCAGGTGATCGCGCCATCGCTGATCCCCAAGGCGGCGGGCGACCGGGTGAAGACCGACAAGCGGGACTGCCGCAAGCTGGCCCGCCTGCACCGGGCCGGGGAGCTCGTGGCGATCCGAGTGCCCACGCGCGAGGAGGAGGCGGTGCGGGACCTGTGTCGGGCCCGGGCTGACATGGTCGAAGACCTCGACCGGGCCCGCAAGCGCCTGGGAGCGTTCCTCCTGCGCCACGGCGAGGTGTGGCGGGGCGGCTCGGCGTGGACGCTCCGCCACGAGGCGTGGCTGCGGGCCCGCCACTTCGACGACGCGGCGATGGCCGCCACGTTCGCCCATTACCGGGCAGTGGTCGAGGATCGCTCGGCCACCCTCGACGCCATCGAGTCGGACCTGTCGGTCCACTACGCCCGCCCGCTGTTCGCAGATGCCGTCGCCCGCCTCTCGGCCTACCGGGGCGTGGCCCGCATGGGGGCGCTGACCCTGGCGGCCGAGGTGTGCGACTGGCGGCGCTTCGGCCAAGCCAGTGCGTTCATGGGCTTCACCGGCCTGGTGCCCTCGGAGTACTCGAGCGGGGGCCGCACCCACCGGGGCCGGATCACCAAGTCGGGCAACGTGCACCTGCGCACCCAGCTCGTCGAGTCCGCCTGGGCCTACCAGCACGGGCCGGCCGTCGGCGTGGAGCTGCGCCGGCGCCAGGAGGGCCTCGCGCCCGAGACCGTGGCCCGCGCCTGGGCGGCCCAGGCCCGCCTGTGCGGGCGCTTCCGTCGCCTGGCCCAGAAAAAGAATTCGAAGAACGTGGTGGCCACCGCTATCGCCCGGGAGCTGTGCGGGTTCTTGTGGGCGGAGATGGCGGCCTGACATGTTCTTCGCCACTGCGCTCATCTCCCTGATCGGCAGGGGATGACCGAGAACTCCGCGACGCGTCGGGGCACCGCCGTAGCGGGAAAGATCCCCGTCCTAAGCATGCCCAGCGGCCCTGCCGCCATCCGGGCGCCCTTAGTCAGGGGCACCATCCCGCGGAAGACAGACATGCGTGTTCCGATCCGCGTACAACAGAGTGGCGGTGAGCCGATCCACTCCGCCCCGACGCGTCGCCGAGACCCACGAGCGCGGCCGCCCCCTATATCCGGGGACCCGACCCGGGTGGCGTAGCAGCCGCCACCCAGCGTCAAGACCGTTCGTCCTCGCTTCGCTGCGGGCGCTCCGTCTTGACCCCGGGACCCCGTCGCCTGCTCATTCTGCTTGTACGACCAAGCCGCTACCGGCTTGGTCGCGTCCGAAATCGCGCTTCGCCCTCATCACTGACAGGCCGTTCCACAACAGCTTAGTGGCGATGGCGCTACTGGGGGCGCTGACGGTTTGGCCTGGCTCGGCGACGGCCCAAGATGTCGCCCTGTCCACGGGCTGCCAGGCGGCCAATGATCCCGCCCTGGATGGTCAGTACTTGGGTCAGGGCGTCTTC
>DATAAM010000126.1:0-3201 GCA_036260075.1 Acidimicrobiales bacterium
GACGCGCTCGGCACGTTGGCCCTCGTGGAGGAGGCATACGCCCGGTGATCATCACCCGCACGCCACTTCGCATCTCGCTCGGCGGCGGCGGCACCGATCTGCCCGGCTACTACCGCGAGGCGGGCGGCGGGTTCCTGGTGGCCGCCGCCGTCACCAAGTACGTCTACATCGCCATCAACGACAACTTCGAGCCCGACATCCTCCTCAAGTACTCGCAGGTGGAGCGGGTGTCGTCGGCGTTGGAGGTGCAGCACCCGCTGCTTCGGGAGGCCCTGCTGTTCACCGACGTCCGTGAGGGGGTGGAGATCTCGTCGATGGCCGACATCCCGGCCGGCACCGGGCTGGGCTCGTCGGGAGCGTTCACCGTCGGCCTCCTCAAGGCGCTCACCGCCTACCGCCGCCAGTTCGTCCCGAACCTCGCCCTGGCCGAACAGGCCTGCCACATCGAGATCGACCGGCTCGGAGAGCCGATCGGCAAGCAGGACCAGTACATCGCGGCGGTGGGAGGCCTCACCGCCTTCGAGTTCCACCCCGACGACAGCGTCGAGCCGATCTCCGTCCCGGTGCCGGAGATCGCCCGGCGGCGGCTGGAGGAGAACCTGCTGCTCTTCTACACCGGTGTGCGACGGTCCGCATCCGAGGAGCTGAGCGCGCTCGACACCGGCACCAAGGTCGGCGACGGAGACCTCGTGAAGAACCTCAACGACGTGCGGGCGTGCGGGCGCACCACCATGGGCGCGCTGGAGAAGGGGGACCTCGAGACGTTCGCAGCGCTGCTCACCGAGCAGTGGAAGCTCAAGTACCACCGCTCGCCCTCCGCCGTGCACCGCCAGGTCGACGAGTGGATCTCGGCGGGCGTCGAGGCCGGCGCGGGCGGAGGAAAGCTCATCGGTGCCGGCGGGGGCGGGTTCCTGCTGTTCTACGCCGAGGCGAAGGCCGACCTGCGGGAGGCGATGAGGGAGCGGGGCCTCCAGGAGGTGCCGTTCCACATCGACTACCAGGGCACGTCCGTCATCGTCGCCTGACGGCCGTGCTCCCCGTCGTCGTGCTGGCCGGGGGCCTCGGCACCCGCGTGGAGACGTTGACCGGCGGCGTCCTCCCGAAGGCGCTCCTGCCCGTGGCCGGCCGCCCGTTCGTCGACCACAAGCTCGAGCAGCTGCGCCACGAAGGCGTGTCCTCGGTCGTGCTCCTCGTCGGCCACCGGGCGCAGCCGATCGTCGAGCATGTGGGGGACGGGAGCCGCTACGGCATGGCCGTGCGCTGCGTGGAGGACGGCCCGGTCCTCCTCGGCACCGGCGGCGCCGTTCGCGCCGCGCTCGACTCGCTGCCCGACGCCTTCTGGGTGACGTACGGCGACACGCTGCTCGACGCGCCGATGGAGGACATCGAAGCCCGCTTCCTCGCCGACGACGTCGACGGGCTCATGACGGTGCTCCACAACCGCGACCGCTGGCAGCCGAGCAACGTGACGATCGACGGCAAGCGGGTGGTCGCCTACTCCAAGGGCGACCCCCCCGGCACGCACGAGCACATCGACTACGGGCTGCTGCTGTTCCGACGGGACGTGTTCGCCGCCTTGCCCGAGGGCCGCCCCTTCGACTTGGCCGACGCCCTTCGACCGCTGGTGTCGGCCCGCCGCCTGGGCGCGTACGTCGTCACCACCCGCTTCCGCGACATCGGCACCGTGGAGGCACTGGCCGAGACCGAGGCCGAGCTCCGGCGTCGGCCGGCTACGTGAGCACGTCGTCGCCCGCGAGGATGTGGTCGACGCACGCGCGCAACGTGGAGAATGCCGCGTGCGGTTGCGCGTCGCGGGGCTCACCGGCGCTGGTCGCCCGCCGGCTGTGCGGCGTCTCGAGCAGGATCGACCGCACGCCCACGGCGTTCCCGGCCGCGATGTCGACCCAGCGGTCGCCGATCAACCAGGACGACGGGAGGTCGATGCCCTGTTCGCGTGCCGCTTGGAGCAGCAGGCCCGGCAGGGGCTTCCGACACTCGCAGCCGTCGGCGTTGTCGTGCATGCACGAGTACACGGCATCCAGTTCCAGGTCGGCGGCCAGTCGACGGTTGATCTCCTCCACGTCCTCCCGCCGGGCCGTGCCCCGGGCCACGTCCGGCTGGTTCGTCACCACGACGAGCAGGTAGCCCGCGTCGCGCAGGCGTGCGAGCTCCTTTCCGGCGCCGTCCGTGACGCGCAGCTCGTGGAGGGTCGTCGGCGGGCGCAGGAGCTCCCCGTCGCGGACCGGCTCGTTCACCACGCCGTCGCGGTCGAGGAAGACGGCCGGCCGGGCCGAGTTCACGAGCCCTCCAAGGCAGCGTCGAGGTACAGGTCGCCGTCGATGCGGCGGAGGGTGAGCAGCGACGAGCGCACGATGGCGTCGCGCCGTGCGCGCAACGAGTCGGGCGGGTCCCACCGGGCGCTCAGCAGCCGCCCGGAGAGCCAGGCGGCTTCGTCGGAGACGGCGTAGAGCAGCAGGCGGGCGAAGTCGTCGAACGGCGCCGGGCTTTCGTCGTTTCGTACCGTCGCCTCGTACAGGTCGGCGCCCGCCACCTCCGGCCCTGCGGCGCGAACGCCCGCGGTGAAGCCGGTGGCCATGGCGCCGGGCGCGATAGCGACCAGGCGGACGCCTCCGGGGCCCAGCTCGGCGGCCAACGTCTCCGTGAGGCTGACGACTGCGGCCTTCGATGCGGTGTACGCGGCGATGCGAGGTGCCACGTTGGGGCCACCGATGCCGCCGCCGGAGAGGTTGACGACCACGCCTGCACCACGTCGGTGCATGAGCCGGCCGAAGCTCCTGCACGCGTTCGCCACACCGACCACGTTGACGAGCAGCGTGCGCGCCCACTCGTCGGCGTCGGTCTCGACGACGGGCCCGACGGGCCCGAGGACGGCGGCGTTGTTGACCAGGACGTGGGGGAGGCCCAGCTCCCCGGCCGTGGCGTCGGCGAACGCCTGCACGGCGGTCGCGTCGGCCACGTCGACCTGCCGCACGAGCGTGCGGGTGCCGTACGCCGCGTGCAGCTCGTCGGCGAGCCGGTCGAGGCCCTGGCCCGACACCGAGCACATCGCCAGGTGCGCCCCGTGGGCGGCGAGGAGCCGGGCCGTCTCGGCGCCGATCCCGCGCCCGGCCCCCGTGACGACGCACACGCTGCCTTCTACGGACATCGGTTCACTCCTTCTCCGTTCCGCCCGTCCTCCGT
>DATAAM010000127.1:0-1524 GCA_036260075.1 Acidimicrobiales bacterium
CCCGCCGAGTAGCATCGTCCCCCATGCCCGAGGTCAAGCTCACCGCGGAAACCGGCCGTCCCGTCGGCTCGCGGGCATCGGGCCGGCTGCGCCACGCCGGCAAGGTGCCCGGGGTCGTGTACGGCCACGGCAACGAGCCGCTTCCCGTCGCCGTCGACGCCCGCGAGCTGCGCGGCGCCCTCAGCACCGAGGCGGGGCTCAACGTGCTGCTCGACCTCCACTTGGGGGGCCGCACCACACTGGCGATCACAAAGGACGTGCAGCGCCACCCGGTGCGCAACGTCGTCACCCACGTCGACTTCCTCGTGGTGTCGCGCGACGAAGTGGTGACGACCGACGTGCCGATCGCGCTCGTGGGCGAGGCCACCGCGGTGATCAAGGCCGACGGCGTGCTGAACCAGGAGATCCAGGCGCTCACGGTGCACTCCACCCCCGACCGCATCCCGTCGCACATCGAGGTCGACGTCAGCGGCATGGCCGTGGGCGACACCATCCGAGTGGGCGAGCTCACACTGCCCGAGGGCGTGGACACCGACGTCGATCCCGAGCTGCCCGTCGTGGTGGGCCAGCCGCCGCAGGTGACGGCGGCCGACCTGATGACCGAGGAGGAGGCTGCGGCCGCGGCCGAGGCTGCTGCCGAGGCGGAGGCGGCGGGCGAGGCGTCGGCTGCCGTCGAGGCGGCCGCGGAGGCGGTGGAGAAGGCGGCCGAGCACCCCGAGGCCGAGGGCGACCAGGGCCAGGGGCAGACCGAGTAGCACGCGTTGCTCCGGCAGCGCACAGGCACCCCCGCCGACCTGTTGGTGGTCGGCCTCGGCAACCCGGGCGCCCAGTACGCCCGCACCCGCCACAACGTGGGGGCGGAGGTGGTGGAGGTGTTGGCGGCGCGCCACCGCGGCCGGCTCAAGCTGGGCAAGGAGCGGGCGCTGGTCGACGAGGTGCGGGTCGAGGGGAAGCGGGTGGCGCTGGCGTTCCCCCAGACGTACATGAACGACTCGGGGCTGGCGGTCGCCCCCTTGGTGCGGCGCTTCGGCATCGACGACCTGGAGCGGCTGGTCGTGGTGCACGACGAGCTCGACCTGCCTGTGGGGCGGCTGCGGGTGAAGGTCGGTGGGGGGCTGGCGGGCCACAACGGGCTGCGTTCGATCAAGGCCCACCTGTTAGACGACGGGTTCGTGCGGGTGCGGATCGGCGTGGGCAAGCCGCCGGGGAAGCAGTACGGCGCCGACCACGTGCTGAAGCCGCCGGGCTTAGCCGAGCGGGCCGAGCTCGACGTGGTGGTGCAGGAGGCGGCCGACGCGGTGGAGACGATCCTCCACGACGGCCCCGCCGCCGCCATGAACCGCTTCAACGCCTGACCCCGTCTTTCTGGCACCCGAATTGTGGGCCATGACGCGCTCAATGCATCCCAAATGCGCCGGTAGGATCGGGTGGTGAGCGTGCGGTCGTTGCCCCCGCTCCTGCGCCACGACGACGCACTCGCCTCGCTCGCAGGCGCATCCTCCGGGCTCCTCGCCGTGCCCGAGC
>DATAAM010000128.1:0-5753 GCA_036260075.1 Acidimicrobiales bacterium
GGGCGCCGGGGATGGCGGTCGTTGTCCCAGTCGAAGTAGGGGCTGGTCACCACGGCCTTGGGCATGAACGGCGCGCTGTCGAGGTCGTTGCGCTCGTCGGGTCGCCCGAAGCGGTAGCCGAACAGCGCCTCGTTCCACTGCACCTGGCCGTCCACCGCGGTGGCATAGGGGTCGAGCAGGAGCTTGGCCGGGTTGCACCGCAGCCCGGCCGCCGGGTCGTACGGCCCGTGGACGCGGTAGCCGTAGCGCCGGCCCGGCCCCACGTCGGAGAGGTAGGCGTGATGGCAGAAGGCGTCGACCTCCTTCATCTCGACACGGGTCTCGACGCCTTCCTCGTCGAACAGGCACAGCTCGACCGCCTCTGCCACCTCCGAGAAGAGCGAGAAGTTCGTGCCTGCGCCGTCGTACGTCGCGCCGAGCGGCAAGGGCTCCCCGGGCCACACGTCCATGGGACGCCTCCTACCCCCCGTCGACACCTGGATGCATACGTTTGCGCGGCAGTGGGCAGATGAGGGTCCGGTCCGGACTTGTGAACCCGTCAGACGAGGCGACGACGATGCTGCGCGCCGACGCGAGGAGCGCCGGGCGTGCGCGCGCGTTCGTGCGCGACGCGCTGCGGCGCTGGGGCTGCCACCACATGGTCGAGCTGACGGTGCTGGTCGCCAACGAGGTGGTGACCAACGCCATCCTGCATGCCCGCTCCGAGGTGGGCCTGCGCGTCCGGCTGAGCGAGGGCTACGTGCGGGTGGAGGTCACCGACCGATCCCACGCCGAGCCCGTGCGCCGCAGCACACCCGACGACGCCACCGGAGGCCGCGGGATCGCGCTGCTCGACGCCACCGCGACCCGCTGGGGCGTCGACCTGCTCCCCGAGGGCAAGCGGGTGTGGTTCGACATGGCCCTCTGACGGGCACAGTCGGGGCGTGTCCGAGCAAGCCGACCAGCAGGCGCAGGAGCTCCGCAGCGAGCCCCTGGGCGACGACGACGAGGTGATCGAGCAGGAGAACGTCGGGCGGGACAACATGCGAGGCGGCGGCGAGTGGCCCGACCCCGACACGCCGCCCAGCGAGTCCGCCCCCGGCTGACCCCCTCGGCCCCCTCACCCCCCTTCTGGCACCCGCATTCGACGCTGGAGCGTCGAGAACGCGTGCCAGAACCGAGGAAGGTGGGATCAGTTGGGCAGCAGGGAGGCGTCGGAGTCGAGGAGGACGGCCACCACGTCGGCGTCCACCGGCCTGCTCAGCAGGTAGCCCTGGGCCAGGTCGCAGCCGTTACGGCGGAGGTACTCCAGCTGGGCCTCGGTCTCCACGCCCTCGGCCACGACCTGGAGGCCGAGGCTGTGGGCCATGGCGATGGTGGCCGACACGATCGGGGCGTCGTCCTCCGACGAGGTGATCTCGCTCACGAACGACCGGTCGATCTTCAGCGTGTCGAGCGGGAACTGCCGCAGGCGGCTGAGCATCGAGTAGCCGGTCCCGAAGTCGTCGATGGCCACCGTGACCCCGAGCCCCCGCAGCCCGTCGAGCGTCTCCCTGGTGTCGCCGATCTCGGCCACGGCCACGCTCTCCGTCACCTCGAGCTCCAGTTGCCCCGGGTCAACCCTGTGCTCCCGCAGCGCCTCGATCACCGTCACCGCCATGCGGGGGTGCTGGAGGTGGCGGCCCGACATGTTCACCGCGAGCCGCAGGCGGGGCAGTCCGGCGTCGACCCACGCCCGCGTCTGGCGGCAGGCCTCCCGCAGCACCCACGTGTCGAGCGCCACCACCAGCCCGGCCTCCTCGGCCAGCGGGATGAACTCGTCGGGGCGGACGACGCCGAGCGACCGGTGGTGCCAGCGCACCAGCGCCTCCACCGCCACCACTCGTCGGGTGGCCAGGTCGACGATGGGTTGGTACACGACGCGCAGCTCGTCGTGGTCGAGCGCGTTGTGGAGGTCGGCCTCCAGCGCCAGGCGCGGGTAGGCGGTGTCGCCGGAGCGCCCGCCGTAGAGCTCGTAGCCGTTGCCGCCACGGGCCTTGGCCCGGTACATGGCGATGTCGGCGTGCTTGAGCAGCGTCTCGTAGCGCATGCCGTCGCCCGGGTACAGGGCGATGCCCACGCTCGGCGTCATGAACAGCTCGTGGTCGCCGACCACGAAGGGAGCCCGGAAGGCATCGAGCACCTTGCTCGCCACTACGGTGGCGTCCTCCTCGCGGCGCACGCCGGACACGAGCAACGTGAACTCGTCGCCGCCCATGCGGGCCACCGTGTCGCCCTTGCGCACGGCTCCCAGCAGGCGGCCCGCAACCTGCTTCAGCAATTCGTTGCCGAAGTCGTGGCCCAACGAGTCGTTGACCTTCTTGAAGCGATCGAGATCGACGAAGAACAGCCCCGCACGCCCGCCGGTCCGTCCCGCCTGGGCCAGCGCCTGGGCGACCCGGTCCTCGAAGAGGAGCTGGTTGGGCAGGCCGGTGAGCGCGTCGTGCATGGCCTGGTGGCGGATCTGCTCCAGGAGGCGGACGTTGCTCAACCCCACGCCCGCGTGCGCCGCCAGCAGCTCCAGGCACTCGATCTCGTGGGGCGAGACGGCGAACCACTCCTTGCTGCGCACCACGAGGGCGGCGACCAGGGCGTCCCCCGCCCGGATGGGCACGCCGACGGTGGCGCGGAACCCGGCCTTGCGACACGACAGGATCCCGCCCGGCCAGGCCGAGTAGTCCTCGACCACAAGCGTCTCCCGCGTGGTCCGCACGGCGCCCGCCACGCCGCTGTCGATGGGGAAGCGCTCCTCGGTGTAGTCCTCCGGCATCCCGCGCCGTCGGGTTCCGATCCACACCGACGACGACTCGTCGTAGATGCACACCTCGGCGCCGTCGAAGCCGAGGGAGAGGGCGGCGTCCACCACGGTGTCGAGCAGGCGGTCGGCGTCGAGCGACGCCATGGCCCGGCCCGCCGACGCCACCAGGCGCAACAGCTGGGCGCGGTGCTCGGCGTCGGCCCGCGCCTGGCGGTGCTTCTCCGCCTGCATGGCGTAGCTGCGGGCCAGGTGGCCGGTGGTGAGCGCCACCAGCAGGACGATGCCGAGCCGGTAGGTGATCGACTCGGGCTGGAAGGCATGGGCGGGGCCGTCGAACGCGGTGGAACCCCACCAGTCACGCACCACGTAGGCGGCGCTCAGCGCTCCCCACGTGGCGATCGCGCCGGGCAACTGGGCGCGCAGTGCCCCTTCCATGACCGGGATCACGATGAGCGCCCACAGGGCCGAGGTGGCGTCGAAGGTGAAGAGCCACACCAACGCCAGCACGACGGCGGCGTCCACGATCACGCCGACGAGGCCCAGCAGGTAGAGCCGCCGCACGTTCGTCGATCGGCTGATGCGCAGCGAGGCCAGGTTCATCGCCAGCAGTGCCACCAGCACGGCCCCCGCCGGGACGAAGCGTTCGAACGGGATCGCCACGCCTTCGGGCGGCTTGTACAGCGTGAACTGCACGATGGTGAAGAGCATCCCGACCCAGCGGGCCAGGCGCATCATGCTCTCGCGGTCGCGCAGCGGCTGGCACGGGTCGGCGACGTCGGTGTCGGGATCAGCCGGCCGCCGGATGCGGGAGGTGGCCTCGCGGTCGGGCTCCTCCACGGCTTCGGGAGCGGGCGGCTCGGCATCGACGGCGGGCTCCGGCGCGGGGGTGCCCCACGTCGGGCACAGCTCGGCCAGCAGCGTGGTCAGCTCGGTGAAGGTGGAGCCCTTCTCGAGGTAGGCGTGGGCGCCGCGGCGCAGCGCCTCTTCGGCCATCTGCCGGGCGTCGAAGCCCGACAGCACCACGATGCGGGTGGCAGGCGAGGCCTCCAGGATGCGGCCGATCGCCTCCAACCCGTCGAGCACGGGCATGGCCAGGTCGAGGACGACGGCGTCGGGCTTCTCGGCGCTCACGGCGGAAACGGCTTCGACGCCGTCGGCCGCCTGCCCGACGACCTCGAACCGGCCGTCGAGGTCGAGCGTGTACCGCAGCAGGGCGCGCACCTCGGGCGTGTCATCAGCGATGACAACCCGGGCGCGTGACTGCGGCTCGCTGAGGAGCGTCACGGGTACTACATCGACCGCTTCACGACCGATCTGATGCCTTTTGACACGTCAAAGGTGTGCAGGAGGCCAAAACACGGCCCAACCCTCATCGGGAGGGGCGTTCTGCCGAAAGAGGAAGCCGGCGGCAGGCCTCGACGAGGCGACTCGAGGCACGAAGGGAGAGGCCCATGTGGTGGAAGGTCGGTGCGGGGGCCAATCTCGTCGTGGCGATCGCCTGTCTCGGCATCGCGCTCGCCATCCTCGTGCCGCTCCTGCGCGCCCGGCAGGTGCCTGACAACCGCCTGGGCACGGCCACCGCGGCCATCTTCTTCACCTGCGCCGTCCACCACGGCGCCCACAGCGTGCACATGCTCCTGTCCGCCTTCGGGCTGGAGGAGCACCACGGGCCGGCGCTGCGAAAGGCCCGGCTGGGCCCCGGCGACCTGCACCGACGCATCCCGGCCGACGTGGCGAGTTGAGCCTCGGAGCCGTCGTGCCCGCCCGCGTCCTGCTCGCCGACGACACGGCCGACATCCGGGCGCTGCTGCGGATCGTGCTGTCGCGCTACGACGACGAGTTCGAGGTGGTGGCGGAGGCCGCCGACGGCAGCGAGGCGGTGGCCATGGCGAAGGCCCACGACCCCGACCTGGTGGTGCTCGACCTGGCCATGCCCGTGATGGACGGCCTGGAGGCGATACCGGAGGTGCGGGCGGTGGCGCCCGACTGCAAGATCGTCGTGCTCTCCGGCTTCAACGCCGACCAGATGGCAGCCGAGGCGCTCGACGTCGGCGCCGACGCCTACCTGGAGAAAGGCACGCCCCCGAGGCGCCTGGTGGACGAGCTGCGACGGGTGCTCGGGCTGCGCGACGCCGCCGTCCTCCCGCCGCCCGCCGGCTCCACGACGAGGGCTGCCGAGGCGGACGACGAGACGCCGACGCCGATGTGGGGCGGCGAGGAGCTCTCGCTGGTCACGCACGAGCTGATGAGCCCGCTCGCGGTCATCGAGGGCTTCGCCGCGCTGCTGGAGCGCAAGCCGGACGCGTTCACCCCCGAGCAGGTGCGCGAGCAGGCGGCCAGCATCCTGCGCAGCGCCCGGCACCTGCGCGCCCTGCTCCAGGCCGTCACCGACGCCCGGCGCCTCGAGGTGCAGGCGCTGTTAGTGACGCGCGAACGGGCCGACCTGGTGGAGCTGGTGCGGGAGGTCGTGCAGGACATGGGCACGATCGCCGACGGCCGCGCCATCCGGGTCACGGCGCCGAGCACGCTGGAGTGCACCGGCGATCCGGTGCGGTTGCGCCAAGTGCTGACGAACCTGTTGTCGAACGCCGCCAAGTTCGGCCCCCCGGGCGAGCCCATCGACGTGGAGGTGGCCGCCGTCGGAAACGTGGCGGAGGTGGCGGTGCGCGATCGCGGGCCGGGCGTGCCGCCGGAGCGGCGGGGCGAGCTGTTCCGCCGGTTCTCGCGGCTGGGCGTGACCGTGAAGGGGATGGGCCTCGGGCTGTACATCTCCCGCGGCATCGCCCGTGCCCACGGCGGCGACCTCGTGCTCGATCCGGAGGTGTCGGAGGGCAGCCGCTTCGTCCTCCGCCTCCCCCGCTGACACTTCCTCCGTCTTGGGCACGTCTTTGTGGCCGATGGCCACAAAGACGTGCCCAAGACGGAGGAAGTGTCAGCGGGGGAGGCGGAGGACGAAGCGGCTGCCCTCCGACACCTC
>DATAAM010000129.1:0-8901 GCA_036260075.1 Acidimicrobiales bacterium
CTGGTGACACCGACTCCCCAGGCATGGCCGCACCACCCCGAGACCAAGCCCGCTGTTGTGACGGGAAAGTCACTGTAAGCGCAGAGGCCTCCGATGGCCACCGAGAACCCGAACGGCAGTAACTTGGGCAATGCGTGGACGGTGACGTCCGCACCGGACCAACCGTATGTCGCCGTAGTTGTCCCTACCCCCGGGTAGAACAGGCCGGGGCCGCCGACGGAGCTCGTACCGCCTCCCACGCAGACATCCTGGGCGGCGGCGGGGGGAACCGGCGTCAGTGCGCCGATGCAGCTGCTCACCAAGACGACTGCGGCCGGCAGCCCCCCCAAGACGTCGCACGGCTCTTCCCCTCCTGCGAGATCGCTCCAGCTATAAGACCCCGGCGCACAGCTTCGTCCAGTAGTGGTAGTTGCCGCCGGCGATCGTGAGGCTCACCGATGTGAAGCTGATTGTTGTTGATGTTTGGTACACCGGACCAGCAAAGGAGAGTGGTAAGTCGTCGAACTTCTGCTTGACAAGATTGCAATGGAGCTTTGCGAAGGTGCCCCATGTAAGGAAAGATAACGCACCCGTGAAGCAACTCTGCCCGGCAATCGCGTCCGGCGTATAGCTCATCGTCCCCACGAGCCCGCCTGTGACGATGAGCTTCCCACCGGCGTCGACCCACGCAAAGCGCA
Source organism: Acidimicrobiales bacterium (assembly GCA_036260075.1). Lineage (GTDB taxonomy): Bacteria > Actinomycetota > Acidimicrobiia > Acidimicrobiales > JAHWLA01 > DATAAM01. Next base: position 678 of record DATAAM010000129.1, read on the forward strand.
GGCCGTCACTGGTGACACCGACTCCCCATGCGTGGCCGCACCACCCCGAGATCAAGCCCGATGTCGACACCGGAAAGGTGCCGAGCGCGCAGATACCGACGGCAGACACCGAGAAGGAGAAGGGCAGTAACTTGGGCAATGGGTGGAGGGTGACTTCCGCACCGGACAATCCGTACGTCGTCGCGCTTGTGCCTACCCACGGGTAGAACAGCCCCGGGGATCCGACGGAGCTCGAACCCGTCCCGGTGCAGGCGTCCTGTGCTGAGGCCGGCGAGACCGGCGTGAGTGCACCCAGCCAACTGCCCAGCACCAGCGTGACGAAGAGGACTGCCCTCCGGTTGCGCACGTTCCTTATCCCCCGCTCAGAGGTTGAACGACGGCCCTGTCCGGCTGACAAGACCCGCCATCTCTCCCTACGAGTCAGACGGGCGATCGTGTCACGCGTTCACGGGCGATGCTTGCCGACGATGGCCGCCTGGCGCACCCCGCCGGAGATCTCGATCGTCACCTCGACCACATTGTCGGTGTCGTCGGTCTCGTACAGGCGGTTGGCGTAGTCCATGTCGATCACCAGCGCGTAGCGGCCGTCGGTGAGGCCCTCTGTGGGGAACGTCTGGCCGGGCAGCCCGGCGCCATAGATGTCGGTCCACCCCGGCGAGATGCCCTCGGTGCTGGGTGTGCACGTGGTGTAGAAGGGTGCGGGCGAAGCGTCGTCGCGCACGCGCTGGGAGTCGATGAGGCAGAACGACACCTTGTCGTTGGCGGCCACGAGCCCCGTGTCCGAGTAGTCGGGCCGACCGTCGGGCGCCAGGCGGCGAAGCTCGTAGCGGGCGAACTCCTGGAAGTGGAAGTGGTGGTGGCCGTCGTCGAAGCTGTTCAGCCCCACCGGCCGCTGGTCACGGCACAGCCGTCCGGCCGTCCACGACACGCATTGGGAGACCGTGGTCGTCTCCGCGTCCTCGATCCCGTCGGCTGTCAGCTGCAACGGGACGGTGCCGAGGTTCTGCGCCCGGGTGTCGAAGTAGAGCTGCCACGGCCCGAACGTGAACTCCGGCAACGTGAACGAGGTGGTGCGGTTGATCGTCACCACGGAAACGTCGGGCACGAGGTTGGGCAATGTGATGCCGGGGTCGTCGATGTCGCTCGTCAGCGCCGGCACGCAGCCGGGGTTGACGACGTGCACCGGGTGCAGTTGGCACGGTTCGGGAACGGGCCCGTCGTCGGCTTGCGCCACGCCCCCCAGCCCGGCCGCCAGCACGGCGACGACCGCCGACACCACCGCGGCACCGCCCCTGCGCCTCGAACACCACTGCATGTCGCCCCCCTTGTCCGTCGCCGCCGCTGGCGCCGACCTCCGATCAAGCCGTCTTCACGCGTCGACGCCGGCGGGCGGCTGGCGTCTCGGTCGCCCCTGCTTCCGCTTCGCCCAGGTACCCGGCGATGAGCGCGGGATCCTTGGCGATGTCCTGCGAGCGCCCCTCGAGTACGACCTCGCCCTTGTACAGGACGTAGGCCCGGTGCGTGTGGGCCAGCGCCATGTGTACGAACTGCTCCACGAGGAGGACGGAGGTGCCCTCCTTGTTCACGCCGTCGAGGATCTCGAAGAGCTGCCGCACGATCATGGGTGCGAGGCCAAGCGAGAGCTCGTCGACAAGGAGAAGCTTCGGTGAGGACATGAGAGCACGGGCCACACCCAGCATCTGCTGTTCGCCACCGGAGAGGGTCTTGGCCACCTGGTTGCGCCGCTCCCGAAGGCGCGGGAAGTGGTCCATCACCCGGTTGAGCTGGCGCTTGTAGTCGGCCCTGTCCTTGCGCCGCGTCCAGTGCCCGTACTTCAGGTTCTCCTCGACGGTCAGCGACGGGAACAGGTCGCGCCCTTCGGGCAGGTGGGCGATGCCCCGGCCCACGAGGCTGTAGGCGGGAATGCCGTCGATGCGCTTGCCCTCGAAGGTGATGGTGCCCGCGCGCGGCGCGATCAAGCCGGAGATCGTGCGAAGGGTGGTCGTCTTGCCCGCCCCGTTGGCGCCGAGCAGTGCCACCATCTCGCCGTCTTCGAGCCGGAGCGACAAGCCGCGCAGCGCCTGGATGGCGCCGTAGGCGACGTCGAGGTCCTCGACTTCCAACAGCGCCATCAGACCAGGACCTCCTCGGGCTCCTCGTCGGTGGTCTCCTCGCCGAGGTAGGCGGCGATGACCCGCGGGTCTCGTTGGATCTCGGCCGCCGAGCCCTCGGCCAGAAGGGCGCCGTACTCGAGGACGTACATGTAGTCGGAGACCGACGTCACCATCTTCACGTCGTGCTCGATGAGCAGGATGGTCACGCCGAGGTCGCGCACGAAGCGCAGGATGGCGGCGAGGCGGTCGGTCTCGGTGTTGTCGAGGCCCGACGCGGGCTCGTCGAGCATCATGAGCCTCGCCCCCGTCACCAGCGCCCGGGCCACCTCCACCATGCGCAGCACGCCGAACGGCAGGTCCATCACCCGTCGGTCGAGGTACTCCTCGAGCTCGAGGAGCTGCGCCACCTCGCGCACCTGGCGGCGTCCTTCACGCTCGGCCGAGAGCGTGGCGGGGCCGACGAACAGGTGCGAGAGCAGCCCCGACGGGTTGTGCACGTGGGTGGCCACGAGCAGGTTGTCGAACACCGTGAGTTGGGGCAGGAGCTGGATGGCCTGGAACGTGCGGCCCACCCCGAGGCGGGCACGCTGGTCGACGGTCCAGTTGGTGACGTCGTGCCCGTAGATCGTGACCTTGCCCTTGGTGGGGACGTTGAGGCCGGCGATCGAGTTGAAGGTCGTGGTCTTGCCTGCGCCGTTGGGGCCGATGAGGCCGACGATCTCGTGCTCCCGCACGGTGAGCGAGACGTCGTTCACGGCCACGAGGCCGCCGAACTGCACCGTGACGCCCTCCGCCGAGATGAGCACCTTGCGGTCGTCCCGGTTCGGCGGGAGCTCGATTGTCGGCAGCTCGATGGTGCGCCACGTCGTCTGCCCGGCCGGCAGGTCGAGGGCACCGGCCTCGGCGGGCTCGACCTCGGCGGGCTTCGGCGCGCTCCCGTTGGACGAGGGGCGCGCTGCCTGCACCACGGCGGCCAGGTCGAGGCGGGGCTCGGCGGGCACGGCGCCCGTCGAGGTGATGCGGTCGAGCACCTTCTTCAGCGGAGCGGGCAGCCGTTCGGTCCAGGGCCGCACCGGCTCGGCTCGTTCGTCGAGGTCGATGACCTCCACCGGCTTGGCGCCCGGCCGGCGGGGCATGCGCATGCCACGGATGGCCTCGCCCAGCGCCTTGCGGGCCGGTTGCAGCTGCTCCTGGATGCGGGCCAGCCACGGTTCGAGGTGCGGCATGATCCGCGTGCGGAACCCCTCGGGGATGGCGGCCAGGCCACCCCGGTACAGGAGCAGCACCGCGGTCAGGAGCACAGGCGGAACGACCTCGAGCCAGCCCGCGAAGGCCTCCACCCGGAAGAACACCTCGTTCAGCGCAGCGAACAGCAGCGCGCCCGCCACGGCGCCGCCCAGGCTCGACAGGCCACCGACGACGGCGATGGCGAGGAAGAACAGCGAGATCTCGACCTTGAACGCGTCGGCGGTGACGACACGGTCGCGGACCATCAAGAGGTTCCCGGCCACGCCCGCCAGTGCCCCCGACGCCGCGAACGCGGTGAGCTTCGTGCGCACCACGCTGATGCCCAGCGAGGCGGCTGCCACCTCCGAGCCCCGCACGGCGAAGAAGGCGCGGCCGGTCTTGGAGTCGCGGAGGTTGGCCATCAGGAAGATGGCGGCCGCCACTGCGGCCCAGGCCGCGTAGTAGTACGTGCGACGCGAGACCCAGTCGAAGTAGGGCCAGGTGCCCTCCTCGCCGAAGGGCTTGAGCTCGATGACGCTGTTGCGGGTGAACCACTTCTGGCGGAACAGGAACTCGCTCGCCATCCACGAGAAGATGAGGGTGGCAACGGCCAGGTAGAGGCCGCGGATCCGCACGGCGGCGATGCCGAGCACGATGGCGACGGCCCCGCCCGCCAGGCCCGCCCACAGCAGGTTGACCGGGAAGCTGACGTGCCAGCCGTTCACCACGTGGCCGGTGACGTACGCCCCCACCCCAACGAGGCCCGCGTGGCCCAGCGAGATCTGGCCCACCCAGCCGGTGAGGATGACGATCGAGACGGCGACCATGGCGTAGTAGGCCGCCAGGTTGGCCGTGCCCACCAACGAGAACGACACGAACGGGAGCCACGGGAACAGCAGCGCGAGCGCCACCCCTGCCCCGGCCCACGGATTGCCGACCACGGACTTCAGCAGCTCGCGTACGCGGTTCACAGGGCTCCTCCTCGCACGTCGGTGGCGACATAGCGTTCGCCGCGGGCTGCCATGACAGCGAGGCCCAGGATCGTGAGCAGCAACTGGGCACTGCCCTCGATCTGCTGGAGCGAGGGGAACGCCGGCACCAGCCCGAGGGTGCCGCCCACGATGGCGGCGCCGATGAGCGCCCCGGGCAGGCTGCCGAGGCCGCCGATGAGGGCAGCCACCAGGGCGGGCACGGCCTGTAGCGACAGCACCACCGGGTGCAGGATCGTGACCGCCGCGAGCAGGATGCCCGCGATGGCGGCGGTGACGCCGCCGAGCACCCAGGCGCCCGAGGTCGCCAACTGCGGGTTCACGCCCATGAGCGACGCCGCCCGGGCGTTGTCGGCGGCGCCTCGCATCGCGAGGCCCACGCCGGTGCGCTGGAGGAGCACGTACAGCCCGGCGGCCACCAGGAGCATCACGCAGAACAGCCCGAGCTCGCCGTAGCGGATGGCAGAGTCGCCGATCTCGATGGCCCCTTCCGGGAAGACCCGGTCGGCCTGCTGGCCGCCGGTGCCCCAGATCTTCCCGGCTCCGGACACGAGCAGCCCGAGGGCCGCCACCGTCCCCACCGTCTGCGCCGTCGTCGAGACCGATCGCAGCGGTCGCACGAACACCCGCTCGATGGCCCAGCCGACGCCGCCGCCCGCGGCCACGCCGACGACGAACGCGATCGGCATCGGCAGGCCCCAGTCGATGAGGGTCTTGAACAGGTAGGCGGACAGCATCGCCATCGCACCGTGGGCCAGGTTCAAGACCTTCGAGGCCCGGTAGATGACGACGAGGCCCAGGGTGAAGATCGCGTAGGCGCCGACGAGCGGCATCGACAGCAGCAGGAACAGCAGCAGTCGGGTCATCGATCGCCTCTAGTTGAGGACGCCGGGGGTCGGGTCACGGAGGAAGCCGGTGTTGGCTTCGGCGAAGCCCACGAAGCTTCCCGACGCGGTCACGATCTTGAAGGCCTGGGCGCTCAGGTTGGCGAAGCGCTGTTGGGGCACCTGCGGGCCCCATGTGAGCGACGACACAAGGTCGGACTCGTAGGTCATCGAGTTCATGACGTCGCGGACGGCTGCTCGGGTGAGCCTTGGGCCCACCTTCTGCAGCGCCTCCACGAACACCTTCATGCCGAGGTAGGCGCCCTCGAGGAACTGGTTGTTGACGTCGACGCCGGGGTCGACGGACTTCACGTCGTCGACGTAGGCGGCCACGGCGGGCTCGCTGGCCAGGCGACCGACCGGCGGGTTGTAGCCGGTCCACACCAACATGCCGTCGCAGAACTTCCCGCAGTCCCGGGCGAAGCGCTCGTTGAAGAGCGGCTGGGCGCCGCCGGTGAGGAGCCTTCCGAAGCCGCGCTTGCGCTCACCCTCGGTCACCTGGCTGTTGATGTAGACGTTGGCGGTCTCCGGGGTCAGCAGCATGGCCACGAAGTCGCAGGCCGGGTTGCAGCGGGAGTTGAAGGTCGTCGCCTCGCCGGAGTAGCTGGCTAACCCCGGCGGCACGCCCACCGGCTCCTTCAGGTCTGCGCCCGGCAGCTGCTTCACGTAGGCGGCGAACGCGTCTAACCCCTCGATGCCGAACTTGTACTGGTTGTCGTACACGATGCCGAAGGTCTTGGCGCCGTTGTCGAAGGCGTGCTTGGCCATGACGCGCATCGTGCTCACGGTGGCGGTGGCCACCGGCCACACCCACGAGTCGCTGTACTGCTCCTTGAGCATCCCGTCGGAACCCACGACCGGGATGCCTGCGCTCGAGATCGTCTTGTTGTTGATGGCGGTCGTCAGGCCTTCCGACGACGGCACCACCGGCAGGGCGAAGTAGTCGCCCTGGGCGAAGCTGGCGAGGTAGCCCGCGCCCTTGGCTGCGTCCCAGGCGTCGTCGACGAGGCGAAGCTCGAGCAGGCGACCGCAGACACCGCCCTTGGCGTTGACCCGGTTCACCACGGCCTGCATGCCGATGTAGGCGCTGCCCAGGAACGACGAGCCGGTGCCCGACCGGACGTTGGTGGCCGCCAGCTTGATCCGGTTGCCGCTGACCCCCTTGTCGGTGGTGCCGCCGTTCTGGCCCGCCTTGCACTGCAGGTCGCCCGTTGCTGTTGCCGTGGGGCCACTCGACGTCCGGTTCGGGCCCGCCGCAGTCCCGGTCCGGCCCGTCTTCGTGGCGGTGCCGCCGGTCCCCGAGGCCGTCCCGCCGCCCGTGGCGCCGCCCGTGGCCTCCTCGGTGGCGTCGCCCGTGCCGGCGTCGTCCTCGGCGTCGGACGATGTCACCAACGAGTCGTTGGGCCCGGCCGCCACCACCTCAGGCTCCTTGTCGGGAGGCTCGACCGCGATCACGGACAGTGCGATGAGGCCCCCGACCAGGAGCAGTGCAGATCGCCAAGGACGCCAGGGGGAGTTGTTCACGAGCCGTTCTCCTCGAATGCGGCCACGCACCGGGCGGCGCGGGCCGAGGCAGCGACGAAATAGGTTGTCTCTACGCCTGAGAGCGGCCCCCGCGCCACGACATCGCTCACCGGCCGCCGAGGACTTTCGGAGCCTCGTGCCGAGCGACCCCTCCCATCGTTCAGCAAAAGAGTACGACGCCGAGGCGCGTTTTTCCTGTCGCACGGTCTCCGTCGTCCTCCAAGCGGTCCGACAGCGGCGGCGATTCCGACGCAACGAGCCCTTTTCGCGTCGTATCCTCGACCTTCGAGTGTGCTAATGCTGGAGGCACGACGGCACAGACACAGTTCAGAGTGGGGGGCAACCCGAGCAGGTGTCCCGCCGGTCCGTGCCGAACCGTTGGTTTGCAGCACGCCCGCGTCGGTCGGAGCCGGCTCGTCCGGCGCCGCGAGAAAGCGTTCAGCGTCACCAGGGCGACAAACATACGTCGTAGTTGGAAAGCCAGCTTTGGGGGATGACAATGCACGACAGGCGCTCTCTCGTCACGATGCACTCGTTACGGCGTGTCTTCCTCGGCGTCGTCGTGCTCGCGGCGATCGCCGTCCTCTTCCCTCGTGTCGACGCCCCGGCAGCGGGGCCCAAGCCCCTGTTCGAGCAGATCGGCACCCTCGAGCGGTTCGGGGCGGACGCCCGCGCCGCGCTCGGCCAGAAGTTCGTCCCCTTCTACCAGCCGAACGCGCTCATCCAGCGGTCGTCCGGGTCCGGCATCATCATCCCGGCCGCTCGCCAGCTCTGGCAGCTCCATCCGTCGACCGACGGCACACAGCAGACGGGCATCGTGGTGCGCGACCTCGACTCGTTGCAGATCACGCGGAGCTTCGTCTTCCCTGACATCTTCTCCAGGGCCAACATCGACGAGACGGCCTCGGGCGACTGGATGCACGCGATCGACGCCACCAGCACACGGCTCTGGATCGCCTCCTTCAGCCACCACTTCGTCTACGAGTTCGACCTTCGCAGCTCCGCCTTCAAGAAGCGCCCCATCTACGGCAGCCTGGCGCCGGGCAACGCGAAGGGCAGCATCATCATCGGCGGCATGACCTACGACCCCTACCACGACGACCTGCTGCTCCTCTACGGCGGTCCGGGGGCCAACAGCCTGGCCAACACCAACGCCTTCCTCTACCGCCTCGACGTGAGCGTGGCGCCTCCTACGACGTACAACGTGCAGGACATGCAGAAGATGTACCGGATCCGGTCGTGCACGGCACCGGTGAACTCCACCGACGCGGGCACCGACACGTCGTCGTGGTCGATCCTGGTCACGGAGCGCTACCTGTACGTGCCGTGCCAGCGGGCGGGGCACACGGTGATCGTGGTGCGCATGGAGCGTCCGGACGGGGCGGAGGACAACGAGCGCCACGGCGAGGACGTGACGGCGGGGCCGGTGTACGGCGACGCGGTGTTCGCCGACCAGGCGAGCGGGCGGCTGTTCGTGACCACCTAC
>DATAAM010000130.1:0-7280 GCA_036260075.1 Acidimicrobiales bacterium
GTCCGCCGATAGCGCGCTACAGCGCGGGGTCGGCGGACCAGAACGGGGAGGGGTCGGCGTCGAGGTCGAGGCCCGCAGGCAGGCCGTCGCCCCGGAACAGGCCCGCAGCGGGGGTGAGGCCGAACAGCGCGTCGGCGGCCAGCACCACGGCGGCGGCGGTGTAGCTGCTGCGCTCGCCGCCCGGGAAGTGGACGGCCTGCGGGTAGACACAGCCGGTCCAGTACATGCCGTCGTCGTGACGCAGGTGCTGCGCCCAGGCGAACAGCGTGCGGGCATGGTCGTGCAGCCCCACGGCGTCGAGGGCCATCACGCACTCGGCCGTCTCGGCGGCGGTGACCCACGGCCGGTCCGAGACGCACCGCACCCCGAGCCCGGCCATCACGAACGTGTCCCACTGCTCCAGCAAGCGGGCCTGGCCCGCCACGCCGCGCACGGCGCCGCACAGCACCGGGTAGTACCAGTCCATCGCCCAACGCTCCTTGGGCTCGAAGGCCTCGGGCGCGTATGCGATCGCATGCGCCAGGCGGCCCGCGGCCAGCTCCCAGTCGGGCCGCTGCCGGCCCAGCCGGTCGGCGGCGGCGGCTCCGCAGCGCAGGCTCAGGTAGATCGACGAGGAACCGGTCAACAGCGCGAAGCGGCCCGGTGTCAGGTCGGGCTCGATGCACCAGAGGATCTCGCCGGTCGGTCGCTGCAAGCGCACGACGAAGTCGAGCGCCCGCTCCACCGTGGGCCACATCGACCGGAGGAAGCCTTCGTCGCCGGTGACGAGGAAGTGGTGCCACACGCCCACGGCCACGTAGGCGACGACGTTGGTGTCGAGCCGGTAGTCCTCCACGTCGTCGGCCGTGTAGTAGTTGAACCACGAGCCGTCGTGGTTCTGCGTCTCCGCCAGCCATGCGTACGCCCGCTCGGCCTCGGCGCAGCGCCCGCCGACGGAGAGCGCCATGGCCGTCTCCACGTGGTTCCACGGGTCGCAGTGCCCGCCGGGGAACCACGGGATCATGCCGCTGGGCAGTTGCAGGGCGGCGATGCCGTCGACGGTGGCGACCGAGTCGATCACGGCGCCTTCGCTCCGTAGAGCACCACGCTCTTGCCCAGCACTGGGTTGAGCACTCGGTCGGCGACGCGCGTGACCGCAGGGGCCGACGTGATGTCCCACACCAACAGCCGGTGGTAGGCCCGCACGAGGGGGTGGTCCTCGTTGCGCACGCCCACGGCGCACTTGAGCCACCAGTAGGGGGAGTGGAGCGCATGCGCGTGATGACGGCCCGTGAGCCGGAGGCCCGCGTCGCGCAGGCGCGCCTCGAGCACCCGGCGGCGGTAGATGCGGACGTGGCCTCCTTCGACCGAGTGGTAGTCGTCGGAGAGCGCCCAGTTGAGGAGCTCCGGGCCCCAGCGCGGCACGGTGACGGCGATGGTGCCACCGGGCCGCAGCACTCGCACCAGCTCGGCGATCGCCGCGGTGTCGCCCGGGATGTGCTCCAGCACCTCCGCCGCGATCACGCGGTCGAACGCGCCGTCGGGGAACGGCAAAGCCAGCGCGTCGCCGACCAGCGCGGTGCCCTCGCCGTCGAGCAGGGAGAGCATGGCGGCGACGCCTTTGATCTCGGTGTCGTCGGCGTCCACCGCGGTGACGCGCGCCCCGCGTTCCACGGCGGCGAACGCGTGTCGTCCCGCACCACAGCCGAGGTCGAGCAGGCGGTCGCCGGGCTGCAACCCGAGACGGCGGAAGTCGACGGTCAGCACGCGGAGCGCACCCGGGCGATCTCGTCGCGGTACGCGTCGACCGTGCCTTCCGCCGTCGCCCGCCACGTGAACCGCTCGAGCACCCGGCGGCGCCCGGCGGCACCGATGCGAGCCCGCAGCTCGGGATCGTCGAGCGCCTCGCCGATGGCGGCGGCCAGCGCGCCCACGTCGCCGGGGGGCACCAGCAGCGCCGTCTCGCCGTCCTCGCCTGCCACCTCGGGGAGCGCGCCGCCGGTGGTGGCCACCAGCGGCACACCGCACGCCATCGCCTCCACGGCCGGGAGCGAGAAGCCCTCGTACAGCGAGGGCACGACGGCCACCTCGGCTTCCGCGTACAGCTCCACGATGCGCTCGTCGCTCACCCCCGACACGAACTGCACGGCGTCCTCGAGCCCGAGCCGTTCGATCGTCTCCTGCACCCGGCTCTCCGCCCGCGGCTTGCCGATGACCACCAGCTCGGCCGGTCGCTCGGTGCGAACCTTGGCCACCGCTTCGAGCAGCGGCACCAGCCCCTTGAGCGGCACGTCGGCGCTGGCCGTCGTCATGAGCCGGCCCGGCACCTTGGGCACGTGGGGCAGCGGACGGAAGCGCGTGTCGTCGACGCCGACCGGCACGATGCGCAGGCGTGTCGGGTCGACGCCCATCTCGGCCACCGCGTCGGCGCGGGACGACTCCGAGACGGTGAGGACGGAGGGCAGCCGGCGGGCCACGCGCAGCTGCATGCGCACGAAGCCGTACCACCGACGCAAGGTCGCCTTCCGTCGCAGGGTGCGGGCGTGGGCCAGCTCGAGCCGCCGGTCGACGGTGATCGGGTGGTGCAGCGTGGTGACCAGCGGCCAACCGTCGTCGAGCATGCCGAGCATCCCTCGGCCCATGCACTGGTTGTCGTGCACGACGTCGAAGTCGCGGCGTCGCGGGCGCAGGAGCTTGCGGGCGCGCAGGCTGTACGTGAGCGGCTCGGGGAAGCCGGCCGTGCACATGATCCCGAACTCCAGGAGGTCGATCCACGAACGGAGCTCGCGCAAGCGCGGCACCCGAAAGGGGTCGGGCTGCCGGTACAGGTCGAGGCTCGGAACTCGCACCAGCTCCACGCCCTCGTCGAGCTCGGGGTAGGGCGGGCCGGAGAACACGGTCACCTGGTGGCCGAGCGCCACCAGCTCGCGGGTCAGGTGTCGGGCGTAGACGCCTTGGCCGCCGGAGTGGGGATTGCCGCGGTAGGCGAGGAACGCGATGCGCAGCCTTCCCCCAAGCGACATAGCGGGACAGCGTGGTCGCGCATTGACCGGGTGGTCAAGTGCCTGGGCGGCGTCGTCGCCACCACGCGGTGACGACCGTCGCAAGGGCAGGCACGAGCACCAGCGCGTCGCCGACGCGGCTGTACACGGTGTGCCCGCGGCGCAACGAGACGGTGTCGTGCAGCACCTCTCGACGGCCCAGGACCGAACGCTGTCGCACTCGGCCGAGGTGGTCGACGACGGCCGTGTAGCCGGTGGGTGCGGCCTGGAGGACGTCGCGGCCGGTCTCCAGCGCTCGCAGCCGGGCGGCGGCCAGCTCGACGGTGGGCACCTGGCTGCTGGAGAACGACGCCGCGTTGGTGGGGACGAGGAGCACGTGGCCGCCGGCCCGTACCGCCGCCCGGGCCCGGTCGGCGAAGAACACCTCGAAGGAGATGACGACCGCGAGGTCGCCCGCGTCGGTCCGGAGCACGCCGGGGCCGCGGCCCACCACCGCGTCGCGAGGGATGACGGACAGGTCGGCCACCTTGTCGATCAGCGAACGCCCCGGCACGTACTCGCCGAAGGGGACGCGCCGCACCTTCTCGTACCGGTCGCCGGGCTCGCCGTCGGCGTCCCACGCGACGGCGGCGTTGGCGAAGCGATCGGCGCCGACGTCCTCCACGACGCCGGCCACCAGGGTGGCGTCGAGGCGGTCGGCCAAGGCCGAGAGCTCCTCGCCTTCGGCGGTCCGCAGCACCGGCCGCGGCACGTCGACCACGTCCTCGGGCCAGAGCACGAGCTCGGTGCCCGGGCGCACGCCGTCACTGGCGGCCACGTGCCGATCGAACACCTCGGCCGGATCGGTGTCGACGGCCCGGAAGCCGCGCGGGCCGCCGCCCTGCACGAGGGCGACGTCGACTTGCTCGACCGCACCGCCGCCGTCCGGGGCCACTGCGCTCAGCAGCCCGACCAGCACGACGACGCCGACGGCCGCCGCCGCCGTGGTCCATCGGCGCCGCGCCGCTTCGGCCGCGACGGCGCCGACGGCCGCGGCCGCCGCCAGCACCAGCAGCTCCCCGCCCACGCGGGCGGTGGCCCCCAGCGGGCCTGCGACCTGTCCGAGCGGCACGCCGGCCATGGGCAGCCCGCCGAAGGGCACCGTCGAGCGCACCGCCTCGGCCAGCACGAGGGCGGCGGGCACCGTCGCCGCCCGCCACCGCCGCGCCGGGGCCAGCGTCACGCCGCCTGCCACGAACGCCGTCTCCAGAAGGACGACGAGGACGGCGCCGAACGCGTGGAACTCCGTCATCCACCACAGCCCGGGCACGAACATGCCGAGCCCGAAGGCCACGCCCGCCCACCAGCGCTGTCGTGCCGCCACGTCCTCGGTCGCCCACGTCAACGCGGCCAGGCCGAGGAGCGCGAGCGGCCACCAGCCCCACGGTGGGAGCGACAGCGCCACCAGCACCCCCGCGCCGAGGCACAGGCCGTGACGGCTACGCACTCGTTGTGCTCGGCAGTTCCTGCTGGAGCGTCAGCAGTGGGGCGAAGAGGTCGCCGTGGCGGGCGACGCGGTCGAGCACGGCGTCCCACTCGAACCCGAGTGGCTCGCCCGTCTCCGCGCACGCCTCGATCTCGTCCCACGTGACCGGCGTCGAGACAGTGGGGCGGGCCTTGGCCCGCAGCGAGTAGACGCACACCGTCGTCTTGTGCTCGTCGTTCTGGCTCCAGTCGATCAACACCTTGCCCGGCCGCAGCTCCTTCTTCATCGACGACACGATCTCGTCGGGGAAGCGCTTCTCCAGCGACTGCGCCACGGCCAAGGCGAAGTCCTTGGTGCCCGGCTCGTAGGCCACGGGTGTGTTGAGCGGGATGTAGAGCTGCAGCCCCTTCGAGCCGGAGGTCTTGGCGAACGACTGGAGGTGCATGCGGTCGAACAGCCCGCGCAGGCGCAGGGCCACGCGGCAGCAGTCGACGATGTCGGCGGGCGCGCCGGGGTCGAGGTCGAACACCACCATGGTGGGCCGCGTGATCTCGGCTCCCAACGAGAGCGAGGTGTGCAGCTCCAGCGACGCCAGGTTGGCGACCCAGATCAGCGTGGGCAGGTCGTCGACCACGCAGTAGGGCACGATGCCCTTGTTGCGGTCGCTCCAGACCTCGGCGGTGTGCACCCACTCGGGCCGGTGCGACGGGCACCGCTTCTCGTAGAAGTGGCCTTGGTCGACGCCGTTGGGGTACCGCTTCAGCGTGAGCGGTCGCCCCGCCAGGTGGGGGAGCAGGGCGGGCGCGATGCGGCGGTAGTAGTCGATGACCTGGCCCTTGGCGAAGCCCGCCTCGGGATAGAGGACCTTGTCGAGGTTCGAGAGCTTGAGGGTGCGGCTCTCGACCTCGACCAGCGTGTCGGCCACGAGGCCTTACGACGCCTTCTTCTTGGCGGGCTTCTTCTTCGCCTTCGCCGACTTGTCCGCCTCTTCGGGCACGTCCTCGGCCGTGGGCTTGCGCCCTTCCTTGGCGGCGGCCAACGAGGCCTCGAGCGCGGCCATGAGGTCGATGACCGGCGCCGGGCGCTCCGGCTCGGCGGGCGCCACGATCTCCTGGCCCTCGGCCTTCTTCTCGATGAGCTCGAGCACCTGCTCGCGGTAGGTGTCGTGGTAGCGGTCGGGGTCCCAGTCGGCGGCCAGCGAGTCGATCAGCTGCTGGGCCATCTTCAGCTCCCGCTCGCCCACCTGCGTACGGCCCGTGGGCAGCCCCTCCAGCTCGTCCTGGGGCACCACCTCGTCACCGAAGTTGAGCGTGCTCATCACCAGCGCGTCGCCCACCGGGCGCACGGCCACGAGGTACTGCTTTGTGCGCATCACGACTGTGGCGATGCCCACCCGACCCGCGTCGCGCATGGCCTCCAGCAGCAGGCGGTAGGGCTTGCCGCCGCGCTCGTCGGGGACGATGTAGTAGTTGCTGTCGTAGAACAGCGGATCGATCTGGTCGAGCTCGACGAAGTCGCTGATGTCGATGGTGTGGGTGGCCTCGGGGTCGAGCGTGTCGAGCTCGTCGGGGTCGATCATCACGTACTGGCCGTCGGCGATCTCGTAGCCCTTGGCGATCTCCTCGTAGGGCACCTCTTCGCCGTCGATCGAGCACACGCGCTTCTGCCGGACGCGCCCGCCGTCCTTCTCGTGGAGCTGGTGGAAGCGGACGTCCTTCTTTCGGACGGCGGTGAACAGCTTCACCGGCACGTTCACGAGCCCGAAGCTGATCGCGCCGCTCCAGATCGAGCGAGGCATGCGCCTATTGTCCCCCGGTCACGGCTCTCTCACCACGTCGTGCGGTCTTTTGTCATCACGAAGCCCCTTGTAGGACGGGTGCCGAAGGGTGCCGCCCGCCGTCCATTCGGTGAACTCCACCTCGCACACGAGCACGGGCTCGACCCAGTTGGGCTTCTTGTAGGGGACCTTGGTGCCGAACGGCGAGGTGTCGCGAGCCAGCGGTGCCAATGTGGCCGCCAGCTCTTCGAGTGTGCGGTCGGTGTAGCCGGTGCCGACCTTCCCGGCGAAGCGCAGCACGCCGTCGTCGTAGTAGCCCACCAGCAAGGCGCCGATGCGTCCCTCGCGGTTGCGTGTGCCCTCCAGCCAGCCGCCGACGACGACCTCCTGGCGGCGCACGTTCTTCACCTTCACCCACCAGCGGGAGCGTCGGCCGGGCTCGTAGGGCGTGTCGAGCTTCTTGGCCACGATGCCTTCGAGGCCGCGCTCCTTGCCGGCCGCCAGCATCGCCGCCCCGCCGCCCACGCGGTGGGCCGACACCCGCCAGGCGGGGCCGTCGAGGTCGAGGCGTTCGAGCAGCCGACGCCGCTCGGCATACGGGAGCGCCAGGGTCGACTGCCCGGCCAGCCACAGCACGTCGAACACCACGTAGACGACGGGCTGTCGGGCCATGAGCCGCTGCACGTCGCGCGGGCCCTGCACGTGCATGCGGCTCTGGAGGAGCTGGAAGCTCGGCCTGCCCTCCTCGTCGAACGTCACCACCTCGCCGTCGAGCACGGCCCCCACGCCGCCCACTGTCTCGGCCAGGCCGTGCACCTCGGGGTAGCGGGGCGTGATGTCGAGCAGGTTGCGGCTCTCCATGCGCACGACACCGTCCTGCACGTAGGTGAGCGCCCGAACGCCGTCCCACTTCACCTCGAAGGCCCACTGGGCATCGTCGGACGGCAGCTCGCCGGACACCGCCAGCATTGGAGCGAACCGTTGGTCGAGCGCGCCCACGCCGTCATCCTCTCCGGTTCTGGAGGACGGATCCCGTCACCGGTGACGGGATCCGTCC
>DATAAM010000131.1:0-6753 GCA_036260075.1 Acidimicrobiales bacterium
GCGGCCGGTGCGGCGTGATGGCGACGTGCGGCGTGATGGCGACGTGCCGCGTGACCGGGAGGTGACGCCTAGCGGGGAACCTCGGTCCAGGGCTTGTCCTTGTCGACCCGCACGTCGCCGGGCAGGCCGAGGACGCGCTCGCCGAGGATGTTCTTCATGATCTCCGTCGTGCCGCCCTCGATGCTGTTGGCGCGGGTGCGCAGGAAGGCCTGCCAGGGGTTGCTCCACATCATCGCGGTGGTGGGGCGGGCCATCGGGTAGCCCTGGGGGTACAGCATCCCCTCGGGGCCGAGCAGGTCGACGATGAGCTCGCCGAGGTCCTTGTTGAGCTCGGCCATGGCGCTCTTGGAGATCGAGCCCTCGGGCCCGGGGTTGCCGATGGCCCGGAGCTGGGAGGCCCGGATGTTCGTGAGCCGCAGCACCTCGGCCCGGATCCACAGGGACATCAGGCGGTCCCGGACGGCCGGGTCCTGGTGGCCGCGGTCCTTCCAGACCTTGACGACCTCGCCGATGAGGCCGCCGCCGCGCGGCGCGACCTGCCCGCCGATGGCGACCCGCTCGTTCATGAGGGTGGTGAGCGAGACCCGCCACCCCTCGCCGACCTCGCCGAGCCGCTCGGCGTCGGGGATGCGGACGTCGGTGAAGTAGACCTCGTTGAACTCGGCCTCACCGGTGATCTGGTAGAGCGGGCGCACCTCCACGCCCGGGGCGTGCATGTCGACCACGAAGTAGGTCATGCCCTTGTGCTTGGGCTGGTCGGGGTCGGTGCGGGCGACGAGCATCCCCCACTTCGACAGGTGGGCCAGCGTGGTCCAGACCTTCTGGCCGTTCACCACCCACTCGTCGCCGTCGCGCACGGCTCGCGTGGCCAGGGCGGCGACGTCGGACCCGGCGCCCGGCTCGCTGAAGAGCTGGCACCAGATCTCCTCGCCGGTGAACAGCGGGCGCAGCCACCGCCGCTTCTGCTCGTCGGTGCCGTCGGCCACGACGGTGGGCGCGCCCATCCCGTAGCCGATGATGTTGCGCGTCCACGGTGTGGGGCCGCCCGCGGCGACGACGGCGTCGTTGACGACCCGCTGCAACTTGGGGCTCAAGCCGAGGCCGCCGTGGCCCTCGGGGAAGTGCACCCAGGCCAGCCCGGCGTCGAACTGCGCGCCCAGGAACTCGCGGGGCTTGGTGGTCGCGGGGTCGTGCGAGGCCAGCAGGTCGCGCACCCGATCACGGACCAGCTGCTCGTCCGTGCCGACGCTCTCGTGCACCGTCGTCATGGGGGCAGGCTACGCCTCGCCTCCCGACAGCGTCGATCCGATGACCGCTGCCCACGTCGCTGTGCTCGCCTCGGCACGGTGGCGGGCGCGTCGACGAGGACGCACTGCCGTGATGGGCGGTGGTGCGGCGGGCCAAGGCGCCCGCTCGGCTCAGCTCTGGCGCAGCTCGGTGAGCTGGCGCACCAGGTCGCTGCCGCCCGCAGGCGCGGCCGCGGCGGTGCCCGCGGGGGCCGTCTCGCCCTCGGCCACCGGGGTCACGGTCACGAGCCCGGCGTCGACCACGTCCTTGACGGCCTTGCAGGCATCGAACTCGGGCAGGCCCAGCCGGCCCGCCACCTCGGCCACCGTGCCACCGGGGCCGACGGCGGCGACGGCGCGCCACTGCTCGGCCGTGATCGTCAACGGGCCCCGGTCGCCCGCGGCACCGTCGAGCATCACGATCGAGGCCATGGACGGCACCACCCGCTCGATCTCACGCCACTCGGCCAGCTTGGTGCGGGCCTGGGCGAGCACGGTCTGCACGTCCTGCGGCGCGCCCAGGTTGGCGGGCATGGCGCCTGCCTCGAACGCGAACTTGCCGTCGGTGAGGCGCAGCAGCTCGAAGACGACCGTGGCGGCGTCGTGCTGGTCGGCCAGCTCGGCACCCACCAGGTGACCGGCGTCCATCCAGATCCGGCCCGCGCGCCGACCACCCTCCACCGCCAGCACGCCGGTCTTCTTGGTGCCCGCGAGCAGCAGCAGGATGTCGTCGACGTGGAACTCGGCCAGGGTGCCGAGGAGCGCCATTGCGAACCTCCCGAGACTTCCTCTCCGGGTCTATCGGCCGATCGCCCGCTTCGCTGGAGTGCATTGCTCCACGGCGGCGAGGGCGGGTCGACGGTTGCGAACCCCTCGATCGCCGACGACCACCGGCCACGGCAGCGGCTCCGGCGACGGGCGGGCCGCACCTGCTCACACGGCGGTCGTGGCCTGGGGCCGGGTGGTGAACCCGAGGGTCCACGACTCGTCGGTCTCGCCGTCGATCACGAGCCGCCAGGTGTAGCGGCTGCCGGGGGCCAAGGGCAGCGGCCCCAGGTTGAAGGCCAAGGGCAGGTCGATGGGGCTGCCCTCGGGGATCTCGGTGGGACGCCCCACCTGGAAGTCGCCCCGGATCTCGATGGGCTGCATGGTGTCGTCGGGGCCGGGGATGGTGACCTCGCGGCCGTCGGCGTCGACGAGGAACAGCTCCCAGTGGTGCGCCTGGTCGGCCTCGTGCCAGGGCACCTCGAGCTTCACGGCGATGGCCGACGGCGTGGGGTCGGGACCGGTGAGGCTCCACCCGCCCCCCAGCACGTACAGCTTCCCGTCGGCGACTTGGGCCGCGTCGCACAGCAACATGGTGACCTTCACGGCGTGGCACCCTATCCCCCCGTCCCGACGCCGGCCGGTTGCCCGGCCGAGACCGACGCTCTGTAGACTCATAGGGTGCAACCGTCGCACGCCAGCGGCTCGCCGAGGCCACAGGTCTCCATCGCACCACCCGAGGCGACCCCGGACGGCGCTTCCCACGCGTTTCCGGCTGTCACTGACCCACCCGTGAATTACAATGGTGTCATTCCCCTCGCGGGCAGCCTGCCCGGAGGTGCTCGCGGGCAGCGGCCCGCCTCGATCGTCGACCGTTCACCCGCCGGTCCCCGGCGCCGCGGCCGACCCGCAACTGCCTCCTCAGGTGCTTGGAGTGACGATGCAGACCCGTTTCCCCCTGTCCCGTGCCCAGCGGGCGCCCGGCCGTCCCGTCGACGGCGTGCGCCCTGCCTCGTCGGGAGCCCGGCCATGACCCCGGGCGTCGACGAGCCGATCATCCGCACCCGCCGCATCGAGGTCGTCGACGGCGACGGGCGCACCCGCGCCATCGTGGGCGACCTCAGCGGCGCCGCCCAGCCCGAGCAGGTCTTCGGGGTCGCCCTGGTCGACACCGACGGCCGCCACCGCGCCTGGCTGGCGCTCGACGACAACGGCGCCAGCCTGGCCTTCGACCGGGCGGGCAACGCCGTGCTCGAGCTCGGCGTCGACGACGGCGCCGAGGCCGTCCGCACTGGCGCCTACGTGCAGCTGAGCGACGTCGACGGTCGCCCCGCCCTCGGGTGGCGGGTCGACGACGAGGGCGGCGTCGTGCTGCGGGTCACCGGCCGGGCGCCCTAGGCGCCCCACCGGTGTCGCACCGGCCGGTCGCCCCCGCCGGGGCCCGGGCGGCGGCCGATCGGGCCGTCCCCGGATCCCGACGACCGGCCGGTGCGGCGGCGGCCGACGCTGCGTGCTCAGCGCGAGGGGTGCCGGAGCCGCGGCCGCTCAGCGGCGGCGCATGTGCATGCGCACCACGGTGCCGCTGCTGTTCGAGCGGATCTGCACCAGGTCGCACAGCTGGTTCGCCAGCCACAGCCCCCGCCCGCCGTCGCGGTAGGTCGCCGGCCGACGGCGGCCCGCCAGCGGATCGTCGATGAACCCGCCGTCGCGCACCTCGCACACCAGGGTGTCGCCCTGTCGCCACATGCGCAAGATGCCGTCTCCGCCACCGTGGCACAGGCTGTTGGTGGCCACCTCGTTGGCGGCCAGCACGAGGTCGGAGGTCTGCGTGGCGCCCAACCCGGCCGACTCGGCCTGCCGGGCCACGAAGGCCCGCACCGGCCCCAGCGGGCCGCCGCCGAACGGGAGCGAGGCGGGCTCCACGACCGGTTCCGCCAACGGGACGTCGAAGGGAGCGGCGATGGCGTGCAGGTCGCGGCAGGCCGCGCTGCGCTCGCCACCGGGCCGACGTTCTCCCACGTAAGGATGGCTGCACCGGGCCTCCTCGATCACCGAGTCGTCCATCGCCTCGGTGTCGTACGGGCAGAGCAGCCAGAACGCCGAGGCGTCGGCGAAGGCCAGGTTGAGCAGCGACTCGTGGCGCTGGCACTCGACCAGCTCGTCGGGGCCACGCCGGGGCCCGATGGGCTCGCCGATGCCGCGCAGGGGACGCCCGGTGGCCACGTGCCTGCCCACGAAGTCGTGCCACGCCGGGATGATGCGAGCCGGGTTGTGACCGACGTCGGCCATGTCGGCGAAGCACACGGCCTCGGCGTCACTGCCGAGCTCGGCCCGCAGGGCAGCGATCTTGTGGTCGTCCACGACGACGAGCATGGGCTCACCCGCCTCCACGCCACCGCGGATGAAGGCCAGCGTGCCCTCGAGGAACTCGTCGATGCCCGCGTAGAGGAGAGCCTCGTGGCGGAAAGCGTCCGCCCGAGGCTCCGACGCGACCCTCGCGATGCTCATCGGCCCCCCGTCGTCATCCCGACGTCCTTACCCCAACCGCTCGCCTGCACAACCGTCCGCCAGGCGCCCCTCCCCCGGCCTGGCCTGCGGGTCTCGGCGAAGCAGTCCCAAGCGCCCATTGTCCGAACACGCGGGTCCTGGTGGAGCGCCCGCCAATCGTGCTGACGCCTCCCGATACCGTGATCCGCCGGGGGTCGGGCGACAGGTAGCACTGCTGCCGTCAGACGCCGCTGCCGCGCTGCCGGGAGCGGCGTCTGACGGATTCCACCGACACAGCCGGCGCGGCGCGCCCCCAGGTCCGCGTCGTTCGTTCCGCTACTTCTGCTCGTTGAGTCCGTAAACGATGCCGTCCGGGCCCTTGAAGTGGCGGTAGGCGTAGCCCATCTCGGGGACCCGGTTGATCTCGCCCAAGAGCTCGCCGCCGGCGACCGCGATCGCGGCGGAGGCGGCGTCGATGTCGTCGACACGGAAGCCGAAGGCGACGTTGCCGTTGTACCCGAAGTCGGGGACCGTCTCCGGGGTGTAGATCTCGAGCAGGCTGCCGTTGGGGAACTGGAAGACGGTGACGCCGTCCATCTCCATCATCGGGCTTTGGCCGAACGTGTCGACCACGAGCTTCTTGGTGGCGGCCCACGCGTCGGGGGCGAGCGTGACGGCGTGCCAGGTGATGCCTTCGACCTGCATGGTGGTGCTCCTTCGTGTCGTTGTTCGGGTCAGCCGGCCGCCGAGGCCGAGAGGCGGCCGGCGAGGGCGGGAATGATCACGGCGGCGGCGACGATGTGGGCGCCGACGAGGGTGAGCTTGGTGGCGGTCGTCGCGTCGGCAGCGAGGTCGGGCACGAACGACAGCGCCGTCAGCGCGATGGTCGTGACGAGAAAGGCCCGTCGGGGCTGGGCCGCCCGCTTCTGGAGCTGGGTGGCGAGCAGGCCGCCGATGGCAGCGCCGACAAGCGTGAACACGGCGAAGGCCGGCACTTGGACCTTGAGCGCGCTCACGACGAGCGGCACGTCTGTCGCCTTGGCAATGATCCCGATGACCGTGGTGGCGACGGCGGCGACGGCGCCCGCGATGACCGCGGTGCGCGCCGTGGAACGGTCGGTCGTGGCGGACTCGGCCGGAGTGGTCGTGGTGGTGCGGGGGCTGGTGGTGATCATGAGTGGTTCCTTGCGTTCGGAGTGGCAAGACGCGTCAAGCGCTGAGGTCGACGGCGACGACGTGGGCGGGGCGGATCGTCACGACGACGCGGCGGTGGTCGTCGCCGTCCATCTGGCGGAGGTCGGCGCCGCCGTACTTGGCGCCGACCTTGTCGGCGAAGGCGTAGTCGGCGTCGTCTGCCAGCTCGGCGTCGCCCCTGACCTCCAGGTACCGCATCGGGTTCTGCGGGTCGAGGACGAACAGGTTCACGGCGGGGTTGCGCCGCAGGTTCCTCGTCTTCTGCCGTGTCGCGTGCAGCGAGACCTTGAGCTCGCCGCCGTCGTGGAGGAACCAGACGGCGGAGAGCTGCGGGCGGTTGTCGGGTGCGACCGTGGCCAGCGTGGCGACCGGCGCGTCGAGCAGGTCGGCGAACGCCTCGGGGACGGCGGCCTGGTCAGGCATGTGCCACTCCTTCGGAGGCCCCGGCCGACGAGGCGGCGAGGGGCGTGCCGAGGCGGAAGCTCGACGCCGTGACGCCGCCGAACATGTCCTGCTCGTAGTAGGAGCGCTCGGCGGGCTCGTCCTCCGCCGCGCCCACCACGACCATCAGCGGGATGAGGTGGTCCTCCCGCGGCTGGGCGATGCGGGCGCTCGGCGCCTTGTCCCACTCGCGCAGGCGGGCGGTCCGTTCGGCGGGGGAGCCGGCGATGACGGTCTCGCCGAGCCACTCGTCGAACCGGGCCGACGGCTCCGCCGCGGCGGGCCCGAAGAGGCGCAGGTTGTGGTAGCTGAACCCGCTGCCGAGGATCAGGACCCCCTCGTCGCGCAGCGGCGCGAGCGCCCGGCCCACGGCGAGGTGCTCCTCCGGGTCGAAGCTCTGCTTTATCGCGAGCTGGACGACCGGGATCTCGGCGTCGGGCCAAGCGGGGAAAAGCACGCTGTACATGCCGTGGTCGAAGCCGCGCTCGGCGTCCTCGGCCACGGGGATGCCCGCGCCGCTCAGCAGCTCGGAGACCCGGGCGGCGAGGGCGGGGGAGCCCGGCGCCGGGTACTGGATGCG
>DATAAM010000132.1:0-17594 GCA_036260075.1 Acidimicrobiales bacterium
CACCTCCACCGGGGGGAGCGGCACCCAGCGCGGCCCGTAGCGGAGCACGCCGTCGGTGTCGAGCTCGGGCAGCGGCTCGGCGTGGAGCGCGCTGCGCCGGGCGATTGCGGTGATGCGGCCCCGGATGTCGCCGTCCTCAGCGGGAAGGCGGACCCAGTCTTCCAGGCAATCGATCGGTTCCGGCGGCTCGACACCCGCGTCGAGGAGCAGGAGCCGAGGCACCTGGGCAATCGCAAGTCGGTCCCGCCGATCTCCCTCTTGCGGCCAACGAACGAAGACGACGTCCACAGTGGAAACCTAGAAATGCTTTGTTGCCTTATTGTTTCAAAGAAATGAAGGGCGCGCTCGGAATGCCTCGCCGGGGCGCCGACGCACTAGGTTGACGGCATGGCTCGCAAGGACGAGAAGCTCGACCAGCTGGGGCGGATGTGGCTGTTCTCCGCCTGCAGCAAACGTGACCTCCAGACGATCGGAAGGACCTCCGACGAGGTGGACGTGCCCGCCGGGCACACGCTCACCGAGGAAGGCAAGCAGGGGCACGAGTTCTACCTGATCCTCGACGGCCAGGCCTCCGTGCGGCGCAACGGCAAGAAGGTGGCCACCTTGGGCCCGGGCCAGTACTTCGGCGAGCTGTCCCTGCTCGACAAGGGCCCCCGCTCGGCCACGGTGGTGGCCGACACCGACATGCGGCTCCTGGTCATCGGCCAGCGGGAGTTCAACGGCACACTCGACGAGGTGCCCGCCCTGGCCCACAAGCTGCTCCGCACCATGGCGGCCCGCCTGCGGGATTCCGACGCCAAGGCGTACCACTAGCCTCTGCGATAGCTGGTCGGCGTCTCCGGCGGACAAGTAGCTTTCGCTCCCATGTCGAACCCTCCCACCCGGCGCCTGCGGCCGTCGCAGCTCGCCCTGTTGATCGGGGGGGGAATGGCCCTGGTGACGGCGGGCTCCGGCATCGTGGCGGCCCTGGCCCAGGAACACGACGACTCGCCGATCCAGCGCGAGGTGTTCCTCAACATCCCCGGCCCCGTGCGGGCGCTCTTCTACACGACGCTCACCGTGCTGTTCCTGGCCGTGGCCTGGCTGTTCTCCAAGCGCATCGAGAACTGGGAGCGGGGCCGCCCCGACCGGCGGGCCACCACCCGCAAGAACATCGGGCGGCGGCTGGCCGACTTCCGGGCGGGCGTCTACATGCAGACGCTGCTGCGCGACCCGGCGGCGGGGATCATGCACTCGTGCATCTACTTCGGGTTCCTGGTGCTGTTCGCCGTCACCACCGTGCTGGAGATCAACCACCAGCTGCCCGAGGACTGGAAGTTCCTCCACGGCGACGTCTACCGGGGCTACTCCCTGATCGGCGACGTGGCGGGCGTCGTCTTCCTGATCGGCATCGGGTGGGCGGGTTGGCGCCGCTGGGTGAAGCGGCCCTACCGGCTGAAGATCAAGACCCGGGCCGAGGACTACGTGATCCTCGGGACGTTCGCCGTCATGGGCGTGAGCGGCTTCCTCGTCGAGGGCGCCCGCATCGCGCTGGCCGGCCGGCCCGAGTTCGAGAAGTGGTCGGTGGTCGGGTGGCCGCTCTCGAACCTGTTCGACGGCATGGGCGCCCTGCCCAGGGTGCACTCGGCCCTGTGGGGGCTGCACTTCCTCAGCTTCGTGAGCTTCCTGATCATCCTGCCGATCACGAAGCTGCGCCACATGTTCACCTCGCCGCTGAACATGTACCTCTTAGACCGTGAGCGTCCCAAGGGCGCCATGAAGCCCATGCCCAACCTGATGGAGACGGAGCTGGAGAGCTTCGGCGCCTCGGTGGTCGAGGACTTCACGTGGAAGCAGTTGCTCGACACCGACGCCTGCACCGTGTGCGGGCGGTGCACCTCGGTGTGCCCGGCCAACGCCACCGGCAAGCCGCTCGACCCGCGCGAGATCGTGCTGAAGGTCGGCCAGGTCATGTCGGAGAGCCACCCCGGCGGGCCCGTGTCGCCGATCGTCGGGCACGAGCCGGAGCTGACGGTGACGGCCGCCAACGTGTTCGAGCGCATCAGCGCCGAGGAGATCTGGGCGTGCACGTCGTGCAAGGCGTGCGACGAGATCTGCCCGGTGAACATCGAGATCCTCGACAAGATCCTCGACATGCGGCGCTACCTGTCGTTGATGGAGTCGAACTTCCCCACCGAGCTGGGCAACGCCTACCGGTCGATGGAGAACAGCGGCAACCCGTGGGGCATGAGCCAGGGCGACCGGGCCGACTGGGCCTCCGCCCTGCCCGACGAGGTGCCGGTGGTCGACGGCTCGTCGCCGCTGGAGCACGAGTACCTCTACTGGGTCGGCTGCGCCGGGTCGTTCGACGACAAGAACAAGAAGGTCACGGTGGCGACCGCGAAGCTGCTCCAGCGGGCGGGCATCGACTTCGCCATCCTCGGCCCCTCGGAGATGTGCAACGGCGACCCGGCCCGCCGGTCGGGCAACGAGTACATCTTCCAGATGCTCGCCATGCAGAACATCGAGACGATGAACGGTATGGGCGTGAAGAAGATCATCACGCAGTGCCCCCACTGCTTCAACACGCTCGGCAACGAGTACCCGCAGTTGGGTGGCCACTACGAGGTGGTGCACCACAGCCAGTTCCTCGAGTGGCTGATCGACACAGGCCGCCTCGACATGTCGGAGGCGCGCCTCGACGAGCGGGTCACGTACCACGACTCCTGCTACCTCGGCCGCCACAACGACGTGTACCTGGCGCCGCGGCGGGTGCTGGGGTCGCTGAAGGGGATCGAGATCGTGGAGATGGGCCGCTCCGGCACCCGCGGCATGTGCTGCGGCGCGGGCGGCGCCCGCATGTGGATGGAGGAGTCGACCGGCAAGAAGGTCAACACCGAGCGCTCGCAGGAGGCCATTGCCACCGGGGCGTCACGGGTGGCCACCGCCTGCCCGTTCTGCTACATCATGCTGGACGACGGCGTGAAGGAGAACGGCCGCGACGACATCGTGGTGCAGGACATCTCCATGCACCTCCTCGACGCGCTGGAGGGCTCGGTGACGGCGCCGGTCGGCGGTCCCGACATGCACCAGCCGGGCGAGCACGGCGCCGACGACAGCGGGGTGGCCGAGTAGCCCCGCTCACTCGCGGGCGGCGTCGTCGAGGCGCAGCACGATGTCGTCGAGGCAGGCGACCCCGGTGCGGCCCGCCTGCCGGAGGTCGATCACGATGTCGGCGTCGACCTCGTCGGTGGTGACGACGGCGGCGTCGAACGTCTCCGCGCGCGGCTCCGGGTTGGGGCCGAGGTTCACCACGTCGTCGAAACCCGCCGCGTGGAGACAGACGACGAGCGCGTCTCCCAACACGGTGGGCTCGACGGCGACGGCGACCCGTAGGTGTCGGCGCCGAGCCACGTTCTCAGTGAAACGTGCCGCGTGTCGGCTTCCAACCCAAGAATTGATGAAAGATGGACCTGTGAGCCCCCGAGTCCTGCTGGTCGAGGACCACGCCATCATCAAGCAGGCGCTGGCCCTGGCCCTCGAGCAAGCAGGGCTGACGGTGGAGTCGACGGCCTCGGTGGAGCCCGAGGCGGTGCTGAAGCAGGCCGAGGCCTTCCGGCCCGCGGTGGTGCTGCTCGACTTCTACCTCGGCGAGGCCGACAGCCTGCCCATGATCGGGCCCCTCCAGGCGCTGGGTGCCCAGGTGGTGGTGCTGACGGGCACCACCGACCCGCGGTCGCTGGGCGCGTGCCTGGAGGAGGGGGCGGTGGGCGTGGTGTCCAAGGCCGAGTCGCTGGACCGGGTCGCCCGGGCCATCGCCGACGCCGTCGACGGCAGCGCCGTCATGCGTCCGGCCGAGCGTGACGCCCTGCTCGACGCCGCCCGGCGGGCCCGGGCCGACGAGCGGGAGCGCTTGGCGCCGTTCGCCTCGCTGACCGCCCGGGAGCGGCAGGTGCTCGCCCACCTCATGCAGGGCCACTCGGCTGAGGACGTGTCCCGCATCGAGTTCGTTTCCCTGGCCACCGTCCGCTCCCAGATCCGGGGCATCCTTCAGAAGCTCGACGTGAACTCCCAGCTGGCGGCGGTGACGCTGGCGCAGCAGGCGGGCTGGGCGCTCGACCGCTGAAGTTCATCAATCTTGGTGAAGTGCCGGCGCCGGGCCGTCCCTACCGTGACGCACGAGGCCGCGACACGCAGCCTCGGGCGATGCTGAGATCCGCGGGGCGCACTTGGTCGCCTTGTCCCTGCGAGGAGCGAGTGGCGAAACCGACGCCCAGTCGGCAACTCGACGAGCTCACGCAAGGAGACAGGGATGAAACTCGGAAAGCGCCTCGCCGCTGTCGGTGTCGGAGTCGCAGTGCTGATGGTGGCCGCGGTCGCCTGGGCCTCCTGGACCGCCGACGGCAGCGGCCCCGGGTCGGCCAAGGCCGTCGAGCGCAAGACGCTCACGCTGAGCGGCAGCTCGGCGGCCGCCCAGTTGTACCCCGGCAGCAACGGCGACATCGTCGTCGTCATCAACAACCCCAACCCCTACAAGATCGCGGTGTCGAGCGTGGGGTCGGGCACGGTGGCCGACATCACCTCCGACGCGTCCGGTTGCTCGGGGACCGGCACCGGCCTCTCGTACCGGTGGTCCGGTGATCTGTCGGTCACGACCACAGCGCCGGTGGTGGCGGCCAACGGCACCTACACGCTGACGATCACCAACGGCTTGGCGATGAGCAACAGCGTGGTCGACGCCTGCTCGGGCGCCACGTTCGGCATCCCGCTGTCCGCCAAGGCGCAGAGCACCACGTCGGGCACGGCCGGCACGACCGGCTCCGTCACCGTCGCCGTCAGCTAGCGGCCGACGGCCACGCCGAGCGAGTCGAGGAAGGAGGGAGAGGACATGCACCGGATCGCGTCGGGGACCGCAGGCGGTCGCCAGGTCGTCCTCTCCCTCCTCTTGCTCGCGGCCTTCGGCCCCTCGGTGGGCGTCGGCAGCGGCGGCGCCGCCCGTGTCGAGGGCGTGCAGTTCTCGGCGGACAAGGAGAAGAACAAGCCCGCGGGGCCGCACGGGTTCCGGATCACGGGCTCCGCCGGCGGCTTGTTCCCGGGCATCGAGAGCGCACCGTTGCCCGTCACCGTCCGCAACGACAACAACTTCGCGATCGCAGTCGAGGAGCTGGGCGCCGCGGCTGTCGCCGTGGGCGATGCCGTCGAGCCGTGCCCGCTCGCCGTCGACGGGCGGCCGACCGTCGTGGTGACGCCCTACCGGGGCTCCCTGTCGATCCCGCCCAAGGGCACGGCATCGCACACGCTGGCCGTGAGCATGGACGCCGGCGCCCCCGACGGCTGCTCCGGCGCCACGTTCCAGCTCGCCTTCAGCGGGCGGGCGGTGAAGCCGTGAGGCGGCTGTCCGCCAAGGCCGCGGCGGCCGTCGTCGCCGTGACGTGCCTGGCGCTGGTGGCGGCCTCCGCCGCGCTCGCCGCCTTGAGCGCCGACGGCACCGGCCTCGCCGGCGCCGCGGCCAAGAAGCTGGGCCTGCCGACATCCGCGGCTGCCACCGCCACCGGGTCGTCGTCGGTCCGGGTCACGTGGAGCGCGCCGAGCGGGGACAGCGCGCCGCCGGGCTCCTACGTCGTCCGCCGCACGGCACCGACCAGCGCAGTCGTCTGCCCGTCCGTCTCGCCCTCCGCGCTCCAGTGCGACGACACGGGGTTGTCGGCCTCGACCGCCTACTCGTACACGGTCGAGGCGCGGCTGGGCGACCACTGGACCAGCGGCCAGACCGCCGCGGTGTCGGCCACCACGGCGGCAGGCGGCACGCCCAACTTCCTGGTGGAGCAGGTCTCGACCGGCACGAAGACGGCGGGCACCGCCTTCTCGGTGCGGCTCACCGCCCGCACCGGCACGACGGCCGACACCTCCTACGCAGGCAACAAGACGATCGCCTTCTCCGGGCCGGCCGCCAGCCCGGGCGGCACGGCCCCCACGTACCCGGCCACCGTGACCTTCACGGCGGGGGTGGGCACGGCGTCGGTCACGCTGGCGAAGGCCGAGTCCGCCACGCTCGCCGCCACCGAGGGATCCCGCACCGGCACCGTGAGCGTGACCGTCGAGGCGGCCGCGCCCGCGGCGCTGGCGTTCACCTCCTCGTCGCCGAGCTGTGCTTCGGGATCGGTGGTGGTGCCGGAGAGCTCCACGTTCGACTCCAAGGTCAGCCGGTTGGACAGCTACGGGAACCCGGCCGCCCCGGCGTCGTCGGTGACGGTGACGGTGGCCTCCACCCTGTCCGTCACGGGCAGCCCGCTGACGATCGCCGCCAACGCGAGCGAGAGCTCGGGCTCGGTGTCGGTGGCCCGGCCGGGGTCGAACAGCGGAACCGACGTCACCGCCTCGGCCTCCGGGCTGACGTCGGCCACCTGCAAGCTGTTCAAGAACCCCTGAGCCGTCGCCGGAAGCTCGCCCTCGGCGCTGAGGCGGGGCCGGCCCGGCCTCGGTTCCGTCGAGGGCTCACGCTACAGTGACGCCGCTTCCTCGCGGGTGTAGTTCAGAGGCAGAACATCAGCTTCCCAAGCTGAGAACGCGGGTTCGATTCCCGTCACCCGCTCTCGTCATCAGAGCGACCGTGCTGCTGCGTGCAGGTCGCGCCGGTGGACAACCCGAGCGACGAGGAAGCCTTCAGGCCCAGGCAGCTCGCCATGACGCGCACGTGCGGTGCCTAGCTCCTCTTCGGTCATGGCTCTGTAGAGCACCCGGTAGGTTCCGACGCGGAGCCGCAGCCAGCCCGGGGCGCCTTCGAGCGACTTGACGTCCAGGTTCTCGGGTGGGGGAACAGCAGCCAGGCGCTCTGTCAGTGCCTTGACGATCTGGCGGTGGGCGGTCGTGCTCAGGCGGTTGAGGTCCCGCTTGGCCGCGCTGGAGAGTTCAATGTGATTGGCCACGCTCACCAGCCCACGGTCGGCTGCTCAGGCAGTGCGGCGAGATCGTGCACCCTTGCGGGTTCTCGGCGTCTTGGTGCTCTGAGCGGTGCCCGATCGACGACTCGAGAGGTGCTCGGCCAAGGTGGTGGTCTCCCCGGCAGCAAGCTCGGCGTCGGCCTCGCGCATCGCCTTGACGAACGCGGGAGCGTTGGCGAGGACAAAGTCCTCCAGTGCTTCCTCGTCGACGGCCATGATCGCTGCCACTGGCTTGCCGTTGCGAGTGACGATCGCCGGCCGACCGCTTCGTTCGACTGCCCCGACGACATCGCTCGGGTTGCGCTGAAGGTCGCGAATGCTCACGGTCGTCATACGTACGATTGTCGAACATTGCTGCGAGGACCGCAAGACCCACCACCTCCCCTCGAGCGACGAATGCCCGGCCGCCACCCGCGTCGCTCCTCGCCACCGCACGCGCTGCACCCCCGCCCCCACTGGGGTAGAGAATGGCGCATGTCGATCCCTCTGGCCGTCGGCCTCGCAGCGGGGGCGGTCAACCTGTGGGCGCTGTTCGACGTGTGGCGCCACCCCCGACGCCAGTGGATCGCCTCCGGCCGCAGCCGGGTCATGTGGGTGTCGTTGGCGCTGGCGGGCGCCGCCTGTGGCTTCTCCACCGCGCCCTTCCTGGCTCCGGTCGCGGTGTACACGGCCATCGCCTACGTGGGCGTGGCCCACCCCATGCTCCGCACCGCCTGAGCCACTATCCTGGGCAGGCCGCAGGAACCAGTCCGAAGGGAACGCGCGTGCCCGCAACCGTGGTCGTCGGGACCCAGTGGGGCGACGAAGGCAAGGGCAAGCTCACCGACCTCCTGGCCAGGGAGATGTCGGTCGTCGTGCGCTACCAGGGCGGCCACAACGCCGGCCACACCATCGTCGTCGACGGCCAGTCGTTCGCCCTCCAGCTCATCCCGAGCGGCGTGCTGTACTCGCACATCACGCCGATCATCGGCAACGGCGTCGTGGTCGACCCGGCGGTGCTGCTGGCCGAGATCGACACGCTCACCGGCAAGGGCGTCGACTGCTCGAAGCTCAAGGTGAGCGGCAACGCCCACCTGATCATGCCCTACCACCAGGAGCTCGACCGGGTGACCGAGCGCTACCTGGGCCGCAACAAGCTGGGCACCACCAAGCGGGGGATCGGCCCCGCCTACGCCGACAAGGCCGCCCGCGTGGGCCTGCGGGTGCAGGACCTGCTCGACCCCAAGATCTTCCGCCAGAAGCTCGACGTGGTGCTCAAGGAGAAGAACGCCTTCCTGGCCAAGGTCTACAACCGGCTGGCCGTCTCGGCCGACGACATCGCCGCCCGCTACCTGGGCGAGTACGCCCCCCGCATCGAGCCCATGGTCGCCGACTGCGTGGCCGTGCTGCACGAGGCCCTCGAGGCGGGCGAGCACGTGCTGCTCGAGGGGGCGCAGGCCACCTTCCTCGACCTCGACCACGGCACCTATCCGTTCGTCACCTCCTCGAACCCCACGGCGGGAGGCGCCTGCGTGGGCGCGGGCATCGGCCCCCGCTACATCGACCGCGTGATCGGCATCGCCAAGGCCTACACCACCCGCGTGGGCTCCGGTCCGTTCCCCACCGAGCTCTTCGACGACTACGGCAACGAGCTGGTCGACCGGGGCCACGAGTACGGCACGAACACCGGTCGTCGCCGGCGCACGGGCTGGTTCGACGCGGTGATGGTCCGCCAAGCCGTGCGGCTCAACTCGCTCTCGGAGATCGCGCTCACCAAGCTCGACGTGCTCGACACCTTCGACACGCTCAAGGTCTGCGTGGCCTACGAGTGCGACGGCGTGCGCTACGAGCACCCGCCCTACCACCAGTCGGTGCTGCACAAGGTCACCCCGGTCTACGAGGAGCTTCCCGGCTGGCAGGCCGACCTCACCGCCGCCACATCGCCCTCCGAGATGCCGAAGGCAGCGCGCGACTACGTGCTCTTCCTGGCCCAGCAGTGCGGCGTGCCCGTGCGGGTCGTCGGCGTCGGCCCCGGCCGCGAGCAGTTCGTCACGTTCGCCGCCTGATGTCGCTGCGGGTCGCCGTCGTCGGAAGCGGGGGACGGGAGCACGCCCTGCGCCACGTGCTGTCGCGCACTGCCACCGTGGTCTCGCCCGACGACGACGCCGACCTCTATGTCGTCGGCCCGGAAGCACCGTTGGTCGACGGCTTGGCCGACCGGCTCCGGGCCGAGGGCAAGCTGGTGTTCGGCTCCGGTGCCGACGGCGCCCGCCTCGAAGGCAGCAAGGGGTGGATGAAGGAGGTGCTGGCGGCGGCCGACGTGCCCACCGCCCGCTTCGCCGCCGTGGACAGCGCCGCCGACGCTGCCGCCTTCCTGCGCACGCTGCCGGGGCCGTACGTGGTGAAGACCGACTACCTGGCCGCAGGCAAGGGGGTGCTGGTCACCGACGACCTCGACGAAGCGCTGGCCGACGCCACCGCCAAGCTGGCCCAGGGCCACGTGGTCATCGAGGAGGGCATGGCCGGCCCGGAGCTGTCGGTGCTGGCCGTGTGCAACGGCAAGGACTTCGTGCTCCTCCCCCCCGCCCGCGACCACAAGCGGGTGGGCGACGGCGACACCGGCCCCAACACCGGCGGCATGGGTGCCTTCTCCCCCGTCCCCGACGCCGAGTGCCTCGACGTGTCCGACATCGTCAGGGCCACGCTCGACGAGCTCCTCCGCCGCGGCATCGACTATCGAGGGGTGCTGTACGCGGGCCTCATGCTCACGTCCGACGGCCCCAAGGTGCTGGAGTACAACGTGCGCTTCGGCGACCCCGAGGCGCAGGTGGTGCTCCCTCGCTTCACGTCCGACCTGGCCGAGCTGCTGCTGGCCGCCGCCGCGGGCGATCCGCTGCCCCAGCCCACGTTTGCCGACGACGCCGCCGTCACCGTCGTCCTGGCCGCCGAGGGCTACCCCGGCACGGTGCGCCGGGGCGACCCGATCACCGGCATCGAGGCCGCCGAGTCCGTCCCCGGCGTCACGGTGTTCCGGGCCGCAGTCGACGAGCAGGGCCGCACGGCGGGTGGTCGGGTGCTCGCTGTGACCGCTCTCGCCCCCACGCTCGCCGAGGCCCGGTCGCGGGCGTACGAGGGGGTCGCCCACATCTCCTGGCCGGGCATGCACTATCGAAAGGACATCTGCGCGCAATGGCTCTGAAGGTCGCCGTGCTCATGGGCTCGCCCAACGACAAGGACAAGATGGCGGGGGCTCGCGAGATGCTCGAGCGCTTCGGCATCGAGGTCGACGAACGGGTGCTGTCGGCCCACCGCAACCCGCACGACGTGGCGGCGTTCGCCGAGTCGCTGCGCGACAGCGGCTACGCCGCCGCCATCTGCGGGGCGGGGATGGCTGCGCACTTGGCGGGCGTGGTCGCCGCCCACACCACGCTGCCGGTGGTGGGCGTGCCGCTGTCGGGCGGCGCGCTGAACGGCGTCGACGCGCTCTACGCCACCGTGCAGATGCCCTCGGGCATCCCGGTGGCCACGGTCGCCGTCGACGGGTCGAAGAACGCGGGCATCCTCGTGGCCGAGATGCTCTCGATCACCGACAAGGAGATCGCCGACAAGCTGGCGGAGTTCCGAGCCGCAGGAGCGCGATGATCCCCAACGTCCTCGCCGCCCGGTACGCCAGTCCGGACATGCGGGACATCTGGTCGCCCACAGCCAAGGTCGTGCTGGAGCGCGAGCTGTGGCTGGCCGTCCTCCGGGCGCAGCAGCAACTGGGCATCGACGTGCCCGACGAGGCGATCGAGGCCTACGAGGCGGTGATCGACAAGGTCGACCTCGACAGCATCGAAGCGCGCGAG
Organism: Acidimicrobiales bacterium; assembly: GCA_036260075.1. Lineage (GTDB taxonomy): Bacteria > Actinomycetota > Acidimicrobiia > Acidimicrobiales > JAHWLA01 > DATAAM01. The sequence goes on from DATAAM010000132.1 coordinate 10,748, forward strand.
CGGGTCACGAAGCACGACGTGAAGGCGCGCATCGAGGAGTTCTGTGCCCTGGCCGGGCACCAGCACGTCCACAAGGGCATGACCTCGCGCGACCTCACCGAGAACGTGGAGCAGCTCCAGGTGCGGCGCAGCCTGGAGCTGGTGCGCGACCGCATGGTGGCCGTCCTCGCCGCCGTGTCGGCCAAGGCGGAGGAGCACGCCGCGCTGTTCGTCACCGGCCGCACCCACAACGTGCCCGCGCAGGTCACCACGCTCGGCAAGCGCTTCGCCAACGCGGGCGAGGAGCTGCTGCAGGCCTTCGTCCGGGTGGAGGAGCTGCTGGCCCGCTACCCGCTGCGCGGGATCAAGGGGCCGGTGGGCACGCAGCAGGACATGCTCGACCTCTTGGGCGACCCGGCCAAGGTCGAGGAGCTCGAACGCCGGGTGGCCGCCCACCTCGGCTTCGCCGCCGTGCTCGACGACGTGGGCCAGGTGTACCCGCGCTCGCTCGACTTCGACGTGGTGTCGGCGCTGGTGCAAGCGGCCTCGGGGCCGGCCAACCTGGCGCTCACCGTCCGCCTCATGGCCGGGCACGGCCTCGTCACCGAGGGCTTCGCCGAGGGCCAGGTGGGCTCGTCCGCCATGCCCCACAAGCGCAACACCCGCTCGTGCGAGCGGATCGGCGCGCTGGCCACCGTGCTGAAGGGCCACGCCGCCATGGCTGCGGGCCTGGTCGGCGACCAGTGGAACGAGGGCGACGTGAGCTGCTCGGTGGTGCGCCGGGTGGTGCTGCCCGATGCCTTCTTCGCCGTCGACGGCCTGTTCGAGACGTTCCTCACCGTCCTCGACGGCTTCGCCGCCTTCCCGGACGCGATCGAGGAGGAGCTGCGACGCAACCTGCCGTTCCTCCTGACCACCAAGATCATGCTGGCCATGGTGAAGGCGGGCGTCGGTCGGGAGGACGCCCACGAGATCGTGCGGGAGCACGCCACAGCCACCACCCACGGCACCGAGCTCATGCGGCGGCTGGAGGCCGACCCCCGGGTGCCCGAGCTCGACCTCGACCTCGACCCACGACCGCTCACCGGTGCCGCCGTGGAGCAGGTGCACGCGTTCTCCCGTCGCGTGCAGGCGGTGGTGAACCGGTATCCAATGGCAGCCGAGTACCGTCCGGAAGGGATCCTATGAAGCTCGTCTACACCGGCAAGGTCCGCGACGTCTACGAGGTCGACGCCGACACGTTCCTGTTCGTGGCGTCCGACCGCATCTCCGCCTTCGACGTGGTGCTGCCCGAGCCCATCCCCGACAAGGGCCGGGTGCTCACGGCCATGACGGCGTTCTGGCTCGACGTGCTGCGCGACGTGGCGCCCAACCACCTGGTCTCGGTCGACCCGGCCGACCTGCCGGACGACGTGCCCGACGTGGCCGGGCGGGCCATGCTGGTCCGCCGGGCCGAGATGCTGAAGATCGAGTGCATCGTGCGCGGCTACCTCTCGGGCTCGGCCTGGAAGGAGTACAAGTCGAGCGGCACCATGCACGGCCAACCGCTGCCCGCCGGCCTTCAGGAGAGCGACAAGCTGCCGGAGCCGGTGTTCACGCCGTCCACCAAGGCCGAGACCGGCCACGACGAGAACATCTCGTTCGAGGCGGCGTGCGACATCGTGGGTGCCGACGTGGCCAAGGCGGCTCGCGAGATCTCCATGGCCGCCTACCAGCGGGGGGCCGACCTGGCCGCCGAGCGGGGCATCGTCATCGCCGACACCAAGTTCGAGCTCGGCTTCATCGACGGCGAGCTGGCCGTCTGCGACGAGGTGCTCACGCCCGACTCGTCCCGCTTCTGGCCCGCCGACGAGTGGAAGCCCGGCTCCACCCCGCCCAGCTTCGACAAGCAGCCGGTCCGCGACTGGCTGGAGGCCAGCGGGTGGGAGAAGACGCCGCCGCCGCCCCACCTCCCCGACGACGTCGTCAGCGCGTCGAGGGCCCGCTACGTCGAGGCCTACGAGCGCATCACCGGGAAGCGCTTCGCCGACTGGCACGGGGTCGGTGGATGACCTTCGACGTGCTGGTGGAGGTGTCCCTCCGCCCGGGCATCGCCGACCCGCAGGGCGCCACCGTCGAGCGGGCGCTGCCGGCCCTGGGCTTCGACGGCGTGCACGGCGTGCGCGTGGGCAAGGCGATCCGCTTCACGATCGAGGCGCCCGACGAGGCCGCTGCCCGCGGCACGGTCGAGGAGCTGTGCAAGCGGTTCCTCAGCAACCCGGTCATCGAAGACAGCCGCATCTCGATCGTTCTGGGGGAGGAATCCCGCTCTCAGGAGCGGGATTCCTCCCCCAGAACGGCAGAAGGTCCTCGATGAGCGCGCGGATCGGCGTCGTCCTGTTCCCCGGTTCCAACTGCGAGCACGACGCCGTCGAGGCGGTCGAGGCCCTCGGCGGCAAGGCCGACGTCGTGTGGCACGGCGACCGTCACCTGGACGGCATCGACGCTGTCATCCTCCCGGGTGGCTTCGCTCACGGCGACTACCTGCGACCGGGGGCGATCGCCCGCTTCTCGCCCATCATGTCGGCCGTGGAGGAATTCGCTCGGCGCGGCGGCCCCGTGGTCGGCATTTGCAACGGCTTCCAGGTCCTCACCGAAGCGGGCCTGCTGCCGGGCGCATTGCAGAAGAACCGCGGCCTGAAGTTCCTCTGCACCACCGCCGTCGTCCGGGTGGAATCCACGAATTCGCCGTTGACGGGCCAGGCGAGCGTGGGCGAGACGCTACGGATACCCATCAACCATTTCGAGGGAAACTACACGTGCGACCAGCGTACGCTCGCGCAGCTGCGCGACGACGACCGGGTGATCTTCCGGTATCTGGAGAACCCCAACGGGTCCGTCGATGACATCGCCGGCATCTGCAACAGCGAGCGGAACGTGGTGGGCCTGATGCCCCATCCGGAACGAGCCTGCGACCCCCTCCTGGGCTCGACCGACGGAGCGGGGCTGCTGCGCTCCCTGCTTGCCGCCGCTGTCGGCGTGTGAGCTAGTCGCCGCCGCCGCGGCGGATGCCTGCGGCCCGCAGCACGCCTGCGTCGACGCCCGCCTCGCGCCACGCCGCATAGGTGATGCCCTTGCGGCGGCCGTAGTCTTTCGCCGCCTTCACGAAGGCTTCCTCGAGGGCGCCCAGGTCGACGGCATTCTCCTTGCCCGCCAGCTCGGCCTGGAGGTTCATGCGCTCTTGGACGAGCTGGAGGCGCGACAACGGATCGGCGTCGGGCAGGCGCGATTCGATGTCGGCCAGCCGCTTTTTGATCGATTCCGTCGTCCGCTTGCGACCCCGCTTCGGGCGATGGGCTTCGAGTGCTTCCAGGTACCGGCGCACAGCTCGACCCTGTTCACGGCCGATGGCCAGGGCCTCCTTGTGCTCCGCGGACATGCCAGGCTTGGCTCGCTTCTTGGGGGGCATGCACGAAGTATTGCCGGTTTCCGAACCTTCTTCAAGTTTTTCGGACGCGCATTTGCACTATTGTTTGTCACCCGCGATGTGCGTTGGTCGGGCCGGGGCGACCGGGCGGTTACGGTGGGGGACGTGGCCGCTGAACTGCACCGTGCACTTGGTCTGACCGACGACGAGGCGACCGCGATCGAGCGCATCCTGGGCCGCCCGCCCAACCACCTCGAGCTGGCCATGTACGCGGTGATGTGGAGCGAGCACTGCTCGTACAAGTCCTCACGCCTGCACCTGCGCCGCCTGCCCACCGAAGGCCCGCACGTGCTGGTGGGTCCGGGGGAGAACGCAGGCGTCGTCGACGTGGGCGACGGGGTGGCGGTGGCCTTGCGCATCGAGAGCCACAACCACCCCTCGGCGGTGGAGCCGTACCAAGGGGCGGCCACCGGGGTCGGTGGGATCCTGCGCGACATCTTCACCATGGGAGCCCGTCCGATCGCGGTGATGGACCCGCTGCGATTCGGCCCGCTCGACGACCCCCGAAGCCGCTGGATCTTCGAAGGCGTGATCAGCGGGATCTCCGGCTACGGCAACTCCGTCGGCGTGCCCACCGTGGGCGGCGAAGTCGTGTTCGACGAGACCTATGCGGACAACCCCCTTGTCAACGTGCTGTGCCTCGGGGTCATGCCCAAGGACCGCTTGGTGCTCGGACGAGCCAGCGGCGTGGGCAACCTGGCCGTGCTGCTGGGCTCGTCCACCGGGCGCGACGGCATCGGCGGCGTGAGCGTGCTGGCCTCGGCCGGGTTCGGCGACGCCGCCGAGGACGCCGAGAAGCGGCCGAGCGTCCAGGTGGGCGACCCCTTCGAGGAGAAGCGGCTCATCGAGGCCTGCCTCGAGCTGCTCGACGCCGGGCTGGTCGTGGGGATCCAGGACCTCGGCGGCGCCGGGCTCACCTGCGCCACCAGCGAGACGGCGTCGCGGGGCGGCGTCGGCATCGATGTCTGGGTGGCGGCCGTGCCCCAGCGCGAGCCGGGCATGGAGCCCTTCGAGGTGCTCACGAGCGAGAGCCAGGAGCGGATGCTGGCGATCGTCACGCCCGAGTCGCTCGACCGGGTGCTGGCGCTGTGCGAGCGATGGGAGGTGCGGGCCTCGGTGGTGGGGCGGGTCACCGAGGGCGGGCGCCTGCGGGTGTTCGACCGCGAGGGCGGCGACCTCCTGGCCGACGTGCCCGCCTCGTCGCTGCACGAGGACGCCCCGTTGTACGACCGGCCCCGGGAGCGGCCCGCCTGGCTCGACGACCTGCGGGCGGCCGACCCCGGCGCGCTGCCCGCCCCCGACGACTGCGGCAACGACCTGCTCGGCATGCTGGTCGACCCGTCGTGGGTCTACCGCCAGTACGACCACCAGCTCTTCCTCAACACGGTGGAGGAGCCGGGCGGCGACGCCGCCGTGCTGCGGCTGAAGGCGCCGGGGCTGCCGGGCGGGTCCGCTCGGGGGTTGGCGCTGTCCACCGACGGCAACGCCCGTTGGTGCGCGCTCGACCCGCGACAGGGCACGGCCATGTCGGTGGCCGAGGCGGCCTTGAACGTGGCGTGCGTGGGTGCCCGGCCGATTGCGCTGGTCAACTGCCTCAACTTCGGCAACCCCGAGCACCCCGAGGTGATGTGGCAGCTCTCGGAGGCGATCGACGGGATGGCCGAGGCGTGCCGGGCGCTCGACCTTCCGGTCATCGGCGGCAACGTGAGCCTCTACAACGAGAGCCGCGGGCGCGACATCGACCCGACCCCGATCGTGGGGGTGCTGGGCCTGATCGACCGGCTCGACCGGCGGCCGCCCGGCGTGCGCCTGCTCGACAACGGGCGGCTGCTCCTGCTGGGGCGGGGGGAGGCCGTCCTGGGCGGGTCGCTGTGGGCGCTCCAGGCCCACGGGCACCGGGGCGGCACGTTGCCTGCGCTCGACCTGGAGGCGCACGCCGCGCTGGTCGAGCTGGTGCGGGGGCTGGTGGCCGACGACCTGGCGGCGGGGTTGCACGACGTGTCCGAGGGCGGACTGGGCCTGGCGCTGGCCGAGATGGCGGTGCGGTCGCAGGTGGGCTTCCGGGTGGCCGGGGTGGAGAGCCACGTCGAGCTGTTCTCGGAGGCGCCGTCGCGGGTGGTGGTGTGCGCCTCGCCCGACCGGGCCCAGGAGGTGTACCGGCGGGCCGAGCGGGCGGGTGTGCCCGCCGCCTTCCTCGGCGGCTCGGGCGGCGACCGGCTGGTGGTGGAGGGCCTGGTCGACGTAGGGGTCGACGAGGCCACGGCGGCGTGGCGCGACGCCATCCCCCGCGCCCTGACGGCACACGCGTAGCCTTCACGCATGGAGCAGGACCCGGTCGTCCCCGGACTCGTCGAGCGGGTCGACCAGCTCACGGCGGCCGTGGCCGACCTGGGGTTCCGGCTCGACACCCTGATCAGCTCCACGTCGGCCTTCCGCGACGCCGTGAGCGACCGCCTCACCGACTACGCCGACCTCGTGGCCCGCTGGAGCATGGAGGCCGAGGACAACGTGGCCGCCTACCGCGACACGGTGGCGGGCCTGCCCGCGGCGGTGGCCGCCGAGCTGACGTCGGCGCTGGCCAAGGTGGAGCGCCGCACGGCCGAGGCCTTGGAAGCGCTGGAGGCAGCGGCCACCCGGCGGCTCGAGGCCGTGGGGCGCGAGGTGCGCGGGCTGCGGGAGGCGCTGGCCGAGGCCGCCGCCGACGAGGGCGACGGCGACCCCGTGGCCGACGCGCTGGCCGCTGTGCTGGCCGAGATGGCCTCGCTGCGCGAGCAGGTGCGGGCCGTCCCTCGGCCCGAGCCGGTGGAGATCCCGCCGTTCCCGGAGATCCCCCCGCCGCCCGACCTGGCGCCGGTGGTGGCCGAGCTGGCAGCCGTGCGCGAGGAGCTGGCCGCCCTGCGGCCCGCCGAGGTCGACGCCACCGTGGAGGAGCTGCGAGGCCTGCGGCGCGAGATCGCCCGCTTGCCCCAGGGCCGTGAGGAGCTGGCGGCGCTGGCCGAGGAGGTTCGCGGGCTGCGGGGGGCAGTGGCGGAGGCGGCGGCCGACGAGGTGGAGGACGCCGAGGAGACGGAGGGCGCGCTCGAGGCCCTGACCGCCGAGGTGGCGGCGCTGCGGGAGGCGCTGGCCGCGATGCAGGTCCGCCTCGACGAGCGGCCCGCCATGCCGCCCGAGGTCACCGCGCTCACGGCCGAGCTCCAGGCGCTGCGGTCCGAGATGCAGGAGGCGCCCGACGCGCCCGAGGAGCGGGCGGCGCCGGTGGCCGCTCCGCCGCCCGACCTGGAGCCGATCCAGGACGCCATCGCCGAGCTCACCTTCGAGGTGCGGGCCTTGCGCAAGCGCCTCCGCCTCCGCGCCGAGTAGGCGGCCCGGCCCCCCTCGTTCTGGTGGGGGATTCACGCGCTA
>DATAAM010000133.1:0-5316 GCA_036260075.1 Acidimicrobiales bacterium
GGGTGGGCCGTAGAGGACTCGAACCTCTGACCCCTTGCGCGTCATGCAAGTGCGCTACCAACTGCGCCAACGGCCCGTGAGGGGGACAGGTTAGCAGCGGGGGTCGTACCGCCGACCGGTCAGTGGCAGCGGCCTTGGCCCTTGTCGGTGAACGTGTCTCCGGGCACCGGCACGAAGCGCCAGCGGTACCGGTCTTCGGACAGCGTCAGTTCGAGCACCCCGAACGTCGTGGCGTCCCGGACCTCGCTGCCCGCACGGGGCACACCGAAGCCGTAGTGGCTGCGGCCGCCCGTGCCGACGACGAACGATCGGATGCCCCTCCCGGGGTCGACCCGGCCGCCGGCGTCCATCGGCGCGAACCGCTCGTAGACGTGCTCGTGGCCCGCGAGCACGACATCGGCTCCGGCGTCGGCCAGCGCTCGCCAGAGGTCGGCCGTGGTGGCATCGGACCCGTGCACCGACCCCGACGAGAACCGGGCGTGATGCCAGAACGCCAGTGTGCAGCGCGCCTTCGAGGCGGCCAAGGCCTCCCGCAGCCACCGTTCCTGCTCCGCGCCCGCGCCGCACCCCCCGACCGCGGCGCAGTTCGAGTTCAGCGCCAGCACGTGCCACGGTCCCACGTCGAAGCTGTACCAGCCCTTGCCCGGCTCACCCGCCGCCTCGCCGAACCAGCCGAAGTACCCCGCCCCGTCCTCGGTGTGGAAGTCGTGGTTGCCCGGGGCGGGTCGCAGCCGGTCGCGCAGGTTGCCCCACGCCGGTTCGAAGCACTCCTCGAACTGCTCGGGCGTCCCGTTGGGATAGGCGATGTCGCCCAGCAGCAGGACGTCGCCGCGCAGTGTGCCCACGAGCTCGGCCACCGCCTCGTCGTCGGTGCCGTCGCAGGTGGCGATGTCGCCGACGGCGACGACCGTGAGCGGGGCGGGCTCCGCCGTCGAGGACGAGGCGGGCCTCCTGGTCGTCGTCGCCGAGTCGGAGGAAGGGGTCCCCCCGTCGGAACAGGCGACGGAGCCCAGCAGCGCCACTGCCACAACCAGGACCGGTCCACGCACGCCCACCACTCCAGCAGAATGCCGCAGTGACCACAGAACCGGCCGCCCGCCACGTCTTCCACGCGCTGGTCGTCGTGCTCGGCCTGCTGTCGGTCACCGGCGCCTACCTGGCCGTCGAGTACCGCCCGGAGCACGCGGGCGTCGACTTCGACGCCGTGACCGCCGAGGTGAAGCGGGCCCACTACGTCCGCACCGCCCATCGGCTCCTGGCCGTCCCGGCGACCGGGTTGGCCGTGCTCCTCGTCGGCTTCGGCCTCGCCCGGCGGCGGTTCCGGCCGCTCGGCGTCCTCCTGCTGGTCGTGGCCGTCTCCGTCAGCGGCTACGCCCTGCCCTGGAGCCAAGTCGCTCTTCGGCGGGTCGTCGTCGGCACCGACTTCGAGGGCGTGCTGCGCGCCGCCTTCGACGACCTCGTCCGCTTCGTGATCGTCGGGGGAGCCGAGGTGTCGCAAGGCCGGTACCGCGCCGCAGTCCTCGTGCACCTCGTCGTCCTGCCCGTGTTGCTCGGCGTGTTCCTGTTCCGCGCCGTACGGGTAGGAGGCGGCGCAGACCGGATCCCTGCGGCGAGGAGGAGCAATGGCGGACGCCGTCAGCATGTTGGAACAGGACCACCGGAAGGTTGAACAGCTGTTCGAGCAGTACGAGCAGACGGGTGACCCCACGATCGTCCAGCAGATCTGCACCGAACTGAAGGTGCACACCACGATCGAGGAAGAGGTGGTGTACCCGGTCGTGGCCCGCGACGTCTCCGAGGGCAAGGAACTCGACAAGGAGGCCCGCAAGGAGCACCAGGAGGTCGAGGACGCGATCAAGCAGATCGAGTCGCTCGGCTACGACGCGGCCGAGGTCGACGAGCTCATGCAGACGATCATGGAGGGCGTCACCCACCACGTGGAGGAAGAGGAGTCGCAGATGTTCCCGAAGCTCCGGGAGGAGCTGGGCGGCGACAGGCTCACCGAGCTCGGCGAGAAGCTGGCGCAGGCCAAGCAGCAGGCCATGCGCACTGCGGGCGCCGGCAGCGTGGTCGAGGGCGACATGACCGAGATGACCAAGGACCAGCTCTACGAGCAGGCCAAGCAGGCGGGCATCGAGGGTCGCTCCGACATGACCAAGGACGAGCTCATCGAGGCGCTCGACAAGCAGTAGCGACTCGGCCTGATCGGTCGTCCGGACGGCGGGACGACCGATCGGTCAGCCGATGCCGTCCCAGATCATCGAGTGGCCGTCGGTGCGGCCGAGCAACTGTTGGGGCGAGTGCTTGTCGATGTGGCCGATCAGGCCCATGTACACGCCGAAGCCGCACAGCTCCTGGAGTCGTGGTGAGAACGTGCGGACCACGTCGTGGGGGATCCCGAGCTGCTGGTTCTCCTGCTGGCGGACCCAGCCCGCGCAGTAGTTCATGGCGATGCCGACCCGCCGCTCCGACGTGCGGTTGGCGCCGCCCCCATGCCACAGGCTGCCGTGCCAGACGAGCACGCTGCCCCTGGGCATCTCCGCCGGGATGGAGTCGTAGTGCTGTCCATAGGTGGGGGAGTGGTCGTACAGGTGCGATCCGGGGACGACGCGGGTGGCGCCGTTGGCATCGGTGAAGTCGGTCAGCGCCCACATCGTGTTGCACACGGTGGGGACGTGCGGCTTGGCCAGCGGCATGAGCTGGTCGTCGGCGTGGATGGGCTGCGCCGACTCTCCGGGGAGGATGACGATCGACGACAGCGACGACACCAGGCAGCCGGGATCGAGCACGCGCTCGACCACCGGCAGCACCTTCTCGTGGACGGGCACGCGGGTGTAGAGCTCGCCTCGCGCCAAGAGGTTGTAGACCCGCAGCGTGTGGTGCCCCTCGAAGCTGTTCCCGGCGGGCGTCACGCCCAGCTCGTGCTCGAGTCGGAGGAGGTCGTCGTGGAGGGCGTCGACGAGGTCGGGCTCGACGGCCCCCTCGACGATCGTGTAGCCGTCCTCGGCCACCCGGTCGGCATGCGCTTCGGCGTCCCCCCGCTCCATGCGCGGAACGTTAGACCGGGTGCACGCCGGGTTGGCCCGCCGCTCCCGAGGCCGTCACCTCGTGCAGCAGCTCGAGGACGGCGCGGGTGGGCGCCGACGGCAGGCCCCGTCGCCGCATGGCCACGCCGATGCGCCGCTGGGGCAGGCCGGCCACGGGCACCGATCGCCAGCCCTCGCGGAGGAAGCCGGGCACGGCGGTGGCGGGGAGGACGGCGGGACCGTTGCCCTCGAAGGTGAGCGAGGCGATGAGGCGGATGCCGTCGAGCTCGGCACGGGGCCGCAGCGTCACGCCCGCCTCCCAGGCGGCCAGGTCGAGCTCGTCGCGGAAGGCGGTGCCCGGGATCGGCAGGAGCAGCGGCACCTCGGCCAGGTCGGCCAGCCGCAACGGGGAGCGCGTCGCCAAGGGGTCGTCGGCCCGCACCACCAGGACCAGGTCCTCGTCGAACAACGGCTGTGCCACCAGGTCGTGAGGCGGCACCGGGAGGTGCACGACGGCGAGGTCGAGGCGGCCGCCGACGAGCTGCGGCTCCAGGGTGCCCGAGGTGCCCTCGTGCAGCGAGAGTGTGACGCCCGGCTGTCGCTCGGCCAGCGACGAGAGGAGGCGGGGCGCCAGCCACCGCCCCGTGGTGCCGATCACGCCGAGGCGGACGGTGCCCGACACCTCGTCTCGGAAGGCGGCCACGTCGGAGCGGATCGCATCGAGCTCGGCCGCGATGCGCCGGGCGCGCGCGACGACGGCCCGGCCTTCGTCGGTGAGCTGCCCGGCCGCCCGGTCGACGAGCGTGACGCCCAACTCGCGCTCGAGGCGGGCCACGTGCGTGGACACGTTGGACTGCACCGTTTGCAAGGCGTCGGCGGCGGCGGAGAACGTGCCGTGCTCGGCCACGGCGACGAGGGCGGCCAGCCGGCGGAACTCCATCGCCAAGGATGATAGGTGACATCTCCGAAAGCTGTTGGACAGATCGCGAGCCGTGTTCGTAGACTCGGCGCGTACGGCATGGCGGAGTCGAGTGGAATTCCCCCCTCCACTCCTCCGGCGGTCGGAGAAGGGGCCGGCTACCCCCCCAAGTCGGCCCCTTCTGTCCATTCCGGGTACGGTTCGGCCGTGGCGCGGGGTGCCGTGTTCTTCGACTTGGACCGCACGCTGCTGCGCGGGGCGAGCGGCCCGCTCATCGCCGAGGCGCTGGCCAACGCCGGGGTGGCGCCCCGACGGGGGCTGCCGGGCCAGGGCGTGCTCTACAAGCTCTACGACGTCGTGGGCGAGACGCTGCCCGCCATGGCGCTGGCCCGGGCGGCGGCGATGGCGGTGAAGGGCTGGTCGCGTGAGGCGGTGCGCGACGCGGGCAAGGCCGCCGCCGAGAAGCTGGAGACGATGGTGGCGCCCTATGCCCGCCCGCTCCTCGACGAGCACCGGGCCGCCGGGCGCCCGGTCGTCCTGGCCACCACCACTCCCCACGACCTCGTGGCCCCGCTGGCCGAACGGCTGGGGTTCGACGACGTGGTCGCCACCCGCTACGCCGACGACGGCCACGGCGTGTACACGGGACGTCTCGAAGGCGAGTTCGTGTGGGCCCGGGGCAAGCTGGCCGCGGTGCAGCGGTGGGCCGACGAGCACGACGTCTCGCTGCGAGAGAGCTGGGCCTACTCCGACTCCGTGTACGACCTGCCGTTGCTGTCGGCCGTGGGCCACCCGCATGCCGTCAACCCCGACCCGCGACTGCACGCCTTCGCCACGGTGCGGCGGTGGCCGGTGCTGCACCTCGACGTGCCGCCAGGCGTGCCCAAGCTGCTGGGCGTCGAGCCCATCGCGCTCGCCCGCTTGGCGGCCCGGCCCGAGCTGTTCCCCTACGCCCGCTTCGACATCGAGGGCTCCGAGCGCATCCCGGCGTCGGGACCCGTCATCGTGGTGGGCAACCACCGCAGCTACTTCGACACCGTGGCCCTGGGCATGACCGTGCTGCGGGCGGGGCGGGCGCCGCGCTTCCTCGGCAAGAAGGAGGTGTTCGACGCGCCGGTCATCGGGCCCGCGGCCAAGGCCATGGGCGGCATCCGCGTCGACCGGGGGAGCGGGTCGCAGGAGCCGTTGCGGGAGGCGGCCCGGGTCCTCGAGGCCGGCGAGCTCGTCGTCCTCATGCCTCAGGGCACGATCCCGCGCGGCCGCGACTTCTACAAGCCCACACTCACAGGCAAGACCGGCGCCGCCCGACTGGCGGCCATGACCCGGGCCCCCGTGGTCCCGATCGGCCTGTGGGGCACCGAGCAGGTGTGG
>DATAAM010000134.1:0-4943 GCA_036260075.1 Acidimicrobiales bacterium
GTCAGCTCCACCACCCGCGGCCCGGCGAAGCCGACGGTGGCGCCCGCCACCGCGGCCCGCACGTCGACCAGCGAGCCGTACGAGGCGAACACGCCGCCGGTGGTGGGCGACCGGTGGACGGCGAGCGCGAGCAGGCCCGCGGCCGCGTGCGCCCGCGCTGCCGCCGCGCAGCGCGGCATCTGCACCAGCGAGACCATGCCCTCCTGCATCCGGGCGCCGCCCGAGCGTGTGAGCAGCACCATGGGCAGGCGTTCGTCGGTGGCCCGTCGATAGGCCCGCACCACCCGTTCGCCGTGCACGGCACCCATCGACCCGCCGAGCACGTCGAAGCACGACTCGATCACCGCGTAGTGCTCGGTGCGGCCCGTGACCACGGACTCGCGCTCGGGCGCGCCGCCGTAACCCGGGAAGCCGAGCGGGTCGCCGCCGCGCAGGTCGGCGTCCCACTCCGTCTGGAGAGGGTGAAGGGGCACCTGCCTACTATTGCGCCCCGTGACTCACCCCTACCGCGTCGTCGTGGCCAAGCCCGGCCTCGACGGCCACGACCGAGGGGCCAAGGTGATCGCCCGAGCGCTGCGCGACGCCGGCTTCGAGGTCATCTACACCGGCCTGCACCAGACGCCCGAGCAGATCGCGGAGACCGTGGTGCAGGAGGACGCCGACGCGGTGGGGCTGTCGCTGCTCTCGGGCGCGCACATGACGCTCGTGCCTCGCGTGGTCCAACTGCTGCGCGAGCGCGGCGCCGACGACGTGGTGGTGCTGTGCGGCGGGATCATCCCCGAGGACGACATCCCGAAGTTGAAGGAGGCGGGCGTCGGCGAGGTGTTCACGCCGGGCACCCCGTTGCCGACGATCGCCGAGTGGCTGGCAGGCGCCCTCGCGGGCCGGGAAGGACAGTAGGCAGTGGACCTCTTCGAGTACCAGGGCAAGCAGTACTTCGCCCGCTTCGGCATCCCGGTGTCGGCGGGCGGCGTGGCCGACACCGTCGACGACGCGGTGGCGCAGGCCGAGGCGGCGGGCTACCCGGTGGTGGTGAAGGCGCAGGTGCAGGTGGGCGGCCGAGGCAAGGCGGGCGGCATCAAGCTGGCCGAGAACGCCGACGAGGTGCGCACCCACGCGTCGAACATCCTCGGCATGGACATCCGCGGCCATGTGGTGCGGCGCCTCTGGATCGAGCACGCGTCCGACATCGCCGAGGAGTACTACGCGTCCTTCACCCTCGACCGTTCGGCCAAGCTCCACCTCGGCATGCTCTCGGCGCAGGGCGGCGTGGAGATCGAGCAGGTGGCCGACGAGAACCCCGAGGCCATCGCCAAGGTCCACGTCGACCCGGTGGAGGGCCTGACGCCGGAGAAGGCGGCGGCGTGGGTCGACGCCGCGGGCCTCGACCCCAAGGCCAGGGAGGGCGCGATCGACATCCTCCAGAAGCTCTATCGCTGCTACGTGGAGGGCGACGCCGACCTGGTGGAGATCAACCCGCTCATCCTCACGCCCGACGGCCGCGTGCACGCCCTCGACGCCAAGGTCACGCTCGACGACAACGCCTCGTTCCGCCATCCGGAGTGGGACGACTTCCGGGGCCTGGCGCAGCTCGACCCGCGCGAGGCGATGGCGAAGGAGAAGGGGTTGCAGTACGTGGGCCTCGACGGCGAGGTCGGCATCATCGCCAACGGCGCCGGGCTGGCCATGAGCACGTGCGACGTGGTGAACCAGGTGGGCGGGCAGCCCGCCAACTTCCTCGACATCGGCGGCGGCGCGTCGGCAGAGGTGATGGCCAACGCCCTCGAGGTCATCAACGCCGACGAGAAGGTCCGGTCGATCTTCATCAACATCTTCGGCGGCATCACCCGCGGCGAAGAGGTGGCCAACGGCATCGTGCAGGCGCTGGGTCGCGTCGACATCGCGGCGCCCATCGTCATCCGCCTCGACGGCACGAACGCGGAGGAGGGCAGGACGATCCTCGCCCCCCACCTGTCCGATCGGCTCATCTCGAAGCCGACCATGTTGGAGGCCGCACGGGCGGCAGTGGAGCTGGCCGGAGGGACCGTGCGATGAGCATCTTCGTGGACGAGACGACCAAGGTGCTGGTGCAGGGCCTCACCGGGAGCCAGGGCCGCTTCCACGGCCTGCGCAACAGGGCCTACGGCACCCAGGTGGTGGCCGGCGTCACGCCGGGCAAGGCGGGCCAGGACGTGGAGGGCGTGCCGATCTTCGACACCGTGCGCGACGCGGTGGAGGCCACCGGCGCCGACGCCTCGTTCGTGGCCGTGCCACCCAAGGCGGCGCCCGCCGCCATCCTCGAGGCGGCCGAGGCGGGTGTGCCCTTCGTCGTGTGCATCACCGAGGGCATCCCGGCCCAGGACGAGGCCCAGGTCTTCAACCGGCTGCGCCGCGACTTCCCCGGCACCCGGCTGCTCGGCCCCAACTGCCCGGGGATCATCAGCCCCGGCAAGTGCAACATCGGCATCACGCCCGGCGAGATCGCGCTGAGCGGGGGGCCGGTGGGCATCGTGTCGCGGTCGGGCACCCTCACGTACCAGGCCCTGTACGAGCTGAAGCAGAAGGGCATCGGCGTCACTACCTGCGTGGGCATCGGCGGCGATCCCGTCCCCGGCACCTCGTTCATCGACTGCCTGGAGGCGTTCGAGGCCGACCCCGAGACCAAGGCCGTGATCATGTTCGGCGAGATCGGCGGCTCGGCCGAGGAGGAGGCGGCCGCCTTCATCGCCGACAAGATGTCGAAGCCGGTGGTGGCCTACGTGGCGGGCGTCACCGCTCCGCCCGGCAAGAAGATGGGCCACGCGGGCGCCATCATCTCCGGGTCCAAGGGCACCGCCCAGGCCAAGATGGACGCACTGCGCGCCGCGGGCGTCCAGGTCGGGCTCAACCCCACCGAGGCGGGCGAGCTGATGGCCGGGGTGGTCGCCGGCTTGTGACGCGGGCGGCGGTCGCGCTCCTGTTCGTCCTGTCGGTCCTGGCGGCGGCGACGGTCGGCGACGAGGACCGCGACCCGCGGCCCGTCGCGTCGGCGCCCGTGACGACCACCAGCAGCACCACCACCACCATCGAGCTGCCGACGTTGACGACCACGAGCACCACGGTGGCGCCGCCGGCCACGCTGCCGCCGCCCCCGCCCGGCGAGGCGAAGGTGGTCGTTTCGCACACCGGCGTGGTCCTGCCGGTGGCGGCGGTCGACGGCAACGCCTTCCGGGTGACAACCCCGTGCGGCAACACCGCCACCGTGGGCGGCACGCCGGTGCCGAGCGCGGCGGTGGTGCTCGACGCGGGCCACGGCGGGGCCGAGCCGGGGGCCGTCGGCCCCAACGGCCTGACGGAGAAGGTGCTCAACCTGGCTGTGGTGCAGCACGCCAAGGCCGCGTTGGAGCGGGCGGGCCTGACCGTCGTGCTCACCCGCACCGGCGACCACCGCCTGCCGCTGGAGGCACGTGCCCGCATCGTGAAGGCGCTGCAACCGAAGGCGTTCGTGTCCGTGCACCACAACGCCGAGCCCGACGGTCCCTTCCCCAAGCCGGGGAGCGAGACGTACTACCAGACAGCCTCGGCGGAGTCGAAGCGGCTGGCGGGACTGCTCTACGAGGAGATCGTGCAGGCGCTGTCGCAGTACCAGGTGGCGTGGGTGGCCGACACCGACGCGGGCGCCAAGTACCGCAAGAGCGACAGCGGCGACGACTACTACGGCATCCTCCGGCGCACGCAGGGCACGCCGGCCTCGCTGGCGGAGCTGGCGTTCGTCTCGAACCCGCCGGAGGCCGAGCTGCTCACACGGCCCGACGTGCAGCAGGTGGAGGGCGAGGCCGTGGCCCGCGGCATCGTCCGCTTCCTGACGACCAAGGACCCCGGCTCCGGCTTCACCGAGCCCTACCCCCGCACAACACCGGCCGGCCCCGGCGGCGGCACCCGCAACTGCGTCGACCCGCCCCTCTGACCACAGCTTTTCTCCGCAAATCCGGTACTGGGGCGCCGGATCTGCGAAGAAAACGCGGCGTCAGGGGAACGGGACGGTGCGGCCGTCGGCGTCAGGCGAGGCGGACGGAGCGGCCGTCGGCGGTGGCGATCTCGGCGGCGAAGCGGCCACTCTCGCCCACGCACCGCACCGGCAGCGAGGCGCCGCCGACCCACTCCCGCAGGCGGTCGGCGTCGCACGGCACCTCCAGCCGCACCAGGCGGGCGTCGCCGCCCGGCGTCCACAGCGTGTCCCACTGGATGAACACCGGCATGGGACCGCCCAGCCCGAAGCCGGCCAACCGCCAGCGCAGCTCCTCCCCGTCGGGCGTCTCGCGGCTCATCGGCAGCACGTCGAGGCCGATCCTGCGGGCGTCGGCGACGATGTCATCGGTGCGCACCATCCACCCCAGCAGCCGGTCGTCCTCGCCCGCCAGGAGCGCGGCGATGGGCGGCCCGGCCAGCAGCTCGAGGTAACAGTCGCCCAGCCCGGCGATGCGGTTCTCGGTGCCGAACTGAGGGTGCCGCCCGCCCTCCACGCTCGGGAGCCCGAGGTCGGCCAGCCGCCCGCCGGCGGCCGACAGGTCGAGGACGCCGTACACCACGTGGTCGACGCGCACCATCGACCCAGGACGGTAGCGTGCAGGCGTGGCCGTTGTCGGGGTGCTGGCGTCGGGGAGCGGGAGCATCCTGGCCGCCATCCTCGACGCGGGCATCCCGGTGCGGGTGGTGGTGGTCGACCGGCCGTGCAAGGCCACCGAGATCGCGGCTGCTGCGGGGGTGCCCGCCGAGCTCGTGGAGCGCACGAGCTTCGGCGCCGACTTCGACCGCTTGGCCTACACCGAGCAGGTGGTCGACGTCCTCCAGCGCACGAGGTCGACACCGTGGCGATGGCCGGGTGGGGCACGATCATCGAGAAGCCGATGTTCGACGCCTTCCAGGGCCGGGTCCTCAACACCCATCCGGCCCTGCTGCCCGCC
>DATAAM010000135.1:0-3109 GCA_036260075.1 Acidimicrobiales bacterium
GCGGGCTTCACCGAGGGGGCCGACCCCGAGTACGAAGAGCAGATCCTGCCGCTGGCCGCCGCCCACCTGGCCGGCGTCCGGCGGGTGCTCGACATCGGCACGGGAGAGGGCCAGGTGGCCCGGCTGGCGCACAGCCTCGGCGCCGTCGTGACAGGCGTCGACCCGACGTGGGCACAACTGGTGGCGGCCCGAGAGCGAGCCGGCGGCCCCTCGTACGCCCGAGCCGAGGCTGCGGCCCTGCCGTTCGCGGACGGCACCTTCGACGCGGTGGTCGCCTGCCTCGTCTTCGAGCACATCGACGACGTGGACGCCGCCGTCGCCGAGGTGGCCCGCGTGCTCCACCCGAGCGAGGGCCGCTTCCTCTTCTTCCTCAACCACCCGCTCCTGCAGACGCCTGGCAGCGGCTGGATCGACGATCGCATCCTCGACGAGCAGTACTGGCGCGTCGGTCCCTACCTCCGGGAGGACAAGGCCGTGGAAGAGGTGGAGAAGGGCGTGTTCATACCGTTCGTCCACCGGCCGCTGTCCCGCTACGTCAACGCACTCGCCGACAACGGCCTCGTCGTCACCCGCATGGAGGAGCCCGCACCGCCGCCCGGCTTCCTCGCCCGGACGCACGAGTACCACGACGCCGCGGCCATCCCCCGGCTGCTGTTCCTGCGGGCCGAAGGGCCTCGCTGACAAAAAACGCGGTCGAATCGCTCCCCGCGCGAAAAAAAGCGCGACGAATCTCGGCCTTGTGCGTGTAACTGCGAGGAATCTGATGCATGTTCAGGAGACTCCTCGGTGGTCATGGTCGACACCCCTACGCGGCAGCAGCTTCGCAACACCGTGGCGACCCGTCTCGAGGCACGGCTCGACGAGCTCGTCGACGCCGTGTGCTCGGCCGTGTTCGCGGAGGTCAGCCCCTACCAACAGCTCGCCTTGCCGACGGCGGTGAAAGGCTTCCGTGCGGACGTGCGCGGTTCGCTCGACGCGTACGTCCGCACGGTGGGCGAAGGCCGTCCGAAGCCCGGCGACGTGGAGCGGTTCCACCGACTCGGCGCCCAACGGGCGAGCCAGGGCCTGCCTGCCGACGCCGTTACCGACGCGCTCGAGGTCGCGATGCGCACGTGCTGGCACTACGTCAGCGAGGCCGCGCTCACGATCGAGGACCCCCGTTCCGCCGCCGAGCTGCTGGCCGACCTGGCGCTGGAGGCCTTCGCCCACTACAAGGACGCCGCCGCCGCGCTCACGGCCGGGCACAGCGCCGAACGGGGCCGGGGCACCTACGGCCACGCCCGGGCCGCCGCCGAGGTGGTGGCCCGGCTGGTCGACGGCACCTGGAGCGACGAGCGGGAGCTTCGGCGGGCGGTGCGGGCGCTCGGCTTCGACCTCTCCAGCCGGTGGACGCTCGTGCTGCTGACTCCCGTCGACCCGCGGGGGGCGCACGACCTGGAGCGCTTGGCACCTGCCGTCGGCGAGGCCCTGCCCGATGGGCTCGTCGGTGCCGCCCGGGTGGTGCCCACCAGCCACCTGCCCGTGCTGCTCCCCGGCGACGGCGACGAGGCCGCGGGGTCGGAGGCGCTGCAACAGGCGGCGGCCGTCGCCGAGGAGCACGGGTCGTTGCTGCTGGTGTCGGACGTGGCCTGGCTGTGGACGGCGTTGCCCCACGCCTATCGCAGCCAGACGGAGGACATCGTCTGCGCCCGCGCTGCGAGCCGCAACGGCGTCGTCGTCCGCGATTCGGCGTGCGCGGCCTACCGCCTGCTCCGCACCCTGCCACTGTCGCAGCGGGTGGAGTACGTGCGCAGCGTGCTGGGGCCGGTCCTCGACCTGCCGCCGGGCAAGTCGGGCGAGGTGCTGGCCACGCTCGACGCCTACTTCCGCGGCCGCGGCCGTCTGGACGAGACGGCGGCCGACCTGCGGCTGCACCGCAACTCGTTCCGGTACCGCCTCGACCGGGCGCAGACGCTCCTGGGCGTGAACTTCCGCAACGGGACCGACCGCATGCGGGTGGAGCTGGCCCTCGCCCTCCGTCGGCTCGACCGCGAGGAGATGGCGCTGCTGGAAGCACATCGCGTGGTGGACAACGTCGGGACCGGTGCCGGCGAGCCGACGGTCGGCTAGCGTTCCACGGTCGTCTCCGGTCGCACCCCCGGTGCCCTGTCGCGCGCGAGGAGCCGTAGTGCAGCTGTCCCCGGTCGACCCCTCCGATCCCGACGGTCGCCTGACGGCCCTCGGCCGTCGGCTCTCCGGGCACGTCCACGACCTGGCCGACGCCATGGCGCAGGCAGTGCTGGCCGAGGTGCCCGCGTACGCCTGGCGGGCGGGCGGCGAGGCCGACGACTTCCGCAACGGGATCCTGCGCATCGCCGGGCTGTACGTCCGCACGTTGGAGGACCAACGCCGCCTCCGCGACGACGAGCTCGTCGCCCTGCACGTCATCGGCGCCCAGCGCGCTCGCCAGGCGGTCCCGGTGGAGACGCTGGTGACGGGGATCCGCACGGCGGTGCGCGCCGCCTGGAGCTACGTCGGCAACGCCGCGGCCGCCACCACTGGGGCCGAGACCGTGGCTCACCTCGGCGCCCACCTCCTCGACTTCTCGCAGGACGTGCTCGATGCCGTTCGCCAGGGCTACCGCACAGAGGTCGACCAGCGACTCACCGGCCTGGTGCGGGCGCAGGCCGCCTTCATCGACCGGTTGCTGGAGGGGCACTGGCAGGACGAGGCGGAGGCGCGCTCACACGCCTTGGCCCTGGGCCACGACCTCCGACCCGCCTGCGGGCTGCTGCTGGTGATGTCGTCGGGCCGAGAGGACACCCTGCGACTGCGCAGCGCGGCCACCGTGCTGACGGAGGCGGTCGACCGCGCCATCGAGGGCCCGATGCGCACGCTGCCGCTCCCGCACGTGGTCGTGCTGGTGCCCAGCCCGTCCGACGAGGCGTGGACGACCGCCCTACGGCGGGCGGAGGGGGTGGCGAGCGCGCAGCGCCTCACGGTGGTGCCTGCCGAGCCGGTGCCGTTGGCCACCACAGTGGCGAACGTCTACCGAGAGGCGCAGCGGTACCTCGTGCTGGCCGAGGCCGACGACCGCGGGTCGGGCCTGGTGAGCATGAAGGAGCTGCGC
>DATAAM010000136.1:0-5048 GCA_036260075.1 Acidimicrobiales bacterium
GGACGGGTGATGGCGCTCTACTCCCTCGTGCTGGTGGGCAGCACGCCCATCGGCGGGCCGCTCACGGGGTGGGTGGCCGAGCACTTCGGGGCGCGAGTGGCGCTCGGAGCCGGGGGCGTCGGCACGGTGGCGGCGGTCGCCATCGCGGTGGCGGGCCTGGTGCGCCGCGACCGCGAGCAGGCGGCAGAAGCCGACGACGTGGTCGCTGCCGCCGCCTGATCGACGCCGCCGCCGACCCGCCGTGCGGTCGCGTCGAAGAGGAAGCCAGTGGGTGGGGGAGGCCGGGTGAGGCGGCGCCGCGAGGGCGTTGTCGGCGGGTCGCTCAGGCGGCGCCGCGACGACGTTCGCCCACGAAGGTGGGTCGGTCAGGCGGCGCCGGGACGGCGTTCGCCCACGGAGACGCTCGGCGCCCGGCCTGCGATGCGCTCGGCGGTGGCCGCCAGCTCCAGCTGGACGGCTTCGATCTCACGGTTGAGCCGGGTGGCGTCCTCGGACCGACCCTGCACCTCGGCCCGCCGGCGCTGCTCCTCCAGCTCGATGAGCTGCAGCTCCAGTCCCATCTCGTGATCGGCGAGGCGCGGGTCGGTCATGGCCCCGCCCGTACCCCCCGACCGACGGCGCCATGCGCGTTTGACAGCGTCGAACACATGTTCGATACTGTCGGCCATGGCGGTCAGGGCGCAGGCACTCCCGCACGACGGGTTGCACGAGCTGGCCGGGCGCACCCGGCCGGTGGCCCAGGCAGGCGAGCAGGTCCTCCCCGTGTTGCCCTGCCTGGCGTCGCTGCTCCCGTGGGCGGGGCTGCGTCGGGGGGCCACCGTGGCGGTCACCGGGCCGGGGGCGACGTCGCTGGCGCTGGCGCTCCTCGCTGCCGCGTCGGCGGCGGGCTCGTGGGCCGCCGCGGTCGGGTTGCCGTCCCTCGGCATGGTGGCGGCTGCCCAGGTCGGCGTCGACCTCGCCCGCTTCGTCATGGTGGCGCCGGGGCGCGACTGGCCCACGGCGGTGGCGGCCTTGGTCGACGCCTTCGACATGGTGCTCGTGCGGCCGTCCGGCCGGCCGCCGGCTGCCGCCGGTCGCCGCCTGGTCGCACGGGCCCGCGAGCGCGGTGCGGTGCTGCTGGTGCACGGGCCGTGGGAGGGTGCCGACCTCCGCCTCCGAATTGACGGTTCGGTCTGGCAGGGGCTGGGCCAGGGGTACGGCCACCTCCGTCGCCGGCGCGTCGAGGTCGTCGGCGAGGGGCGGGGGGCTGCTGCCCGCGCCCACCGGGCCCGGTTGTGGCTGCCCGACGACGACGGCCGTCCGGCGTCCGTGCGGGGCAGCCCCGAGCACGCCCGGGCGGGGCCGACAGCGGTGGGCGCGCGGGCGGGCTGACGTGGGCGGCGACCGCCAGGCCGAGCGCACCGTGGTCGTGTGGTGCCCCGACTGGCCCGTGCACGCGGCGGGGGCGCAGCCCCACGAGGCCGTGGCCGTGGTGGCTGCCAACCGGGTGGTGGCGTGCTCGGTGGCGGCCCGGCGAGAGGGGGTGAAGCGCGGCCTTCGCCGCCGTGAGGCGCAAGCCCGGTGCCCCGACCTGCGGATCGTCCCCTCCGACGAGGGGCGGGACGCGCGCGCGTTCGAGCCGGTGGTCGCCGTCGTGGCCCGATGCACGCCGCGCCTCGAGGTGGTGCGCCCCGGCCTCTGCGCGTTCCCCACGCGGGGGCCGAGCCGGTACTTCGGCGGCGACGAGGCATTGGCCGACCGGGTCGTCGCCGCGCTCGCAGGCGTGCCGTGCGGGGTGGGAGTGGCCGACGGCCGGTTGGCCGCCTCGCTGGCCGCCCGCCGTGCCGTGCGCGACGACGATGCAGGACGAGTCGGCGGCTCCGGCCGGCTGGTGGTCGCGCCCGGGGAGACGGCGTCGTTCCTCGCTCCCTTCCCGATCTCGGCGCTCGAACGCCCGGCCTTGGCCGACCTCCTCGTGCGGCTCGGCCTCCGCACGCTGGGCGACTTCGCCGCCCTGCCCGCCGCCGATGTCGTGGCCCGCTTCGGCCTCGACGGCGTGTCGGCCCATCGGTTGGCGTGCGGCCTCGACGAGCGGCCGCCGGCCGGTCGGGAGCCTCCGCCCGAGCTGGTCGTCCAGCGCGAGCTCGACCCGCCCGCCGAGCGCGTCGACGTGGCCGCCTTCGCGGCCAAGGGCATGGCCGACGAGCTGCACGGGCGCCTCGCCGCCCTCGGGCTGTCGTGCACGCGGGTGCTGATCGAGGCGGAGACCGAGCACGGCGAGCGCCTGGCCCGCCTGTGGCGGCACGAGGGCGCCCTCGACGCCGCGGCGATGGCCGAGCGGGTTCGCTGGCAGCTCGACGGGTGGCTGGCGGGCACCGCCGTGGAAGCGGGGCCGACCGGCGGCCTCACCCTGCTGCGGCTGGTCCCCGACGAAGTGGGCCCCGCCTCCGGTCGACAGCTCGGGTTCTGGGGCGGGGTGGCGGCGGCCGACGACCGGGCGGCCCGCGCCTTGGCCCGCGTCCAGGGGATGCTGGGCCCGGAGGCGGTCACCACCGCGGTGCTGTCCGGCGGCCGCAGCCCCGCGGAGCAGGCCACGCTCGTGCCGTGGGGTGAGCCTCGCGAACCGGCCCGGCCCGGCGCCCCCGGCGACGGGCCCGTGCGGATCGACGGCCGGGTGGAGCTGCCGCCGTGGCCGGGGCAGGTGCCGCCGCCCGCGCCCGCCGTGGTCCATCACGACCTCCTGCCCGCCGAGGTCGTCGACGGCGACGGCCGGCCGGTCGTCGTCGGCGGGCGAGGGCTGGCGGGCGCGCCGCCTGCCCGCCTCTCGGTCGGCGACGGTCGGTGGGCCACGGTCGTCGGCTGGGCGGGGCCGTGGCCGGTCGACGAGCGCTGGTGGGACGCAGCCGCCCATCGACGGCGGGCCCGCATGCAGCTGGCCACCGACGACGGCGCCGCCTACCTCGTGGCGCTCGAAGGCGGGCGCTGGTGGGTGGAGGCGACCTACGACTGAGGCCCGCGCACGAGCGGGCGCACCGGGTGTCCTGCCCGGTCGGCCACGGTGGCCACCGCCCCGGCCACGATGTGGACAGGCGGCCGCTCGGGAGCATGCGGGTGCGGCCTGGTGGGCGCCCCCTCCTTCGCCTGCTCCATGGCTGTGCCCAGCTCCTGCAACCGTTCCCGTCCGGCCAGGCGGTGCAGGGCGGGCAGCAGCTCGGCTTCCTCCTCCCCGACATGGCTGCGCACCAGCTCCATCAGCCTGGTCACGCACGACTCGAAGCCGTCGTCGACGGGATCGAGCCCGTCGAGCTCGCCCAGCAAGTGCTTCACCTCGCCGTGGGCGTGCAGGCTCTCGTCGGCCCACCGGTCGCCGTCGGGGAGCAGCTCACGGGCGGCGGGATAGAGCACCTGCTCCTCGACCGCGGCGTGCACCGACAGCTCGCGCACGATCCGCTGGGCGAGGTCGCGCTGGTTCTCGACGGCGGCCACCTGCCCAGCGGCGAGCAGGTGGCGGAAGAGCCGCTCCACCGCCCGGTGGTCGGTTGTCAGCAGCTCGACGGCATCGACGGACGCGCCCGCGGTCATGCGCGCCCGCTACCCGGCCGGGCATGAGGCGAACCACCAACGGGGTACGGCAGGCCCATGCGGGTCGTGGTGTTCGGGGCGACCGGCAACGCGGGCACGAGCGTCCTGCCTGCGCTGGCCGGGGACCCGGCGGTCGACGAGATCGTGGGCGTGGCCCGTCGCAGGCCGAAGGCGGCGTTCCCCAAGGTCACGTGGGCGGCTGCCGACGTGACCGGCGACGACCTGGTGCCGATCGTGGCGGGCGCCGACGTCGTCGTGCACCTGGCCTGGCGCATCCAGCCCTCCCATGACGAGCGGGTGCTGCACGACACGAACGTCGGCGGCAGCGAGCGGATCCTCGCCGCCGTCGCCGCTGCGCGCGTGCCGGCGTTGGTGTACGCCTCGTCCGTAGGGGCCTACTCTCCGGGTCCGAAGCACGTCCCGGTCGGCGAGAGCTGGCCGACCAACGGCATCCCCACCAGCTTCTACGCCCGCCACAAGGCGATCGTGGAGCGCCTGCTCGACCGCTTCGAGGCGGAGCACCCCCAGACCCGGGTGGTACGCCTGCGCTTAGCGCTGATCTTCAAGCGGGAGGCGGGGGCCGAGGTCGCCCGCCTCTTCTTCGGTCCGCTGGTGCCCCGCACGCTGCTGCGCCGCCGCCTGCTGCCGGTCGTCCCCGGCAACGGGCAGCTGGTGTTCCAGGCTGTTCACTCCCTCGACGTGGGCGAGGCCTACCGGCTGGCCGTCGTCGGCGACGTGCGAGGTGCCTTCAACATCGCGGCCGACCCGGTGCTCGACCCGCCCACGCTGGCCCGCACCCTGGGCACCCGGGTGCTGCCGGTGCCGCCGCCGGTGCTGCGCGCGGCCGCCGCCGTCACGTGGCGGCTGCGACTGCAGCCGACCCCGCCCGGGTGGGTCGACCTGGCGCACACGGCACCCGTGATGTCGACCGAGCGGGCTCGGAAGGAGCTCGGTTGGAGACCCCGCTTCGGTGCCGACGAGGCCCTGCTCGACCTGCTCGAGGGGCTGCACCGGCGGGCGGGCCTCGACACGCCGCCGCTGCACCCCGATCGGGGCGGGCCGGTGCTGCAGACACGTGTCCCGCAACCGATCGAGAGGAGCGTCACATGAAGGCCGTCGTCTGGCACGGCAAGGAGGACGTCCGCGTCGACGACGTCCCCGACCCCCGCATCGAGGAGCCGACCGACGCGATCGTGCGGGTCACGTCGACGGCGATCTGCGGCTCCGACCTGCACCTCTACTCGAAGCTGTCGCCCGCCATGCGGTCGGGCGACATCGTGGGGCACGAGCCGATGGGCGTGGTGGAGGAGGTCGGCCGGGAGGTGACCGGCCTGCGGCCCGGTGATCGGGTGGTCGTGCCCTTCACAGTGGCGTGCGGCCGGTGCTTCCAGTGCGACGTGGGGATGCACTCGCAGTGCGAGACCACGCAGAACAAGGCCGTTCGCAAGGGGGCCGGCCTGTTCGGCTACACGCACCTGTACGGCGGG
>DATAAM010000137.1:0-7379 GCA_036260075.1 Acidimicrobiales bacterium
GGTCCGCTCAGCGGACCTTTCCGCCTCCGACGAGCCGGCACACTGCGTGCGTGCTGCCGATCCTGGTGACGGTCGCCGTGCTGCTGCTGGCGGCCGCCGTCGTGCACGACTGGTGGGCTCGCCGCCGCGGCGACGTGCGGCGCACGCAGCCCGACTACTGGCGGGCGGCGGCCGATGCCCGCCGCGACGAGCGGCGGGCGCACTCCACCCGCTACTTCAACCGCTTCCTGCCCAAGGACTGAGGGCGATGGTGACGACGCCCCGCGCCACGGCGTAGGCCACCGCGGGCGCGTCCTCGGCGTCCACCGCCACCGTCACCACCTCTTCGGCCACGTCGACCACGAGCGCGCCCACGGCCACCGCGGCTGCGCCCCCCTCGTCGCCCGCCGCCAACAGGTCGACCCGATCTCCGGCCCGCAGCGGCGGTCGCTCTCCTTCGGGCACGGGCACCGCCACCCCCGACGAGCCGGGCGGCACCAGCGCAGCCGGGCCGACAAGGCCGTCGGGCGCCAGCTTCGGGCGCAGGAGCACCTCGCCCTCGGCCAACGGCACCAAGGCCGTGCCGCCCACCGGCTCCCGTGCGGGCTCTCCCCGAGGCAGCGCCCCGCGAGGAAGCCGACGCCAGGCCACGTCGGCGTCCTCCAGCACGCGGCCGGGCTCGATCGACCGGGCGGCCACGGGCACCTGCACCATGGGGCCGAGCCGGCGCACGTCGGCGGTGGCGCCGTCGATGGTGGCCGACGTGAGCCACGCCACGGCGAAGGCCGCCAGGGCCGGTGGCAGCCACGACAGCAGGGGATAGCGAGCGAACCACCAACGGATGCGGTGCACGGGCGCGCCTCCACGACGTCGGGAACGAGCGGGGGAAGCGCCGGCGGAGACGCTACGCGCCGAGCGGCCCGTGCGAAAGCGCCGTGGCGCAGTCGCAGGCGGACTCCGACGACAGCCGCGGGATCACAGCTTGGAGCACGGCCCGGGTGCGGTCGACGTTCTGGCGCAGCACCTCGAACACGACCTCCATCGTCACCGGGTGGATGCCCTCGACGCCTTCCAGCCCGGTGTCGTAGTCGGTGATCAGGGCCAGCCCGGCGTAGCACATGCCCAGCTCGCGCGCGAGGTAGGCCTCCGGGTACTGCGTCATGTTGATCACCTCCCACCCGGCCGACCGGTACCACTGCGACTCGGCCCGGGTGGAGAAGCGCGGCCCCTGCACGACCACCACGGTGCCGCCGTCGTGGCACGTCACGCCCTGCTCGCGCACGACCTTCGAGAGCTCGCCCCGCAGGTCCGGGCAGTAGGGGTCGGCGAACGAGACGTGCCCCACCACGCCGCCATCGAAGAACGTGTCGCAGCGGCCGTTGGTGCGGTCGACGAGCTGGTCGACGAGCACGAAGTCGCCCGGCGCGATCCCGGGTTGCAGCGACCCCGCCGCGCACGGTCCGATGAGGCGGCGCACGCCCAGTTCGCGCATGGCCCACACGTTGGCCCGGTAGTTCACGCGGTGGGGAGGCAGCTCGTGGTGCACGCCGTGCCTCGGGAGGAACGCCACCGTGCGGCCCTCCACCTGGCCGACGGCCACGGCGGCCGAGGGCGTGCCGTAGGGCGTGTGCACGGGGACGTGGGTGACGTCCTCGAGGAACGAGTAGAAGCCCGACCCCCCGAAGACGCCGATCTCCGCCCGAGGGCGGCTCATGGAAACAGGGCCGGCCGAAGGCCGGGTCCTTGCAGTGCTCCGGCGAGGGGTGGCAGGTGAGGAGGGGCCCAGCCGTGCTTCAGCACGGTTGGGAGGGGCCGACCACCTGCCAGGACCCCGAGACGCGCATCAGGAAGCCTTGCTCTCGCCGCCGCTTCCCGAGGACTCCGTCTTGGGCGCGTCGCTCTTGGTGGACGACGAGGCGGGGCGGCTGTCGGTCTTGTAGAAGCCGCTGCCCTTGAAGGTGATGCCGATGGACCCGAACACCTTGCGCAGCTCCCCACCGCAGTTGGGGCAGTCGGTCAGCGGGTCGTCCTTGAACGACTGGACCACTTCCAGGTGCTCGCCGCAGGCCTTGCATGCGTATTCGTAGGTCGGCATAGCGGTTGAAGTGTACCGCCGGCCCCGCCGTCCGTACCATGGCGAGCAATGGCGTCCGACGCCGTCCTCGCCGCTGCTGTCACGGCCGCCTACGCCCTCGGGACGTTCCCCACCGCCTCCCTCGTGGCGCGCGCCTACGGGCGCGACCCCACGCGGGAGGGATCGGGCAACCCCGGCGCCTCCAACGTCTACCGGCTGGCCGGGCGACGGGCGGCGGCCGCCGTGTTCGTGGGCGACGCGCTCAAGGGCAGCGGTGCTGCCGCCCTGGGGTGGGCCGTCGACGGACGCTCCCTCGCCGCAGCCTGCGGAGCCGTCGCCGTGCTCGGGCACTGCTTCCCCGTCACACGGGGCCTGCGCGGCGGCAAGGGCGTGGCCACCGGCGCGGGTGTCCTGGCCGTGATGCTGCCCGGCCTCGCCGCGGCGGCTGCCGTCACCTGGGCCGCGCTCGCCCGCCTCACCCGCAAGGCGTCGCTCGCCTCGCTCGTCGCCGTCGTGCTCGTGGTCGTCGGCCTGTTCGCGCTGCGAGGCCTGTCGCGGGAGACGGCCGTCCTGCTCGGCACGGCGCTGCTCGTCGTCGCCCGCCATGCCGGTAACCTCGCCCGACTGTTCCGCGGCGAGGAGAGGTCGTTGCAGTGACGAAGCCGGTGCGCAAGGCGGTGATCCCGGCCGCAGGCCTCGGGACGCGGTTCCTCCCGGCCACCAAGGCCCAGCCCAAGGAGATGCTGCCGGTCGTCGACAAGCCCGCCATCCAGTACGTGGTGGAGGAGGCCGTGGCCGCGGGCATCCGCGACATCCTCGTCATCACCGGTCGGGGCAAGCGCAGCATCGAGGACCACTTCGACCGCGGCTTCGAGCTCGAGCAGCTGCTCGAGCACGGCGGCAAGCACGAGCTGCTGAAGCAGGTGCGGGAGATCGCCGAGCTGGCCGACATCCACTACGTGCGCCAAGGCGAGCCCAAGGGGCTCGGCCACGCCGTGTCGGTGGCCCGTCAGCACACCGGCGACGAGCCGTTCGTGGTGATGCTGGCCGACGACATCATGGTGGAGGGTTCGCCCGTCCTGTCCGACATGCTCGCCGCGTACGAGCGCCATCAGGCGAGCGTGGTGGCCCTGAAGCCGGTCGAGCGCAGCGAGATCTCCGCGTACGGGTGCGCCCGCCCCGAGGCCACCGACGACTCGTCCCTCGTGCGCATCCTCGACATCGTGGAGAAGCCCGCCCCCGAGGATGCGCCGTCGAACCTGGCCGTGATGGGCCGCTACGTGTTCTCGCCGCGCATCTTCGACGCGCTCGAGCAGGTGCAGCCGGGCAAGAACGGCGAGATCCAGCTCACCGACGCGATCGCCCTGCTCATGCAGGACGAGCCGGTCTACGGCTACGTGTTCGAGGACGGCCGCTACGACGTGGGCGACAAGCTCGACTACCTGCGCGCCACGGTCGAGCTGGCGTTGGCCCGCGACGACATCGGCCCCGAGTTCCGGCGCGTGCTCGCGGCCATCGCTCGTCGCGAGGCCCTGTGATCCCTCTCGAAGAGGCGCAGGCGCGCGTCCTCGACGCCTGCTCGCCGTTGCGTCCCACCGCGGTGCCGCTGGGCGAGGCCCTCGGCCTCGTCACGTCCGTGCCGCTCGTGGCCGAGGAGGCGCTGCCTCCGTTCGCCAACACCGCGATGGACGGCTTCGCCGTGCGGGCGGCCGACACGCCCGGCACCCTCACCGTGGTGGGCACCCTGGCGGCGGGCTCGTCCCCCGACGTCAAGGTCGGCGAGGGCGAGGCGGTGCGCATCATGACGGGCGCTCCCATCCCGCCCGGCGCCGACGCCGTGGTGATGGTCGAGCGCACCTCGGCGGCCGAGGACGGCGCCACGGTGGTGGTCCACCACGCGGCAACCCCGGGCGAGCACGTGCGGGAAGCAGGCGACGACATCGCCGCCGGGCAGGAGGTGTTCCCCGCCTTCACCGAGCTGCACGCCGCCCACCTCGGCGTGCTGGCAGGCCTCGGCTTCCGGCGCGTGCCGGTGTTCTCCCGGGCGCGGGTGGGCGTGCTGTCGACGGGCAGCGAGCTGGTCGACGAGCCCCGTCCGTTGCGGCCCGGCGAGATCCGCGACGCCAACCGCTCGACGCTCCTGGCGCTGGTGCGGGAGTCCGGGTGCATCCCCGTCGACCTCGGCATCGTGCGCGACGAGCCCGACGACCTGCGGGCCGCCTTCCGGCGCGGCGTCGAGCAGTGCGATGCCGTCGTCACGAGCGGCGGCGTGAGCGTGGGCGACTTCGACTACGTGAAGGTGGTGCTCGACGAGCTGAGCGGCGGCACCGTGCAGTGGATGCAGGTGGCCATCAAGCCGGCCAAGCCGTTCGCCTTCGGCGTGGTCGACGGCACGCCGGTGTTCGGCCTGCCGGGGAACCCGGTGTCGTCGCTGGTCGGCTTCGAGCTGTTCGCCCGGCCCGCGTTGCGGCGCATCACGGGGCACCGGATCCTCGAGCGGCCGCACGTCCGGGCCGTGGCCGACGACGGCCTGCCCCGCCGCCCCGACGGCAAGCTGCACCTGGTGCGGGTGGCGGCCGCCTTCGGCGACGACGGCCGCGTGCACGTGCGCTCGGCAGGCGCGCAGGGGTCGCACCAGCTGTGGGCCACGGCGGCGGCCGACGCCATCGCCTACGTGCCCGACGGCGACGGCATCCCCGCAGGTGGCCTCGCCCGCACGATGCTGCTCCGGCAGCCCTAACCTGGGCTCCGTGCTGGTCGACTCGTTCGGCCGCGTGGCGAAGGACCTGCGGATCTCCGTCACCGACCGCTGCAACTTCCGCTGCACCTACTGCATGCCCGACGAGGGGATGCAGTGGCTGCCGCGGGAGGAGCTGCTCACGTTCGAGGAGATCGAACGGGTGGCGCGGGTGTGCGTGGAGCGTTTCGGCGTGGAGAGCATTCGCCTCACCGGCGGTGAGCCCACGTTGCGGGCGCACCTGCCTGTCTTGGTGGCGAAGCTGGCCCGTCTCGGCGTCGACCTGGCCATGACCACCAACGGCGTGAAGCTGCCCGAGTCGGCGGCCGACCTGCGGGCGGCGGGGCTGCGGCGCGTCAACGTGTCGCTCGACTCGCTGCGGCCCGACCGGTTCCTGGCGCTGACGAGGCGCGACGAGCTCCCTCGGGTGCTGGCGGGCATCGCCGCCGCCCAGGAGGCGGGCTTCGACCCGGTGAAGGTCAACGTCGTCCTGGTGCGGGGCGTGAACGACGACGAGGTCGTGGAGCTGGCGGCGTGGGCGCGGGAGCAGGGGGTGCAGCTCCGGTTCATCGAGTTCATGCCCCTCGACGCCGACGGCGAGTGGCGCGCCGACAAGGTGGTGCCCGCGCAGGAGATCGTGGCCGCGGTCGACGCCGTGTTCCCCTTGGAGCCCGTCGTGCGGGGTGCGGAGCCGGCGGCTCGCTACCGGTACCTCGACGGCGAGGGCGAGATCGGCGTGGTCGCCAGCGTCACGCAGCCGTTCTGCGGCGACTGCGACCGCGTGCGGCTCACGGCCGAGGGGCAGTTCCGCAACTGCCTGTTCGCCGTGGAGGAGGCCGACCTGCGGTCGATCCTGCGGGGCGACGGCTCCGACGACGACCTGGCCGCCGCCATGCAGGCCGAGGTCGCCGGCAAGTGGGCCGGGCACAGCATCGGGCAGGTGCGCTTCGTGCGGCCCGAGCGGACCATGAGCCGGCTCGGCGGCTGACACGTAGACTTTCCTCATGCCCGACCGTGGCCTCACGCACCTCGACCCACTCGGCCGCGCCCGCATGGTGGACGTCACGCCCAAGGAGCCCACGCACCGACGGGCGATCGCCCGGTGCAAGGTGTTCATGAAGCCGGAGACCACGGCGATGGTTGCCAGCAACGCGGTGACGAAGGGCGACGTGCTGGCCGCCGCCCGCATCGCGGGCATCCAGGCGTCGAAGCGCACGCCCGACCTCATCCCGCTGTGCCACCCGCTCCTCGTGGGGTCGGTGTACGTCAACTTCACGATCGGCGACGACTCGATCGAGGTGGAGGCGCAGGTCGAGACCGTCGACCGCACGGGCGTGGAGATGGAGGCCATGACCGCGTGCGCGGTGGCGGCGCTGACGATCTACGACATGTGCAAGTCGGGCGACCGCACCATGACGATCGGCGAGCTCACGCTGTGGGAGAAGACCGGCGGTCGGTCGGGGACGTACCGCCGACAGGCCCCCTCCGGCGCCGCCGTGGCTGCCGACGGCGATTTGTGAGCTTGTGAACCGGGGGCCCCGCCGGGGTTGCCCGCGGCGGGCCGTCCGTAGTAGGAACTGGTCCCGATCACTGACCGGTCCCCCCGCCGGAGCATCCACCGCCCTCGCCCGGGACCGAGGTACCGTCGCCGAGTCGCAAAGGTAGGTCGAGGAGCTTGACCATCGTGGTGCTGCTTTTCCTCGCCGTGATCTGGGCCGCAGTGCTCGTCCCCCCGATGCTCCGGGCTCGGGCGGAGGGCAGGCCGGCGGATTCGATCGGCAACTTCCGTCATCAGCTCTCCGTGCTCCAGCGGACGGCGCCCGGGCTCGTGGCGCCCGCCAACACGCTGCGGGCACCGATGCCGATGGGCCCCTACCGGCCGGTGGCGCCGGGGCTGTCCATCCGCTCGGTGTCGCCCGAGGCGGCCCGTCGGGCCCGCACGCTGAAGCGGCGGCGCGACGTGCTGTTCGGGCTGCTGGGCGCCATGGGCGGGTCGCTGGTGCTCGGGCTGCTGCCGTCGCTGCGGGTGCTGTGGGGGCTGCACGTGGTGCTCGACGTGCTGTTCGTGGCCTACGTGGCCCTGCTGGTGCGGATGCGCAACCTCGCGGCCGAGCGGGAGATGAAGCTGCGGTTCCTGCCGTCGACGCCCGCGCCTGAGCCCGCGCTCCTGCTGCGGCGCTCGGCCCACTGAACCGATCGGAGGAGCTGCAGGGCCTGCTGGGGCCGATCCTCGAGCAGCTGGATGCGGCCCACCGCGCCCGGGAGTCGGGCCTGGCCGCGTGCCGGCGCACCATCCGAGCGTGCGGGCAGGCCATCCGCGCCGTCCACCGGCGGGAGGAGGCCGACGTCGAGCGGTTCGTGGGCGAGGCGCACGACGCCTTGCGGGAGGCGCAGCAGGCGCTGGGGCCGCACCCCTCGATCGCCTTCGCCGGCTTCCTCCACGACGCCGAGAAGGAGTACGCCGAGGCGGTGCTGACGGGCGCGCTGGTCGGCGGCCGCTCGCTGCCCGAGGCGGCGGACATCGGCGTGCAGCCGGTGGCGTGGCTGTGCGGGCTGTGCGAGGCGGCATCGGAGCTGCGGCGGCACCTG
>DATAAM010000138.1:0-35996 GCA_036260075.1 Acidimicrobiales bacterium
CGGCGCCCGGCTCGCTCGGCTACGGCGGCACCTTCGAGGTCAAGGTCGACGTGCCCGCCGAGCAGGTCGACAGCGTGGTGCTCGTGCGGCGCACGGCCATCACGCACCTGGTCGACGGCGGCCAGCGGGCCGTCGTGCTCCCCGTGGTCGCCCGTCAGGGCAAGACGCTCACGGTGGCCGCGCCCCCGAACTCGGCTGTCGCTCCCGCGGGCCCGTACATGCTGTTCGTCAACCGCACCACGGCGGCGGGCAAGGTGCCGTCCGTCTCGGTGGGGGTGACGGTGGGCGGTGGCGTGGGTGCCGTGGCTGCCGCCGCGGGCGCCGAGTCGTCGACGGCGGAAGCGGCGGCCGACGGCGGAGCGGCTCCCTCGGCGGCGCGGCCCGCTGTCGACCTCGACAGCGCCGGGGCGGTGCCGGTGGAGGCGGAGCTCGCCTTCCACGAGATCGCCGAGGTGTCCGGCATCCCGCACGGGCACGGTGCCCACGGCCACACGGCGGGTGACGTGGCCTGGCGGTGGCTGCCGGTGGTGGCCGCGCTCGTCGTGGTCGCCAACGTGGGGCCCCGGCTGCGGCGCCTGCGGAGGGGCGAAGGGGCCGGCTGACAAGGGTGCCGGTGGCGGGCCTGGGGGGGGTTGGGCCCGCCACCGGCGATCCGGCGGAGCGGCGGCCGGGCGCCTGGGGGACCCCCCCGTCGCCCTGTATCCGTCGCCCTTCGATGTCGAAGTTCTTACCGGATTGCGTCCCTTTGCCTGAAAGATTCTGCAGCGTGGAGTGTACTTCCTCCTAGCGAAGCGGGTGAGGCACGCAGACGGGAGGATCGAGCGGCCCGCCGCCGATGCACGCCAGTGGCACCCGCTCGCCCCGGTCGTAGCCGTGCAGTGTGGCCACGTCCTCCCCCCCGGCGGGGTGCGGCACACCCACCAGCTTGTTCTCGGGCGTGGCCACGTCGGTCCGCGGCGCCGGAGGCCTCGTGGCCGCGGCGACGTGCACGCCCCGGTCGGCCCCGCCGTGCACCGCCGAGCCGGTATGGGGGACGGCCGCCCGGGGGGAGGCCGCCACCGCGGCGGGGACCGGGGCGGGGGGCGGAGCGGGGCCCGAGGAGGACACCACCTGGGCCACTCGCGGCGCCGGGCTGGGGGCGGGCGCCAGCACGCCCACGACGGCCACCACCACGGTGGCGCCGAACGAGCCCAGGGCCTGGGCCACCTCAGGCCTGACGCGCAGGCGCCAGCGCCACACAGGCAACCCCGAGAGCACGCCCGCGACGCGCTCCCGGAGGCGGCTGCGAGCCCGGAAGAGGCGCAGGCTGCTGCGATCCTGCTCCCGCTTGGTGGCGCCGTGGGGGCGCGTGGGCGAGAGCGCCTCCAGGATCACCCGCCGGTCGGCGTCGGACATGTCCGCTATCGCAGCCAGCACGCGGTCGAGGTTGAGGTGCCAAACCGCCTGCTCCTCCACGTCGGTGGCAGCGGGCACGTCGGGCACGGTGCCCCGGGGCAGGGCCCGGGTCCCGGCGTCGCGGACGGCGTTCAGCCCCAGGTTCCAGCCCGCCAGCTTGGCCAGGTCGACGACAGCCTCCACCGGCAACGGCTTGCGGCGGCAGCGGGCCGCCAAGCGGATGAACACCTCCTGGACGATGTCGTCCACGTCGGCGGGCTGCACCAGCCGGCCGAGCACCCGGCGCAGCTCCGGCTCGATCTCCCCCCACACGGCCGAAAGAAATTCCGGCGTGGCGTGTGTGGGTGGGATGAGGGGTCGATCGACATGCGACGCACGAGGATCCGGGCGCGGCTCTACGCGCTGGCGGCGACGACGCTGGTGCCTGCCACCATCGTCGGCTCGAGCCTCTTCGCCCATGGCTCCTCTCGTGCAATCGCGACGGACACGACGCTACCCACCGTGCCGGAGTGCGTCGGCGTGACCATCAACGTCACCCAGCCACCGATCACGGCGTTCGTCTGTCCCTGAGCGTCGTTCGACGGCGGCGGCTGGTTCTCCTGCGCGGGCCCTGGAGGGGGAGTCCGCACAGGAGGACTCGCCGGTCGGCGGACGGAGGCGGGGCGGCCGCTCGGCGAGCGCGCCGCCTCCGCCCGGCCGTTCGAGGTGTCAGCAGGTGTCGCCGAAGGGGCCGAGGTACAGGCAGGACCCGACCTCGAAGCCGATCGGGCCCGTGCCCGTGCACACGCCGCCCGCCAGCGCGCCGCAGGTGCCGGCGTGGGCCTGCAAGCCGACTGCCGACGTGTTCCGGTCGGTCACGGCGGCACCGAAGCCTTGGTCGACGGCACCGACGCAGAAGAAGACCCCTTCCACGATCAGCACGCCGTCGGAGCCGACGTCGTTGGTGGCACGGTCGAGCGACACGCGGCCGATCGGGTTGGCGTCGAGGATGAACTCGCCGGGGTCGTCGAGCCCCGAGCCGCAGTGACCGGCCTGCGCGGGCGTGGCGGTTCCCACGAACCCCGCGGTGCCGATGACGGCCAGGCCTGCAAGGACAACAGCGCGGCGAAGCCGCGTGCTGGAACTGCGCATGTGCATGTCTCCTCTCGTCGACGGGACGCAGAGGGCCGACCGGGCCTGGTACGACACCGGAGGACACAGCTCACCCCCAAGCCTTGAAACGGCCCGTGTCCTTCCCCGACGGGACCCTACGCACCCCCGCCGGGCCCGTGCAACCGACCCCAGGTGCGCGTCCGCGCGACCCCACCGCCGACCGTCTTCGACTGTCCGAGGATCGCGCAG
The DNA here is from genome assembly GCA_036260075.1 of Acidimicrobiales bacterium. Classification (GTDB taxonomy): domain Bacteria; phylum Actinomycetota; class Acidimicrobiia; order Acidimicrobiales; family JAHWLA01; genus DATAAM01. Next base: position 2,737 of record DATAAM010000138.1, read on the forward strand.
GCCCATGTCGAGCACATGCTCGCCGAGGGGATGACGCCCCCACGAGATCCTCGACGCGTATCCGTACCTGGAGGCGGATGACATCCAGGAGGCGCTGGAGTACGCGGCGGAGGCCGTCCGCGAACGTGAACTCCCCTCCGCCGAGGCGCTTGAGGTTCCTGCTCGACGAGTCTGCCTCTGCCGAGCCTCGTCCTGTTCCGCGCGCCGTGACCAGGCGTCCGAACAGCCACGCGGCCCTGCTCTGGAGAATCTCGAATCAGTTCGTGGCGGATCTCGAAACAGGCGTCGTCGTCGTCATCGGCGACGATCGCGTGCGGGTCCGTCGTCTCCCCATCGAGTAGCCCGGCACCCTGCCGAGCCCAAGAGCCAGTGGTTCGAGCAATGACAGGTTGTGGACCTGGGGTGTCAATATGCGAACACCCCCACGGTGACTGCCCCGTCCATCGTGCTTGCGCCGAACACGCCGCTCCGGCGGGGTTCGGGCCGTCGCTGAACGACCTGTCGCATGCTCTGCGACTCCGCAGGCTCGATGTCCTCGTGGAGGTCCCTCAACGGCGCGATAGCCCTAGGTCCTTCGATCGTTCTCAGACCTTGATGACTTCAAGGCCCGGAACCTCGACGTAGTCGTGGTCCTGCGTGACCACCGGAACCCCGAGCGACATCGCCGTGGCGGCGATCCATGAGTCGTTCACCGGCATTCGCTGGCCGCTGTCCCGAAGCAGGATGCGAAGCTTTGCCCAGTGGTCCGCGACCCGGTCGTCGATTGAAACCGGCTGCATGGCCAGCGCCTGGGTCAGCGTCGCGAGACGACGGTCACGGCTTTCAATATCCGTGGCAGCCAGCACGCCGGCACGAAGCTCACCGATGGTGATCACGGAGACGCCAATCTCCTCGGGAAGTGCGTGGATGTCGAGCGTTCGGCCCGTCTCGCGGGCGATGAACAGCGTCGTATCGCCGATGCCTCGACTCACATCGGCAGGTCGTCGGTGGTGCCGGGCGCAAGATCAGCCAGTTCGTCGACGAGGCCGGCGTCGGCTTGGTGTCGGACGACCCGGCGAACGAACTCGTTTCGGGTAAGCCACAGAGGTCGCCGACCGAGCGGCTGGAGCACGGCGACCGGACGGCCGTCGATGGTGATGGTGATTGCCTCTCCCGCTTGCACGCGGTCGAGCAAGCCTCTGGTGTTGTTGCGGAGTTCGCGGGAAGCGGCCTCAGCCATGCGACGAGTGTAGCATCTGTGCGACGGACGAGCCTTGTGCGGGAACCGTCCACTCCGTGGACGCGTGGCTGAGGATCCGGCCAGTCACCTCTCAAGCCCACTGTCGGGGCCACCTAAAACCCGACCTTGACAGTCGGGATTGAAACCTGATCGAATCGGTCAGGTTTCCACCCCGACTCTCGGAGGTCCCGTGCGCCGTCTGCTCACCTTCGGCTTGGCCGGCCTCGTGGCCCAACTCGTCGACGGCTCCCTCGGGATGGGCTACGGGGTGACGTCGACCTCGTTCCTTCTCACCTCGGGCACGGCGGCTGCGCTGGCCTCGGCCAGCGTCCATCTGGCCGAGGTCGGGACCAGCCTGGTGTCGGGGGTGGCCCACCACCGCTTCGGCAACGTCGACTGGCGGGCACTGCGCTGGATGGCGATCCCGGGCGCACTGGGCGCCTTCCTCGGGGCGACGGTCCTCAGCTCGCTCTCGGCCGAGGCGGCCAAGCCGTGGGTGGCGGTCGCACTGGCCCTTCTCGGCGTCTATGTGCTGGTGCGCTCCCGCACCGGCCGCAGCGTGGGCGAGGTGGTGGCCCGCCGTCCCCACGGCGGCCGCTTCTTCGCCACGCTCGGGGTGGGGGCCGGCTTCCTCGACGCCGCCGGAGGCGGAGGCTGGGGACCTCTGGGGACCTCCACGCTGCTCGCCGCTGGGCGCATGGAGGCCCGGCGGGTCATCGGTACCGTGTCGGCGGGCGAGTTCTTGGTGTCGGTGGGGGCGAGCATCGGGTTCTTGGTGGCCCTGCCCTGGCACGAGATCGACCCGGCGCTGGTGAGCGCCCTCCTCGTCGGCGGAGCCGTCGCCGCCCCCTTCGCGGCCTGGCTGACCCAGCGCCTCGACCAGCGCACGCTGGGCACCGCGATCGGGGGATTCATCGTGGCCACCAACGCCCGCACCCTGGCGGGAGTGCTCGGGATGCGGCCGTCGGTGCTGGCCGTGGCGTCCGTAGTCCTGGCGGCCGTTTGGGTGCTTACCGCCCTGCGCCTCGCGGTCACGGCCCGCCGGGCGTCCTTCGCCGTGCAGAGTCCTGCCCCCTGAGTACGTCGGCGAGCGGTCCGCCGCCTGGCAGGAGCGAGCGGGTATCGCGGTAGTTGGCGTGGAACAACTCTGCGCATCTCGACCAGCGTCCTCACCGCCGCTTCGCGGTTGTCGCCGGCAGGGCCGCCACCTCGCTCACCTCGTGGTCTGCGTCCATGTGCGTCCGTCATCGCCCATCGACCCGACGACGGCCGAGAAGTGATCCCCGTGGCACAATGGGCACGCACGTCATGATCTGCTGAGGCACGGAGGTCCGGGCCGGTACACCGCCAGCCGCGTAACATGGTGGTGTGGCTTTCGAACGCATCTCCGTTGACCACCGGATCATGGGTGGCGTGCCGTGCATCCGGGGGACGCGTATTCCGGTCGCAACCGTGGTCGGCATGATCGCCGAGGGAATGAGCGTCGAGGAGATCGTGGCCGACTTCCCGCAGCTGACCCCAGACGACATTCATGACGCTCTGCGCTACGCGGCGGCCGCCGTCGACGAGCGAGAACTGCCGCTGGCTTCGGCCGGTTGAGATTCCTCGTCGACGAGTCGATGTCGGTCCGCGTCGCCCGGCTGCTCGCCGAAGGAGGCCACGATGCCGTACATGTGGGCGACCTCAGCCTCCTCGGTGCCGTCGACGCCGACGTGATGGAGGCGGCCAGGCACGGGGATCGCATCCTCGTGAGCGCCGACACCGACTTCGGTGAACTGCTCGCCTTGGGCAACCACGTCGGTCCGAGCGTCGTGCTCTTCCGGCGAGCGCCACATGCGCCGGAGCAGCAGGCTCACCTTTTGCTCGGGAGCCTCTCCGACATCGGCGACGATCTGTCTCAAGGCGCTGTCGTCGTTCTCAGGCCCGATCGAGTGCGTATCCGTCGGCTTCCCATGAGATCCGAGGAGTAGCGGTCGAGACGTTTCGTGCAGGTGGCATCGATTCCAAACGAACAGCGGCCTACCCAGGAACCATGGACGACGCGGGAGCCAGCCCACCACGAGCGGCCTGCCAGGGACGTTGAACGCCGACACGTTCGCCGGACGAGTGCGCGAACTCGGTGCCAGGGCCGAACGACTGCGCGCCCGCCATGCCGAGCTACAGGCGATTGCAGCGGCAGCTCACGCCGGAACGACGCTGCCCACGGTCGAGTGCATCACGGCCGTCCACCACGAACTCGTCGCGGTCACGGCGACCGCACCCGACGAGCTTCGCAAGGCCGTGGCCCAGGCGTTCGTCCACGAGGTGCGCGTCGAGAGCAAAGACGTGGTGCTGCCGACCTACCGGCTGTTGCCCGGCCTGCCCGACCCCGCTGCAGCCAGCGATGCGGTTCGTACAATGACAGGCTCGGTGGGCGCTGAGGGACTCGAACCCCCGACCCCCTGGTTGTAAGCCAGGTGCTCTTGCCAGCTGAGCTAAGCGCCCAAAGACGACTCAGGGTACAGGCACCGGTGGCGAGGCGGCCGAGTGGGCCGGTACCCTTGCGGTACGCATAGTGAGCACGAGGCTCACCTCGGGGGGAGACCACATGAAGGTCGTCACGCAGCTCTGGCGCGCGTTCCGCGGGCTGTCGGCGGGAGGGCAGGTGGCGGCGGGTGCAGGGGTCGGCATCCTGTTGCTCGCGGCGGTGGGCGCATCGACCCAACCGGCGAGTGACACGCATGTCCAGGCCGACGGACCGACGACGAGCGCCGAGGACACCAGCACCACCACGACCACCGTAGACACGACGACCACCGAGTCGACGAGCACGACGACGTCGACCACGAGCACCACCACGACCACCACGACGGCCCCGCCCGCGACGACGACCACGGCCGCTCCCCCGACGACCGCCGCGCCCCGTACGACCACGACCCAGCGGCCGACGACCACCACGACGGCGGCGGCCACCACGCAGCAACCGGCCCAGCAGCAACAGCAGCGCGACTGCGACCCGTCCTATCCCGACGTCTGCATCCCGTCACCGCCGCCCGACCTCGACTGCCCCGAGGTCCAGTACAAGAACTTCCGCGTGGTCGGCAGCGACCCGCACGGCTTCGACCGCGACAGGGACGGGATCGGCTGCGAGACCTGAACGGCCTCAGCCCTACGGCTGCCAGTCGATCGGCACCGTGTCGGGCACGGGCGGCACGCGCAGGCGGCCGGTGAGCGCGGCAGCGAGCAGCAACATGAGCCCGGCCTCGGGCCGCACGAACAGCACTGGCAGCGCGACGGCCGCCACGATCGCCGAGGCGATCACGTGCTCCCGCTGGTCGGCGTGCACCGCCAGGTAGACGAGCCCGAGCGCGGTCACGCACACGAGCACCGAGAATCCGACTGCGTCCGACATGTCCGCCATCCCCGAGTCGCCTGTTGTTCCGTTGCTTCATCGGCGGGCCGGGCCGCCGACGTGAGCAATCAGTCTGCCGGCCGCCCGGTCGCCACGTCTTCCTCGGAGCGCACCCGCACCCCGGCGGCCCGCAGGGCGGCGGCGGTGAGGCCTTCGCCGGGCACCCGACGCCGGGAGAACGTGCCGTCGTACACCTCCCGGCACCCGCACGACGGCGAACGGGCCTTCAGCACCGCCTCCGTGGCGCCCACCGCCCGGGCCAGCGCCACCGCCGCGGCTGCACCCCGCCCGTACGCCCACGTCACGTCCTCGCCCGCCTCGGTCACGACCCGGCCGTCGGGCTGGAGCTCGGCGGCGGCCCGCGGCACCGGCAACCCGCCCGCCACCTCGGGGCAGATCGGCACCAACTGCGCCGCCGCGCCCAGTCGCTCCACCGCAGCCGACCGACTGCCGCGGCCTTCGTGGTTGCACGGCACGCCGAGCAGGCACGCGGATACCACGATCGCGGGACGCCGACCACTACCCTCGACCACGTCGCCACGGTAGAGCCCCCAGGGAGCGCATGCGCATGGCACGGCCAGCCCAACCCGGAGTCGTGGACGACATCCTCCGTCGCTACCTGCGCGAGATCGGCGACCACGCCCTCCTCACCGCCGTCGACGAGGTCGCCCTCGGCCACGCGATGCGGGCGGGCCAGGCCGCCGAAGCCGCGCTCGACGCCCCCACGGCGCACGGCCTCGACGACGACACCCGGGCCGCCCTGGCCGCCGCCGTCGAGGCAGGCCGAGCCGCCCGCACCCGCTTCATCCAGGCCAACCTCCGCCTCGTCGTCTCCATCGCCAAGCGCTACCAGGCCGCGGGCCTCCCCCTCCTCGACCTCGTCCAGGAGGGCAACCTCGGCCTCATGCGCGCGGTCGAGCGCTTCGAGCCCGACCGCGGCTGCAAGTTCTCCACCTACGCCACTTGGTGGATCAGGCAGTCGATCGCCCGCGCCATCGCCGACAAGGCCCGCACCATCCGCGTCCCCGTCCACATGCTCGACACCGTTCGCCGGGTCGAGCGGGCCGCCGCCCGCCTCCAGGAACAGGGCCACGACGCCACGATCGAGGCGATCGCGGCGGCCGCGGGCCTCTCGCCCCAGGTCGTGGCCGAGGCCCGCGGCGTCGTGCGCGACCCCGTGTCGCTGCACACCCCGCTCGGCGACGACGGCGAATTGGCCGACGTCGTGGCCGATGCCCACACCGACATGCCGTTCGAGGCGGCCGCCGCCTCCATGGCCCAGGCGTCGGTGCAGGCGGCGCTCGCCCGACTGGCGCCACGCGAGCAGGAGATCCTGCGCCTGCGGTTCGGCCTCGAGGGCAGCGAACCGCAGACGCTCGAGCAGGTGGGGCGGACCTTCCGCCTCACCCGCGAACGCATCCGGCAGATCGAGGCGAAGGCGCTCACCAAGCTTCGCCATCCCACCAGCCCGCCGAGCCTGCGCGCGCTGGTGGCCCACCGGCCGGCTCAGGCAGTCAGCTGAGCCTGCGAGTTCTTCGGCGGCCGGCCTCGCTTCCGCTTGAACGCCAGCACCTTGCCGTTGGCGAACAGCTGGCCGCCCCACACGCCCCACGGCTCGCGCCGGGCGAGCGCGCCGTCGAGGCACGGCTCCCGGACCTCGCACCGTCCGCAGATCGCCTTGGCCCGGGCGATCTCGCCGATGTCCTCCGAGAAGAACAGGTTCAGCATGGTGGCGGCGCCGTCGCGGCACCGCGCCCGGTCCCAGTCGACCTCGACCTGCGCCTCTCCGATTGTCCCTGCGATCCACTCGGCGAGCATCTCGCCTCTCCCCTCTGCTGTTCCGCCGTCCGTCTCTCCCTCAGGTGCTTCGACAAACGAAGAGGCCGCCGGGGAATCCCGACGGCCTCTGGGCCCTGCTCGAAGGTTGGTGCGACTACCCGGTCGACCCTCCTGCGAGGCCCAAAGGCCGCTGTGCGGCGGTGAACGCCGGCTTCACGGCCATGCCACGCCCGATGACGTGGCGGTCGCGACCGGCAGCCGACGACGTCGACCAGCACGCGGACGCGACCGAGCCGGCGTTGCCGTAGAGCATCTGGCTGCTCCGTACGGTGCCGTTCATCGCGTGCGTCCCTCGTGCGCGGCCCGAGGACGGTCCTCGGGCGTCCCGCTATCGGATCACGGGCCTGCGTCGGTCGTCAACCGAATATTCGGCGAGCAGGGCATCGAGCAGCTCGGGCGTGGCCGCCGCCACCGGCGTGCGCCGGTCGGCGTGGCCCCGGGCCACGAGGTCGCGCCCGGCGGCATCGACCACGGCGGCGCCCGCCTCCCGGCACACCAGCAGGGCGCCCAGGTAGTCCCACGGGCCGTGCGCGTCGGCCGAGCAGTCGAGGTAGGCGTCGAGGGTGCCGTCGGCCACCGCGCACATGTCCAACGCCGCCGCCCCCAGCGCCCGGAACTGCCGCCACCCGAGCCGGCGAGGCGGCATCCCCGACAGCCCGACGACCGCCTCGCCCAGCGCCCGACAGCCCGACGGGACGATCGGCTCGCCGTCACGCCACGAACCGCCGCCCCGCACCGCCTCGTAGCGCACGCCGTTGGCCAGGTTCACCACGACGGCGGCCGCCGGGCCCTCGGCGTCCACGGCGCAGAGGCTCGTGGCGTACCAGGGGATGCGGCGCGAGGCGTTGGTCGAGCCGTCGACGGGGTCGACGACCACGAGCACCTCCCGATCGGCGTACTGCAACCCGGACTCCTCGCTCAGCACGCCGACGCCCGCCCGCTCGAGGACCGGCACCACGGCCTCGTCGGCCACCACGTCGACGCCGTACTGCCCCGGTCGGGTGCCGCGCGCGTCCCACGAGGCATACGGCTCGAGCGCGGCGACCACCACGTCAGCGGCCTCGTTGAGCAGGTCGAGCATCGGAGGGGAACGCTACCGTCGGCCCCGTGCCGGTCCGAGACGCCACGGAGGCCGACCTCCACGAGATCTGCTCGCTCATCCGCGAGCTGGCCGCGTACGAGCAACTCGAGCACGAGGTGGTCCTCGACCCCGACGAGGTGCGCACCCACCTCTTCGGCGGCGACCCCGCCGCCCACGTCCTCATCGCGGAGTCGGACCACGGCGAGGTCGTGGGCTTCGCGCTGTGGTACCGCACGTTCTCCACGTTCCTCGGTCGTCCCGGCATCTGGCTCGAAGACCTCTTCGTACGCCGACAGCACCGCGGTCGCGGTCACGGCCTCGCCTTGCTCCAAGAGCTCCGGAAGCGCACCGACGACCGGGTCGAGTGGGCCGTGCTCGACTGGAACGAGCCGTCGATCCGCTTCTACGAGTCGCTCGGCGCCCGGCCGGTGCACGGCTGGATCCGCTACCGCTGGCTGCCCTCGTAGAGTTCGACCGATGGCAGTGATCGACGTAGCGGGCTACGTGGCCGACCTGAAGGTCCACGCCAGCGAGCACGGCTTCCACGTGCACGACGAGCGCCACTTCGTCGAGACCTACTCGCTGCGCCAGGCCTGGGAGGTCGACCTCCACCCCGAGGAAGGCTGCGGCGGCCCGCTCGACCTGCACCTCGCCCTCGAGGTCGACCCGCGCGTGCTCCTGTCGTTCGAGGATGTGGTGGTGGAGCTCCCCGACGACGCCGACCCGCCCGACGACTTCCACTTCCCCATCACCTTCAACTGGGCGCTGCCTCCGCTGCCACAAGGCCCCGACCTCCTGCAACTGCACCTCGACCTGGCCGCGGTGGCAGGCGTCGTGCTGCCCCTGGAGGTGTCGGCCATCGACTCGTTCCCCTCTGCCACCGACGCGCCGGAGCGCAGCCTCACCATCACGGCCAAGCAGCAGGTGTCGCTGGCCAAGGTGCTGGCAGGCGAGGAGATGCTGTGCGAGGTGCTCGACCGTTGCCTCGACGTCAGCCGTCACCTGCTGAGGCACGCGCCTGCCTGGCTGGGCGAGGACTGACCGCCCCCGCCAGCCACCGGTCGAGCTGCTCGGCGGGCATGGGGCGGGCGAAGTGGTAGCCCTGGGCGAACACGCACCCCAGCTCGACCAGGCGCTCCACCTGCTCGGCCGTCTCCACGCCCTCGGCCACGGTGTCGAGCCCGAGCGTCTGGGCCAACGTGACGATGGCCCGCACGATGGCGCCGTCCTCGCCCTCCCGGCCGAGCCCGTCCACGAACGACTTGTCGACCTTGAGGGCGTCCACCGGGAAGCGCTTCAGGTAGGCGAGCGACGAGTACCCGGTGCCGAAGTCGTCGACGGCCAGGTACACGCCGAGCGACTTCAGCTCGCCCAGGGTGCGCCGGGCGCTCTCGGCGTCGTCCATGAGGACGCTCTCGGTGATCTCCAGCGACAGCGCCCGCGGCGGCAGCCCGTGCGCGGCGAGGAGCGAACCCACTCGGTCGACAAGCTTCGGGTCTCCCAACTGGCGAGCCGACAGGTTCACGGCCACCGTCATCACCCACCCGGGCTCGGACACCCACTGCAAGCGGGCGGCCAGGACAGCCGCCTGCTCCAGCACCCAATCGCCCAAGGGCAGGATCAGGCCGGTCTCCTCCGCGATCGGGATGAACTCGGCGGGCGGCACCGGCCCCCGTTCGGGGTGGCACCAACGGGCCAACGCCTCCACGGCGGCCACCCGCCCGCTGTCGAGCCACACGCCCGGCTGGTACAGCAGCTCCAACTCGCCCCGCTCCACCGCTCGCCGCAGGGCCTGCTCGGTCTCGAGCCTTCGCACCGCCCGCATGCGGATGGCGTCGTCGAAGATCTCGAACCGCGCCTTGCCCTTCTCCTTCGCCCGGTACATGGCGGCATCGGCGTCCCGCACGAGCGTCTCCGCTCGTTCACCCGGACGGCCGGTCGTCAGCGCGATCCCGATGCTCGCGGTCACCTTGACCTCGCGGCCGCTCAGCTCGAACGGGACCGTGAACACCTCGCCGATGCGAGCGGCCACGTCGACGGCGTGGTCGTCCGACTCGATGTCGTCGAGGAGGAGGACGAACTCGTCGCCGCCGAAGCGCGCCACCGTGTCGGTCGGCCGCAGGATCGAACGCAGCCGCGCCGCCACCTCCATCAGCAGCTCGTCGCCCGCCACGTGGCCGAGGCCGTCGTTCACCACCTTGAAGCGGTCGAGGTCGAGGAACAGCACGGCCACGACGCGCCCGTGCGGGCTGCGCTCCACCCGCGCCAGCGCCTGTTCGAGACGGTCGAGGAACAGCGTGCGATTGGGCAGCTTGGTGAGGGCGTCGTGCAGCGACTGGAGCCGGATGTCCTCCTCGGCCTGGCGCCGCTCGATCGCGGTGGCGAGCACGTTGGCGACGGCTTGGAGGAAGTGGACGTCGTCGGGGCCGAACTGTCGCTCCTCCCGGCTGTACACGCCGATCACGCCGAAGGGGCGGTGGACGCCCTGCAGCGACACCGTCACGCCGCTGCGCACGCCGTGCTCCAGTAACAACGTCGACCCTGCGAAGCGCAGGTCGCGCGGGAGGTCTTCGAGGAGGACGGCCTCGCCGCTCAACACGGCGAAGCCCGACGGCGAGTCGGCGCTCACCTGCATGCGGAAGCGCCCGACGGCGCCGTCCTCCCAGCCCACGCCCGCCCGGAGGCACAGCTCCTCTTCGGCGGGGTCGAGCTCGAACACCGAGCACAGGTGCACGTCGAGCGTGTCGGCGACCAACGCGGCGGCGTCGGACATGAGGACGCCGACGTCGATGCCCATGAGGGCCCGGTGGCCGAGGACGGCGACGACCTGCTGCTGGCGGGCTCGCAAGCGCAGCTCGGACTCGGCCCGGCGCCGCTCGGTGACGTCACGGGCGTTGAGCACCACGCCGCGCACGAGCTCGTCGTGCAGGAGGTTGGTCCCCAGGATCTCGAGGTCGTGGTACGTGCCGTCGGCGGCGAGCACCCGGGCGGCGGTGGGGTCGTCGCCGCCGTTGCCCTCCAGGAGCTCCACGAGGTCGGCCTCCACGCGGGCCAGGTCGTCGGGGTGCACGAAGTCGAGCGCGCGGGGAGCGGGGTCGCCGGCAGGCCATCCGAGCAGGCGGCGCACCGCGGGCGTGGCGTACTCCACCGAGCCGTCGGCTCCGACGACGGCGATCAGCTCGGTTGAGTGCTGGACCAGCGCCCGCCACCGGTGCTCGGCACGTTGGGCAACTGCGTCCTCCTCGGCCACGGCCTCTCCTAACCCGCCATCGCCTTCGACGGGAGGCGTTCCAGCGCCTCGGAAGCGACCCGGGGTCGGCCGAGGTAGTAGCCCTGCACGCTGTTGCAGCCGAGCCGACGCACCTCGTCGAGCTGCTCGGCCGTCTCCACGCCCTCGGCCACCACGCCGAGGCCGAGGGCACGGGCGAGGCTGACGATGGCCGTCACGATGGCTTGGTCCTCGGGATCGACGCCCAGGCCGTCGACGAACGAGCGGTCGATCTTCAGGACGTCCACGGGGAAGCGCTTGAGGTAGCTGAGCGACGAGTAGCCGGTGCCGAAGTCGTCGATCGAGATGCGCACGCCGAGCGCCCGCAGGGCCCGCAGGGTGTCGACGGTGGCCTCGGCCTCCTCCATGAGCGCGCTTTCGGTGATCTCCAGCCACAGCCGATCGGGCGGGAGGGCGGAAGCGGCCAGCGCCTCCGACACCAGCGCCACGAGGTGCGGGTCGGCGAACTGCCGGGCCGACAGGTTCACGCTCACCTGCAAGTGGTCGAGCTCCGGCCGGGCCGTCCGCCATGCCGCGAGCTGCTCGCACGCCGTCCTCAGCGCCCACCGCCCCAAGGGCACGATGAGCCCCGTGTCCTCGGCGAGCGGCACGAACTCCGACGGCGGCACCAGACCTCGCTCGGGGTGCTGCCAACGCACGAGCGCCTCGAACGACAGCACGCGGCCCGTGGTCAGGCAGACCGTGGGCTGGTAGTGCAGCACCAGTGCGCCCTGTTGGATGGCGACCCGCAGGGCGTGCTCCGTCTCCAAGCGGTCGAGCATGCGCGTGCGCATGGCCTCGTCGAACACCTCGATGCGCGACCGTCCCCGCTCCTTGGCCCTGTACATGGCGACGTCGGCGTCGCGGAGCAGGTCCTCGGCCCGGGTCTCGGGACAGGCGATGGCAATGCCGATCGACGCCGTGATGATCGTCTCCCGGCCGTAGAGGTGGAGCGGTCGGGCGATGGCGTGGGCCATGCGCTCGCCGAGCCGAAGCAGGTCGGCTTCGTCCTCGAACTCCTCGCACACCACGACGAACTCGTCGCCGGCCAGCCGGCTGACCGTGTCTCCCGGCCGTACGGCCGACTGCAACCGCTCTGCGATCTGGATGAGGACCTCGTCGCCCACCGAGTGGCCCAGCGAGTCGTTGACCACCTTGAAGCGGTCGAGGTCGACGAACAGCACGGCCAGCCCCCGTGGGGTGCGCCGGGAGCGAGCCAGCGCGTGCGTCAGCCGGTCGATCACCAGGGTGCGGTTGGGCAGGCCCGTCAGCGCGTCGTGGGTGGCCTGGTGGACGGCCTCGCCGAACGCTCGCCGCATGGCCTCGAGCGCGCTGGCGTCGTTCAGCGCCAGGCTGGCGTGCTCGGCGAACGCGAGCAGCACCTCCTGCTCGGTCTCGGTGTAGCAACGGCCCGCCTTGCGGGTGCCGACGACGAGGCTGCCGACGACCGTGCCGTTGCGATGGACGGGCGCGGCCATGGCCGCCTCCAGCCCGTCCGCCACGAGCTGCGGGAGGGCCAGGTCCGTCGTCTGGTAGTCGTCGGCGATCACGAGCCGCTGCTCCACCACGCACCTGCCGCCGACGCCTTGGGTGACAGGGACGCAGCGCAGCTCGCTCAGCGTCTGCGGCGAGAGGCCGACGGAGGAGACCATCACCATCGTGTCGGGCCGCTCCTCGTCGATCAGCCGGAGCCCGACCACCTCGTCGCCCAGGAGCTCGGCGGCGCCCTGGGTGATGGCGTCGAGCACGCCGTCGATGGGCGCCCGATGCGAGATCGAGCGCTGGATCTTGAAGAGCTGCTCGAGGAGGTGCTGGCGCTCCTGGAGGCCGGCGAGCAGGTGGGCGTTCTCGTCGGCCTGTGCCTCGCTCTCCTGGCGCAGCGCCCGCTCGCGGTCGACCACCCGCAGCATCTCGACGGTGAGGCCGAGGACGCGCGCCATGCCGCGCAGCAGGCCCGCCTCGGCCCGCTCGAAGGGCTCGCCCGAGCGGGCCAGCACGAGTGTGGCGGCGAGCGGCTCGTCGATCGGGATGCGGGCGACGACGCAGCGACCCACGCCGGGCACGTCGAGGTCGCCCTGGCTGCGGGCCACGCGGACCACGTCGTCGGTGGGCACCCGGCCCAGCGGGAAGCCGACGGCGACGACCACCTCGTCGCCCCGCACGAGCGCGGCGACCTCGGCCTCGACGGCCTCGGCCGCCCGTTCGAGCGCGCCGAGCAGCGCCGAGTGCTCGTCGGGGAAGGCGGAGACGACGGCGAGGAACTCGGCCAGCTGCTGGGCCGACCACGTGCCGAGGCCCGGCATGCGTCCTCCTGCGCTAGCCCAAGGCCAGCACGACGAGCGTCTGGTTGTGGAACCCGCTCATGCCGTGCGTCCGGGCGATCTCGCCGTAGGTGTAGAACCCGGCCACCGGTGCCCCCCGCGCGTGCTCGGCGATGCGATCGACCTCCCGCTGGATGCCGGCGTCGCCGAGGACGCCGCGCCGGGCGATGCAGTCGAAGGCCAGCACGCCCAGCGGCTCGCTGGTCCCGAGGGCACCGAGCGCGTCCTCGCAGGCGGCGTCGGTGGCTGCGAGCACAGAGTCGTCGTCGCCCTCCATGAACCAGGCCAGCCCGCCTTGGGGCACCTGGGCGATGCAGACCAGGGAACGTTCCTCGAAGTCGGCCTCGGCCACGAAACGCACCTCCTCGCCGCTGCGGCGGCTGAGGCCGAGCGGGTGGGTCATGGCGAAGCGGGTGAACGCGCCCGGGTCTGTGCGCGCCTCCTGTGGGGCATCCAGCCGCTCGAGGTAGACGTCGAGGGCGGGCTGATCGTCGAGCGTGTACACCCGGCTGCTGTCGCTGCCGGTGACGAGCATGGGCTCGCCGACGCGCCGCCAGCCGTGCCGCACGCCGATGCCCATGGGGGCGTCGGAGCCCACGGCGGCGGCCACCACGGCGTTCTCGAGCACGCGGTCGTCGTGGAACTGGAAGGTCCCCTTCATCTTGAGGTCGTCGCCCGCGCACCCGCCCACCAAGGGCACCTCGGCGCCGACCACGCTGTAGGCCCCCCGCACGATCTCCTGTTGGTCGCCGGCCAGCCCGTCGGTGAGCAGGAGCAATACCTTGAACGGCTTGTCGTCGATGCAGTCGATGCAGAAGGACGCCCGGGCGCTCGCCTCGCGAAGGTGGCGGGACGCGTTGTCGGCGCTGCCGGTGGCGATGCTGAACCCGCTGCCGCCGACGGCGGTGACCACCACGCCCGCGTCGCCCGGTCCCGTGCCAGAGATCTCGCCCGCCGTGGAGCAGCCGATCAGCGGCACGCCGCCCGTGGTGTCGTTGACGCCCGCCAGCAGGCGGGGCAGGTCGTAGGAGTCGGAGCAGAAGACGATCATGAGCTTGGCGTCGTCGCTCGCGAGCGCCTCCGCCGCTGCCGCGGCCCCGGCCTCGTAGGCGTCGGCGTCCGAGGAGCGGCCGACGCCGAGCCAGCGGTTGGCGTGCGCTCGGGCGGCCGCGGTCGTGGAGGCTGAGACGTTCACGGCTCCTCATCGGCACCTCGGGCGCCTGGAACAGCGTTGCAACCCGGCAATTCCCACGGAGAGTGCTGGTTTGTCCGGTCTGACGCGGACCCGGAGGCGTTTCGGTCCGCTCAGCGGCCCATTGCGCCTCCACGCGCGGCGCCGATCGCCTCTGGTACGATCTCCCGAACTGCGGCAGGGCCAGCGTCGTCCCGGGCTCCGCAGCATCAGTACCGAGCCCAAACCGAGGACGTTGACGCGAATGCCCAAGGATCTCCCGGGGCCCCAGGGCCTCTACGACCCCGCCTTCGAGCACGACGCCTGTGGCGTCTCCTTCGTCGTCGACATGAAGGGGCGCAAGAGCCACGCCATCGTCGAGATGGGCGTCGGCGCGCTCTGCAACCTGAACCACCGGGGCGCCTCGGGCTCGGAGGTCAACACCGGCGACGGTGCCGGGATCCTCCTCCAGACGCCCGACCGCTTCTTCCGCGAGGTGGTCGACTTCGACCTGCCGCCCGCGGCCAGCTACGCCACCGGCATCGCCTTCCTGCCCCGCGACCCCGACGCCGCCGACGCCGCCGCCAAGGCGATCGCCAAGGTCGTCGACGCCGAAGGCCTCACGCTCCTCGGCTGGCGCACCGTCCCCACCGACGACTCGATGATCGGCGAGTCGGCCAAGGCGGTGGAGCCCACCTTCCGCCAGCTCTTCGTGGGCGGCGATTGGTCGGGGCTCGACCTCGAACGCCGCGCCTTCGTCCTGCGCAAGCGCATGGAGCACGAGGTGGAGGGCGTCTACTTCCCGAGCTTCTCCACACGCACGTTCGTGTACAAGGGGATGCTCACCACGCCCCAGCTCACCGAGTTCTATCCCGAGCTGCTCGACGAGCGGATCGAATCGGCGCTGGCGCTCGTCCACTCCCGCTTCTCCACCAACACGTTCCCGTCGTGGCCGCTGGCCCACCCGTACCGCTACATCGCCCACAACGGCGAGATCAACACGGTGCAGGGCAACCGCAACTGGATGCGGGCCCGGGAGGCGCTGCTCCAGAGCGACCTGCTCCCCGGCGACCTCGAGCGCATCTTCCCGATCTGCACGCCCGGCGCCTCCGACTCCGCCTCCTTCGACGAGGCGCTGGAGCTCCTCCACCTCGGCGGCCGGCCGCTCCCCCACGCCGTGCTGATGATGATCCCCGAGGCGTGGGAGAACCACGAGTCGATGTCGCCCGAGAAGCGGGCGTTCTACCAGTTCCACGCCTCGCTGATGGAGCCGTGGGACGGCCCCGCCTCGGTGGCGTTCACCGACGGCACCGTGGTCGGCGCCGTGCTCGACCGCAACGGCCTGCGCCCTTCGCGGTTCTGGGTGACGAGCGACGACCTGGTGATCATGGCGTCGGAAGTCGGAGTGGTCGACGTCGACCCGGCCAAGGTGGTGAAGAAGGGCCGCCTCCAGCCCGGCCGCATGTTCCTCGTCGACACCTCGCAGGGCCGCATCATCGACGACGAGGAGATCAAGGCCCAGCTGGCGTCCGAGCACCCCTACGAGGAGTGGCTGCACGGCGGCCTCGTGCACCTCGACGACCTGCCGCCGCGCACGATGCTCGTGCCGCAGCACGCGTCGATCGTCAGGCACCAGCGCACGTTCGGCTACACCCACGAGGAGCTGCGCCTCCTGGTGGCGCCCATGGCCAAGACGGGCGCCGAGCCCATCGGGTCCATGGGCACCGACACGCCGGTGGCTGTGCTCTCGCAGCGGTCCCGTCTGCTCTACGACTACTTCCAACAGCTGTTCGCCCAGGTCACCAACCCGCCCCTCGACGCCATCCGCGAGGAGCTGGTGACGTCGCTCCAGTCGACGTTGGGGCCGGAGCAGAACCTGTTGGAGGCCACGCCCGCCTCGTGCCGGCAGATCGTGCTGCCCCACCCGGTCATCACCAACGAGGAGCTGGCCAAGCTCCTCTACATCAACGAGAACGGCGACATGCCCGGCTTCAAGCCGTTCGCCATCGACGGCCTGTTCCCGGTGGCGGGCGGCGGCGACGCCCTGCGCGCCGCGCTGCACGACATCCGCGAGAAGGTCAGCGCCGCCATCGCCGACGGGGCGAAGGTCATCGTGCTGTCCGACCGCCACAGCAACGAGGAGCTGGCGCCCATCCCGGCCCTCTTGCTCGTGTCGGCCGTGCACCACCACCTCATCCGCGAGAAGACCCGCACCAAGGTGGGTCTCGTGGTGGAGACGGGCGAGGCGCGCGAGGTGCACCACATCGCACTGCTGCTCGGGTACGGCGCCTCGGCCGTCAACCCCTACCTGGCCTTCGACTCGATCGAGGGCATGATCCGCGACGGGCTGATCACGGGGGTCACGCCCCGCAAGGCCGTCCGCAACTACATCAAGGCCTGCGGCAAGGGCGTCCTCAAGATCATGTCGAAGATGGGCATCTCCACGGTGGCGTCCTACACCGGCGCCCAGGTCTTCGAGACCATCGGCCTGTCGAACGAGCTTGTCGAAGAGTTCTTCACCGGCACGGTGAGCAAGCTCGGCGGAGTCGGGCTCGACGTGATCGCCGCCGAGGTGGCGGCCCGCCACCGCTTCGCCCACCCCGACCGGCCCACCGAGCGCGCCCACCGCGACCTCGAGGTCGGAGGCGAGTACCAGTGGCGCCGCGAGGGCGAGTACCACCTGTTCAACCCGGAGACCGTGTTCCGCCTCCAGCACGCCACCCGCACCAAGCGATACGAGATCTACAAGGAGTACACCCAGCTGGTCGACGAGCAGGCCGAGCGGCTGGCCACCCTTCGCGGACTGTTCAAGCTGAAGGTGGGCGACCGGCCGCCGGTGCCGATCGAGGAGGTCGAGCCGGTCTCCTCGATCGTGAAGCGCTTCGCCACCGGCGCCATGTCGTACGGGTCGATCTCCAAGGAGGCGCACGAGACGCTGGCCATCGCCATGAACCGGCTGGGCGGCAAGTCCAACACCGGCGAGGGCGGCGAGGACCCCGACCGCTACATCCCCGATCCCAACGGCGACCTGCGGCGCAGCGCCATCAAGCAGGTGGCGTCGGGTCGCTTCGGCGTGACCAGCGAGTACCTCGTCAACGCCGACGACCTCCAGATCAAGATGGCCCAAGGCGCCAAGCCCGGCGAGGGCGGCCAGCTGCCGGGGCACAAGGTGTACCCCTGGATCGCCAAGACCCGGTACTCCACCCCGGGGGTGGGGCTCATCAGCCCGCCGCCCCACCACGACATCTACTCGATCGAGGACCTCAAGCAGCTCATCCACGACCTCAAGAACTCCAACCCCGAGGCGCGGGTGCACGTGAAGCTGGTGGCCGAGGTGGGCGTGGGCACGGTGGCGGCGGGCGTGTCGAAGGCACACGCCGACGTCGTGCTCATCTCCGGACACGACGGCGGCACCGGTGCCTCGCCGCTGACGTCGATCAAGCACGCGGGCGCGCCGTGGGAGCTGGGGCTGGCCGAGACGCAGCAGACGCTGCTGATCAACGGGCTGCGCGACCGCATCGTCGTGCAGGTCGACGGGCAGCTGAAGACCGGGCGCGACGTGGTGATCGCCGCGCTCCTCGGCGCCGAGGAGTTCGGCTTCGCCACCGCTCCGCTGGTGGTGAGCGGCTGCATCATGATGCGGGTCTGCCACCTCGACACCTGCCCCGTGGGCGTGGCCACCCAGAACCCCGAGCTGCGCAAGCGCTTCACCGGCAAGCCCGAGTTCGTCGTCAACTTCTTCGAGTTCGTGGCCGAGGAGGTGCGCGAGCTGCTCGCCCAGCTCGGCTACCGCTCGCTCGACGAGGTCATCGGCCGGACCGACCTGCTCGACACGCGGGAGGCGGTCGACCACTGGAAGGCGGCCGGCCTCGACCTCTCGCCGATCCTGCACATGCCGGAGCTGGGCCGCAACAAGACCCGCTACTGCTCCACGTCGCAGGACCACAGCCTCGACAAGGCGCTCGACAACACGCTGATCGAGCTGGCCCAGCCCGCGCTGGAGGACGCCCTGCCGGTGTCGGCGTCGCTGGAGATCCGCAACACCAACCGCACCGTCGGCACCATGCTCGGCTACCACGTCACCAAGCGCTACGGCGGCGACGGCCTGCCCGACGACACCATCCGGTTCCACTTGCGGGGCTCGGCGGGCCAGAGCTTCGGGGCGTTCGTGCCCCGGGGCATCACGCTGCGCCTCGAAGGCGACGCCAACGACTACTTCGGCAAGGGCCTGTCGGGCGGGCGGCTGGTGGTGTACCCGCCGAAGGAGTCGCCGTTCGCCGCCGAGGAGAACATCATCGCCGGCAACGTCATCCTCTACGGGGCCACCGGCGGCGAGGCGTTCATCCGGGGCGTGGTGGGCGAGCGGTTCTGCGTGCGCAACTCGGGCGCCACCGCGGTGGTCGAGGGCATCGGCGACCACGGCTGCGAGTACATGACCGGCGGCCGGGTGGTCGTGCTGGGGCCGACCGGGCGGAACTTCGGGGCGGGCATGTCGGGCGGCATCGCCTACGTGTACGACGCCGACGGCACGTTCCCGCACCGGGTGAACCGGGAGATGGTCGACCTCGACCCCATGGAGGACGAGGACGTCGAGTGGCTGCGCGACATCCTGCGCAAGCACCTGGCCGAGACCGGCTCCGCCGTGGCCACCCCCATCCTCGACCGGTGGCACAACGAGGTCCGCCGGTTCGTGAAGGTCATGCCCAAGGACTACAAGCGGGTCCTCGAGGCCGCCGCCATCGCCGAGGAGCGGGGCGAGTCGGTGGAGGAAGCGATCATGGCGGCCGCCCATGGCTGACCGTTTTGGGATGCAAACTGCGCGCCATAGGCCGCGGATTCGGTGCCAGAAGGAGCAGGGCTGTGGGTGACGTGACCGGGTTCATGAAGCACGGGCGGGAGACGCCCACCCGCCGTCCGGTGCCGGTGCGGCTGCGCGACTGGAAGGAGGTCTACGAGCCGTACTCCAAGGAGCGGCTCGAGGTGCAGGCCTCGCGGTGCATGGACTGCGGCATCCCCTTCTGCAACAACGGCTGCCCGCTCGGCAACCTCATCCCCGAGTGGAACGACCTCGTCTTCCGCGACCACTGGCGCGACGCCATCGAGCGCCTGCACGCCACCAACAACTTCCCCGAGTTCACCGGCCGGCTGTGCCCGGCGCCGTGCGAGGCCGCCTGCGTCCTCGGCATCAACCAGGACCCGGTCGCGATCAAGCAGGTCGAGGTCTCGATCATCGACCGGGCGTGGGAGGAGGGCTGGGTGCAACCCGTGCCGCCCGCGGTGAAGACCGGGAAGAAGGTGGCCGTGGTCGGCTCCGGGCCCGCGGGCCTGGCCTCCGCCCAGCAGCTCACCCGGGCGGGCCACGACGTCGTGGTCTTCGAGCGGGCCGACCGCATCGGCGGGCTGCTGCGCTACGGCATCCCCGAGTTCAAGATGGAGAAGCGCCACCTCGACCGCCGCATCGCCCAGATGGAGGCCGAGGGCACCGAGTTCCACACCGGCGTGAACGTCGGCGTCGACGTCACCGCCGACGAGCTGCGAGCCGACTTCGATGCGATCGTGCTGGCGGGCGGCGCCACCGCCTGGCGCGACCTGCCCATCCCCGGCCGCGAGCTCGGCGGCGTCCACCAGGCGATGGAATACCTGCCGTGGGCCAACAAGGTGCAGCATGGCGACATCGCCGAGCCGCCCATCACGGCCGGGGGCAAGCGGGTCGTCATCATCGGCGGCGGCGACACCGGCGCCGACTGCCTCGGCACCGCCCACCGCCAAGGCGCGGTGTCGGTGCACCAGTTCGAGATCATGCCCCGCCCGCCCGACAGTCGGGCCGACAGCACGCCGTGGCCACTGTGGCCGCTGATGTTCCGCACCTCCTCGGCCCACGAGGAGGGCGGCGAGCGGGTGTTCTCGGTGAACACGGAGTGCTTCCTCGGCGACGAGCACGGCAACGTGCGAGCGCTGCGGGCCCATGAGGTGAAGCAGGTCTTCGTGGACGGCCGCATGTCGTTCGAGAAGGTGGAGGGCACCGACTTCGAGCTGGAGTGCGAGCTGGTGCTGCTGGCCATGGGCTTCGTCGGCCCCGAGCGGTCGGCACTGCTCGAAGGGCTCGGCGTGGAGCTCAACCCGCGGGGCAACGTGTCCCGCGACCGCGAGTGGGCCACCAACGTGACAGGCGTGTTCGCCTGCGGCGACATGGGCCGGGGCCAGAGCCTGATCGTCTGGGCCATCGCCGAGGGCCGGTCGTGCGCGGCCGCCGTCGACACGTGGCTCATGGGCGAGACGCTGCTCCCCGCTCCCGTCCCCGCCACCTGAACCTCCCTTTTCGTCGAAAAGCACACCCCGAGGCCGCCGCACGGTCGCTTGTCGGCGGGCTCTTCATGGCTTTGCACCAAGGCCCCGTCGTTCGTTCGTGACGCCGATTGCCGATGGGCGCAGGTCGTTTCCCGAAAACGCGAGAAAGGCACCGACACGTTTCCGACGCCGGTGCGAAATGAGCGGGTGGGGGACGTGCGCTGCGGCGGGCACCGAGCACGTGCTCATGGCAAGCGGCGAACTGGGGGGGAGGCCGGGCGCACCGGCGTCGTCGAAGTCGACATGAGCGAGACGAACGCATCGAACGACAGGCAGGCGGCGGGCCGGGCGAAATGGTTCCTCGTTCTCGCGCTGGCGTTCGTCGTGTTCGGCTCGGCGTCCGCGTTGGCAGCAGTGCTGGTGACCCGTGACACAACGACCGTGTGCGAGGACGTCGTCCCCGGCCGCCCGGTCTCGTCGTGCCTCACCGGCGTTCCGAACACCACGGCCGTGGTCGCCTTCGGCCTGCTCGGCGGGACGGCAGGTGCCGTGGCCGCAGGCCTCCTCCTCTCCCGTCGGCGCCCGAGCGGCGAGCCCGACGACCCAGCAGGTCGGACGCCCCCGTGACGCAACGGACAACGACCGAAAGGAACGGAATGCGACGGTGGCATGGAAGACGATTGGCGCTGGTGGCGACGGCAGTCGCTGCGCCGATCGTCGTAGCGGCGTCCGTCGGCGCGGCGACGGGCAGTTCGAACGGCGGTGGCCTTGCGTGCCCGGCGGGCACGAAGGCGATGGTCCAGCACGCGACGTACGACCGAACGCAGGACATCGAGGGCTTCGACTCCCCCGAGGAGGCAGTCGAGCACCTCGTCTCCACCGCCTACCCCGGCATGGGGCGCGGGCAGTTCAGGAAGGTGGCGTCCGGCAACGGCGAGGCCAGGCTCGAGAGCGCGTCGGCGCGGTCGACCGTCGTCGAGCTCGACCGACTGGTGCCGAACGCAACGATGACCGAGCTCGTCCCCACCGAGAACGGCACCGCGTGGGTGGTCGAGGAGTTCGAGATCTGCGAGTCGGATGCACGGAGGTGGGCAGCGCGATGAGACGGCTTTCCTCGGCATGGTCGGCGCCCGGCGCAGTCGTCGCCGCTGCGCTGCTGCTCCTCGCACCGTCGGTGGCCTATGCCCACCACCTGCCCACGTCCACCCAGATGTGGCAGCTCCACAGCACGATCACGATGCAGGTCACGCAGGGGTACCCGGGTGGGGACCACGTGAACCGACTCGACAGCGCCCGCAACGAGTGGAACGCGGTCGGCACCACGCGCACGATCACCCGCGACGCCAACCGGATCGCCGACTTCAACCCGCTGGCGCAGTGCCCGCCGAACGTCGGCACGATGACGGTCCACTGGATCGAGACGAGCTCGCTCGGCTACCCGAACGCGCTCGGCCTCAGCAGCTACTGCTACTACATCCCGTCGGGAGGGCGGGCCAGCTCGTGGATGGTGTTCGACACGGACCAGGACTGGTACACGGGCACGGGCGACGCCAACGACGGGTTCCTCAACCTGTGCGTCAACGGCTGCCAGATCGACCTCTGGAGCATCATCAGCCACGAGCAGGGGCACGCCATGGGCTTCGGGCACTTCAGCGGCTCCGACTCCGTGTGCGGTGACAACAGCGGCGAGCACACCATGTGCCCGACGTACAAGGGCGGCACCGAGCGGTGGCGCACGTACGAGGCGCACGAGAAGGAGGCGTTCAACATCGCCTACTGACCGCTTCCGCCCTGTTCTGCGCGCTCCGGTGTGCAGAACAGGGCGGGAACGACCACGATGGGGCCGCATGGGGGAACAGGTGGAGGTCTCCGTCCACGTCGACGCCACGCCCGAGCAGGTGTACGAGCTGGTCGGCGACCTGCCCCGCATGGGCGAGTGGAGCCCGGAGTGCGTTCGCTGCACGTGGACCGACGGGGCGACCGCCGCCACGCCCGGCGCCCGGTTCAAGGGCCACAACCGCCGCGGCGTCCGGCGGTGGACGACGAAGGGCACCGTCGTCACCGCCCAGCCGGGGCGAGAGCTGAGCTTCGACGTCCACTCCGTCTTCGACCTGCCCGTGTCGCGTTGGACGTACCGCATCACGCCCCACCCCGAGGGCGGCTGCGACGTCACCGAGGCGTGGGAGGACCGGCGGGGCCGGGTGATGAAGCTCCTCGGCAACCTGGTGAGCGGAGTGTCGAACCGGGCCGAGCACAACACCGACGGCATGCGGCGCACGCTCGACCGCATCAAGGCCACCGCGGAGGGAGCACGCACGTGAGCACGACGCACGAGGTCTTCAACCAGCCGCCGCCCTACGAGGGCCACAACGCGTACGCCGCCGACGCCGCGCTGGTCGACGCCGTCCGACGGGAGGGGGCGGCATGGGCCGAGGAGGAGCTCACCGAGCTGGGCGCGCTGGCGGGCTCGCCCACAGCCATCCAGTGGGGGTTCCAGGCCAACGAGAACCCGCCGGTCCTCCACACCCACGACCGCTTCGGCAACCGCATCGACGAGGTGGCGTACCACCCCGCTTACCACGAGCTCATGCGCACGGCGGTCGCCTACGGGCTCCACGCGGCGCCGTGGGCCGACGCCCGCCCCGGCGCCCACGTGGCCCGCGCCGCCAAGATGATCGTGTGGTCGCAGGTGGACGCAGGCCACACGTGCCCGATCTCGATGACGTACTCGGTCCTGCCCGCCCTGCGCCGGCAGCCCGACGTGGCTGCCGAGTGGGAGCCCAAGCTGTTCTCTCGCACCTACGACCCCCGCCCGGCGCCGGTGGCCGAGAAGCAGGGTGCCGTCTTCGGCATGGCCATGACGGAGAAGCAGGGCGGCTCCGACGTGCGGGCCAACACCACGCGCGCCGAGCCCACGGGAACCCCCGGCGAGTACCTCCTCACCGGGCACAAGTGGTTCTGCTCGGCGCCGATGTCCGACGCCTTCCTCGTGCTGGCCCAGGCCCCGGGCGGGCTGAGCTGCTTCCTCCTCCCTCGCCGCCGGCCCGACGGCAGCCGCAACGCCATGCACATCCAGCGCCTGAAGGACAAGCTCGGCGACCGCTCGAACGCCTCCAGCGAGGTCGAGTACGACCGAGCCTGGGCCCGCCTGGTGGGCGAGGAGGGCCAAGGCGTGCGCACGATCATCGAGATGGTCAACCACACCCGGCTCGACTGCGTGCTGGGCGCCACCGCCACACACCGCCACGGCCTGGCCCAGGCGCTCCACCACGCCGCCCACCGGCAGGCCTTCGGCCGCACGCTCCTCGACCAGCCGCTCATGGCCAACGTGCTGGCCGACCTGGCCGTCGAGGCGGAGGCCGCCACCGTCACCGCCCTCCGCCTGGCCCGTGCCTACGACGCGGGCCCCGACGACGAGCACGAACGGCTGCTCAAGCGGCTGGCCACCCCCGTCGTGAAGTACTGGGTGTGCAAGCGGGCGCCGGTCCACGCCGCCGAGGCCCTCGAGTGCCTGGGCGGCAACGGCTACGTCGAGGCCTCCGGCCTGCCCCGCATCTTCCGGCAGAGCCCGCTCAACGGCATCTGGGAGGGCAGTGGCAACGTCATCTGCCTCGACGTGCTGCGGGCCATGGCGCGCAGCCCGGAGTCGGTCGACGCCTTCCTGGCCGAGGTCAAGGCGGCGGCCGGGGCCGAACCCCGGCTGGACGCGGCGGTGACGCAGATCGAGAAGGAGCTGTCCGACCTCGACGACATCGAGGCCCGGGCCCGGCGGGTGGTGGAGGCGATGGCCCTGGCCTTCCAGGCCTCGCTGCTGGTGCGCCACGCCGACCCGGCCGTGGCCGACGCCTTCTGCGCCTCCCGCCTCGACGGCGACGCGGGCCGGGCGTTCGGCACCCTGCCACCGGGCGTGGACGCCCGCCGCATCGTCGCCCGAAGCCGGGGGTAGGACGCTCGGGTCCACTCATGCGAGGAGGCACCCGTGGCTCAGACCCTGAAGGACCTGATGACGCCGAACCCGCTGGCGGTCACAGCGGGGACGACGATCCTCGAGGCCGCACAGCAGATGCGCGACCAAGGCATCGGCGACGTGATCGTCACAGACGGCGGCACGGTGTGCGGGATCGTCACCGACCGCGACATCGTGGTCCGGGCGATCGCCGACGGCCGGGAGCCCACAACCACGACGGTGGGCGACATCTGCAGCCGTGACCTGGTGACGCTCGAGCCGACCGCCCAGGTGGAGGAAGCCGTCACGCTCATGCGCGAGCGGGCCCTGCGCCGGCTCCCGATCGTGGAGAACGGCAAGCCCGTCGGCATCGTGTCGATCGGCGACCTCGCCATCGAGCGCGACGAGCACTCTGCCCTGGCGGACATCAGCGCCGCCCCGCCCAACACGTAGCCCTCGGCGCCTCCGGCCCGGCCTGTCTCTCGGGTGATGCCGAGCGGTCGAGGCGGCCACGCCGGAGACGCCGGCCGATCGTCTCGGACGGACGGCCCAGCACCTCCGAACGATTCTCTCTCGACGAGGCCTCCCCGCCGGCCGCCGAGGGCCGGATGCCCGGGACGACCGAGCATCCGCAATCGCAACCCGACACGGGGCCGGCCGTGCACCGGCCCCGTGTCGCGTCCGGGGGGAACCGGACTAGGCGGCCAGCCGGGCGCGCAGCTCCTCGTAGTACTCGGGATAGCGACCGGCGACGTCGGCGAGGGAGAGCTCCCGGGGGATGGCAGTGGCGGGCTCACGTTCGAGGAGGAAGGCGATCGTCTCCTCCACCACCCGCTCGGCGGGCACGTCGAGCAGCGCCAAGTCGTCGAGCAGGTCCTCGGGCACCGCCACCCGGGCGCTCGCTGTCACCGTGCCCTCGGTGACCTGCACCCCGAAGTGGCCGGGCTCCATGGCAGTGATGTCGATGTCGCTCACGGGCGCGTGCCCTACCCAGTGGCTCGTCGGGCTACGCCGGCGCCCGGCCCGTGGGGCGGAGGGCGACCTCCTCCGCCCCACGTGGGACGCGCCTCCGGGGAGCCGTCGGCGGGGAGGGTGGGTCTGCACAGGCCACCCTCCCACTCGACGAGGAGACATCGCCCCGCCGGCCGTTGCCGCGACGCCCGACGGCATTCGTGCATTTGCACGAAACAGCGAAGCCCCTATGCACGAAATTCGTCGGGCGCCGGAACGGGTCATTGCACGGCAATTGTGCCAGTGCTACTCATTGTCGTCTATGGCTCCGACCGGAAACCTTTGCGCACGTGATTGTCCCTGCGGACAAACGGCGGCCCCATGCTGACCGACACGGTGCTGCAACGCGTCGTGGAGGCGCTCGACGACCGACGGGAGGACATGGTGTCGGCGGTGGTGGAGGGCATGCGGGCCACCGTGCCCGCCTACCGCGACCTGACGGCCCGCGACGCCGAGCTCGTGCACGAGGGCGTCCGCCTCACCGTGCACCAGTTCGTCGACCTCCTCGTCGAGGGGCGGCGCCTCTCGGCCGCCGAGCTGGCCAGGATCGAGGCCCTGGGCGGTGTGCGGGCGGCCCAGGGCGTGCCCTTGGACGAGATGCTGCACGGGGTCCGGGCGGCCATGCGCGCCGGGTGGGACTACATCCTGCGCCTGGTCCCGGGCGACGCGCCTGCGGAGGCCGCCGTGCCCGCCATGGGGCGCCTCGGCGACGAGGTCTTCGACTACATGCAGCAGTGCGCCGTGGTCATGTCGAAGGGCTACACAGCGCACCAGCGCCTCGGCCTCACCGCCCGCGTGCGGGCGCGCGACGACGCCGTCGAAGAGCTGCTCTCGGGCGTGTTCGACTCGGACGCCGAGATCGAGCGGCGGGCGGCGGCGCTCGGCATCGACCTGCGGGTGCCGCACGGGCTGCTGCTCCTGGCCCTGCCTGCCGACGCGGGCGAGGTCACCGAAGTGCTGCGGGCCACCAAGGACGCCCTGGTCGATCGGTTGCCCGACGCGCTCGACGGCTCGGTGCGTGGCACGCCGACGGTGCACGCCGTCGTCGCCGTGCCGGTGCCGAGCGAGTGGGAGTGGCAGCACGCGGTGGAGGTGGCAGTGGAGATCGCGGCCGACGAAGGGGTGCTCGTACTGGCCGCCGAGCCCCGACCCACGGCGGGCGGCATCCACGCGAGCTACAAGGACGCGGCCCGGCTCGTGCGGATCGTTCGCCGCGTGGGCAGGAGGCCGGGGGCCCTGCGGCCCGACGACCTGCGCATGCTCCGGTTCCTCGACGCCGCCGGACCGGAGGAGGGGCGCGCCTTCGTCCGACGGGTGCTCGGTCCCGTGCTCGACCTCCGGCCCGACCAGCGCCACAAGCTCCTCGCCACCCTGCGGGCGCTGGCACAGTCGGGTGGCGCGCTCAGCGAGGCGGCCGACCTGCTCCTGGTCCACGCCAAGACGGTGGGCTACCGACTCAGGCGGCTGGGCGAGCTGACCGGCCTCGACCCTGCCCGGCCGCTCGACCGGCTCCAGCTCGACATCGCCGCGCTCGTGCTCGAGCTCCACCCCGACTGCTGACGGGTTCCGCGGCGGGGCGCCCGGGTATCCAAGGGCCGATGGAACGACGCGAGGTGATGGCGGTCTTCCCCGACGAGGCACAGGCCCGCCGAGCGGCCGAAGCCGTGGAACGCAGCGGCGTCGCCACCGACGTGCGCATCGGGGCGCCGGCCGACGAGCAGCAGGCGCTGCGCAACGAGATGCAGGAGGAGATGGAGCACACGGTGGCCGGTCCCGGCAACGTGGGCCCCTTCACCAGGGAGATGGCGAAGGGGGCGGGCGTGGGAACGCCCGCGGCCACCGTCTTCGGCGCCATCGCCGCCCTGCCGTTCGGCCTCCTGGAGTTCGGCCCCACGATGTGGCAGCGCTTCCTGGTGGCCGCCGTCGTCGGCGCGGTGGCGGGCGCCACCGTGGGGTTCGTGGCAGGCGGGGGCCTGAGCGTGGTTGGGCCGGCGGCCGCCCCGCTGACCGCCGAGCGCGGCGTCACGTTGGCCGTTCGGGTGCCGGCCGGAGAGGCCACCGAGCGGGTGGCCCGCGTGCTGGCGGACGCAGGCCCGCTCCGCCTCGACGTCACCGACCTCGACGGGCGCGTGGTCGACACAGTGCGCACCGAGGACCGGGAGTCCGTCCCCCACGAGGTCGGCCGCACACTGGCGCAGGGCAACGAGGACGCCCGTCGTCCCGGCGACGGCGGCTGACCGTCGCGGAGGCTCCGCAGCTAGTAGGGCGCCACCCGGTCGGGAGGGAGGATCGGCACCACGGGCGACGGCGGGAGGGACACGCCGGTGGCGTCGTCGGTCGGCAGGTCGAAGTCGTCGTCGGCGCCTTGGCCCTTGGCGAGGGGCGCCTCGCCGTGGTACGGGGTGCGGTCCTGGGGGGATGCCATGCGACTGCTCTACCCCGTCGGCGAGGCCGCGGACCACCCTCGATCGAGGTCGAGCGTGCGCTCGTCGTGGCTGAGATGGGCCCGGACCGGGGCGAGGGCCCGGAGGCGGCCGATGGAGGCGCACGCCGCCTCGTGCCACGACGGGTCGTGCAGGTTGCTCGCCGCAGGCTCGCCCGCCGCCAGCTCCTCGATCGCGAAGGCGCACTGGCCGCCCAGGACGATCCGCTCCCCGGCGTCTTCCACCAGCAGCGACTGATGGCCCGGCGTGTGCCCTGGGGTGGCGAGGACGACGACGCCGTCGGCGAGGGCCTCGTCGCCGTCGACCGGCCGCAAGCGGTTCCCGTCGACGGCCGCCCAGTCGGGCACCGTGTAGCCGGGCGAGCGGGCCGCCTCCAGCTCCGCCCGCTGGACGTACACGGGGGCGGCGAGCGCTCCCTGTTGTCCGCAGTGGTCGAAGTGGAGGTGCGACAGGACGACGGCCGCCAGTCCGTCGGGGTCGGCGCCCGCCCGGCGGACGGCGTCCCGCACGGAGGCGACTCCGGCAGGCGCGTACCAGTCGTCCACCACGTCGTTGCCGAACCCGACGCCGGCGTCGAACAGGACGGGGCCGGCGGGGTGGTGGACGAGCCAGGCGTGGACGGGGAAGGGCTGGAACCCGTCGTGCAGCGGATGCCACTCGGGGACGCTCGTGATCGTCGCCATGAGGAGACGATCGACGCGCACCATCAGACGAGGCGATCGACCGCGGCCCGGGTCGCTTCGTAGAGCTCGGCCGCGTGGTCGTCGGAGCGACCCACCGCGGTGATGCCGAAGCGACCGTCGAGGGCCAAACCCGAGAGCATGTGGAGGACCACGCCCGTGCCGGTGCGGTGGTCGAGCTGGAGGCCCGCGGACGCCACGGCGTCGATGACGGCGCGCGGGGGCAGCCCCGTCCACGCCTCGTCGAGGAGGTTGTCGGTGGCCCGGTAGGCCCGCGGCAATCCGTCGAAGGCCACCCACTGCCCGGCCTCGGCGTCGTAGCGACCGGGGGCCAAGTGCCTGAGAACCGAATAGGGGTGCGTGGTGCCGCCCTTGCGCAGGTTCACCTCCAAGGCGAAGACCTCGTGGCGACCGGACGCGTCGGCCACAGCGGCGAAGTCGATGGCGATCCGCCCGATGACGCCGCGACCCGCCAGCTCCTCGGCGATGGCTCGGGCGTGGCGGGCCAGCTGCGGGGCGTACGCCGGGTCGGCCGGGAACCGGCAGCCGAGGTACACCTGGTCGTTGTCGCCCCCGAGCACCTGTTCGTGGGTGGCCAGGACCACCGGCTCCCGACCCGGCGCCAGGTCGACCTGCACGCTCGGGCTGGTGAAGCGGGTGCCTGCGATGCGCTCCTCCACGACGCCGCCCGCACGCAGGTCGCGCAGGTACCAATCGGGCAGCCGTTCGACTTGCGCCCGCACGTGCTCGTCGGGGTCGTGGGGACGGAGGTCCAAGACGACGTTGCCGTCGCCCGCCCCGCTGTCGTCGTGCTTCACGACGACGCCGGTGGCCTGCGGCCGGGCGGCGCGCACGGAGGCCACGGCGGCGACCACGTCGTCGACCGTCCGCACGTCCTCGCACCCGTAGGGCACGGGCACGCCCGCCCGTCGGAAGAGGCGGCGCCCTTCGCTCTTGTACCCGAGGCAGCGCAGCTCGGGCGGCGTGCCGTGGATCGGCGCGTCGAGGCGCAGTGCCACCTCCACCTCGTAGTCGGTCACGTTCCACGGCTCGATGAACGCCGGGCGCCCGCCGAACGACTCGCGCAGGGAGTCGAGCAGCTGCGGGCGATCGAGGAGCTTGGCCGCCACCGAACGGGCCGAGCGGTCCGGCACCTCCACGATCCGCAGGCGCTTCCGCACGCCCGCCTGTCGCTCGGGCGGGACGAGGGACGCGTAGTAGTCGACGATGTCGTCTCCCGGTGCCTCCGAGCTCAGGAACACGAGCTCGCACGCCTCGATGCGGTGGAGCATGAACGCGGCGAGCAGGAAGCGGTGCTCGAGCGACGGGATGCGATCGACGTAGTGCGAGAGCAGCGACTCGCCCACGCTGTAGGAGGGCAGTGCCACGCACACGTGCTCGACCTCGGAGCCCGGTGTGTTGGCGGCCAGTGCTGTAGGCAATCGCCCCTGCAACTGCTCGAAGGTGACCATGACCGCTCCACCGTCCGGAGATCCGGGACATGGTGCCTCATCCGGACGATCGGCGCTCGACCCGCGGGCCGTCGCCGGGATGCCATGCTCGACGGATGCGGAAGGTCGCACTGGTGGCCGTCGTCGTACTGGCCGTGCTCGTGGTGGTCGGCATGCTCGCCGGCGACCGCGACGGCGGCGACGGCGACGAGGCAGCGGAGGTGGTGGCGCTGGGCGTCACGCCCGAGGAAGCGGGCTGCGGGCCGGTCGAGCACGAGCGCCCCGTCCCGCCCGGACCGCCACACCGCAACGGCACGCTCGAGTGGCCCGAGGTCCCGCCGAACAGCGGGGTGCACCATGCCCAGACGCTGCGAACCCTGACACGGTTCTACGAGCGCGAGGACGACCCCCCGCCGGAGCGGGTGGTGCACAACCTGGAGCACGGCATCGTGGTCGTCTGGTACGACGATCGGCTCCCCGACGAAGAGCTCGCCGTGCTGCGCCAGGTCGCCGACGCCATGCCGATCAATCGGTTCGTCGTCGTACCCTGGAACCGCTCGACGTTCGACGGCGACCGGCACGTGGTGCTCACGGCTTGGGGGCACACGCAGCGATGCGAGCGGGTCTCGGGCCGGGTGATCCACGAGTTCACCCGGGAGTACGCCGACAAGGACGCCCCGGAGGACGGCGCGCCCGTCTGACGGGCCGTCTCCTTTCACGGCGCCATGGGCTGCGGACCAATGAGCACAGTGCAGCCCCGAGTGCCGCATGCCGTCGGGGGTTGGCTCACGAGGCTGCTCGGCGCGGCAGGGATCGTCTACGGCGTGGTGCAGGCGGGGGCCGGGGCGCTCGCCGCCGGAGGAGAGGGGCTCCGCAGCGTGGGCGGGGTGGCGGCCTTGCTGGTCGGCGTGCTCGTCGTCCTGCTCTCGGTGCTGGTCGTGGCCTTGGGCGGCGCCATCCTCACTCGCCCGGGGCGCGTCGGCCTGGTCGGCGTGGGGGTGCACGCCGGACTGCTGTTGCTGGGCCTCTCGCAGGGGATCCGCGATCCCCTGTTCGCCGAACGCGTGTCGTTCGCGGTGAGGCGTTGCGGCACAGCGCCCTGCTCCGTGAGCTTCACAGGCCCGGCCGCGGGCGAGACGACGCCGGAGCGGGTGGGCGCCTTCGCGGTGGCCGCGGTGGCGGCCGTGGCGCTGTCGGCCCTGGTGTACGCGGGGTTGCGCTCGGGCTCGCCTGCGATGCGGGTGGTGCACGCGGCAGCGGGCTTGGTCTCGGTGGTCGCGGCCGTGGCCGTGACCGCCTCGGCCACGGCCGCCGTGGAACGGGCGGACGAGGCGGCCCGAGAGCGGTGTGCCTACGTGCTTGCCCTCGAGGACGGCGTCGTGGAGGTGTCGTACCGGGGCACGCCCCCGGTGCCCGCCGAGTACCACCGCCGATGCAACGACTGGCGCTCGGTGGCGGCGGCTCGGCGGTGAGGCAGACAGTCGTGGTGCCTCTGGGGTTCTCGTTGGTGAGCGAGTGGGCCCGGCAGGGATCGAACCTGCGACCGGGGGATTATGAGTCCCCTGCTCTGACCACTGAGCTACAGGCCCGCGGCTCCCTCGGGGCAGGTGCGTCGCGGCTCCGGGGGAGAGACTCGAACTCTCAACCAACGGATTAACAGTCCGCTGCTCTGCCGGTTGAGCTACCCCGGAAGGGAAGTTCCGACGATAGCAGGCGACATACCGGGCTCTGCCGGGGTAAGAAGTCCTCCATGCGATTCCGGATGGGTGTCCTCGCCGGCTTCGGAGCCGGCTACTACCTGGGTGCCAAGGCAGGTCGGGAGCGGTACGAGCAGCTCAACCGCACACTGCGGAAGATCCGCCGCTCACAGGCCCTCGACACTGCCGCCGACAAGGCGAAGGCCGTCGTCGACTTGGGCATGGAGCGGGCCCGCGACGTGGTCGACAGCAAGCTCGGCAACGGCGACAAGCCGGAGGTCGGGGCCGACCCGCACCTCCGCACAACCACCGACTGGTAGCGGCCCGGCGTTCTCTGCGCGGATCCGGCGCCAGGGACCCGGATTTGCGGAGAAAACGAGGGCTACTCCTCGTCGAGGTAGTCGCGCAGGCGCTGTGAGCGGATGGGGTGCCGCAGCTTGGCGAGCACCTTCGACTCGATCTGGCGTATCCGCTCTCGGGTCACGCCGAACTCCCGGCCGACCTCCTCCAGCGTGCGCACCTGCCCGTCGTCGAGCCCGAAGCGCAGGCGCACCACCAGCTGCTCCCGTTCCGACAGCTCGGACAGCGCGTTCTTCACGGCCTCGTTGAGCAGCGCCCGGGCGGCGGCGTCGGCGGGCACGACCGCCGTCTGGTCCTCGATCACGTCGCCGAGGTTGAAGTCCTCCTCGTCGCCCATGGGCTGCTCGAGCGACACCGTGTCCTGCGAGATGCGCAGGATCTCCCGCACCCGCGGCTCGGGCATCTCCACCCGGGCCGACAGCTCCTCCACCGTCGGCTCCCGCCCCAGCTCCTGGAGCAGCTGGCGCTGCACCCGCCCCACCTTGTTGATGGTCTCGACCATGTGGACGGGGATGCGGATCGTGCGGGCCTGGTCGGCGATGGCGCGGGTGATCGCCTGGCGGATCCACCAGGTGGCGTAGGTGCTGAACTTGTAGCCCTTGCGGTACTCGAACTTCTCGACCGCGCGGATCAGGCCGATGTTGCCTTCCTGGATCAGGTCCAGCAACGACATCCCGCGCCCGATGTACTTCTTCGCCACGCTGACGACGAGGCGCAGGTTCGCCTCGGTCAGGCTGGCGCGCGACCGCTCGGCCTCGAACTGGATCCAGCCGAGGTGGTCTTCGAGCGCGTCGCCGTCGAGGGCGAGCACGATCTCCGGCGTGGCGGCCATGCCGGGCGGCGCGTCGGTCGCCCTGGCCGCGATGAGGCGGTCGCGCACCAGCTCCGGCAGGACGCGCGACAGCACCGCCAGCTCGACGATGGCCGCCCGGACGTCCTCCGGCGTGCGATCGAGCCGCTCGGCGACCTCCTGGCAGCGGTCGACCGAGACCTCGGCCGTGACGGCGAGCGCCTCGACGGCGCGCCGATAGCCATCCAGCGTCAAGTCCAACGAGGGCACCCAGGCGTCGAGCAGCGGCAGGTGGGTCGCGAA
>DATAAM010000139.1:0-5706 GCA_036260075.1 Acidimicrobiales bacterium
GTCGTCACCGGCCTGGAGCACGTGAGCCTGCCGTACCACCTCGACGCCGTGAAGCAGGCGGCGGGCCGCCTCGCGCTCCGCTACCGCAGCGAGATGGAGGCGCGGGTGCGGGCGCTGGTGGAAGAGCGCGAGCGCATCTCCGCCCGGTTGGGCGAGCTGCCCGTCGACACGTGGCCGTCGGAGTCGAACTTCGTGCTGTTCCGTCCCCGCCGGCGGCCGGGCGGCGAGGTGTGGCAGGCGCTGCTCGACCGGTCGGTCCTCGTGCGCAACTGCTCCACGTGGCCCAGACTGGAGGGGTGCCTGCGGGTCACCGTCGGCACGCCCGAGGAGAACGACGCCTTCCTCGACGCGCTCACCGAGGTGCTCGCATGAACCCCCGTGTCGCCAGTCGCTCCCGAGCGACCAAGGAGACCAGCATCGACATCAGCCTCGACCTCGACGGGTCGGGCCAGGCCACCGCCGACACCGGGCTGCCGTTCTTCGACCACATGCTGAGCCAGATCGGCCGCCACGGCGGCTTCGACCTCACCGTGGTGGCCAAGGGCGACCTCGAAGTCGACCAGCACCACACCGTGGAGGACGTGGCCCTCCTCCTGGGCGAGACGCTGGCCGAAGCGCTGGGCGACAAGGCGGGCATCCGTCGGTTCGCCTCCATCGCGCTGCCGCTCGACGAGGCGCTGGTCGACGTGGCCCTCGACCTCTCCGGCCGTCCGTATCTCGTGTACGAGGTGCCGCTGCCGCCGGACTCCCGCGACCTGGGCACACCGTCGTTCGACCCCCAGATGGCCGAGCACTTCTGGCAGTCGTTCGCCACCGCGGCGGCCGTGACGCTGCACCTGCGCCTGCGCAGCGGCCGCAACACGCACCACATCCTCGAGGCCTGCTTCAAGGGCGTGGCCCGCTGCCTGCGCGACGCCGTGCGCGTGGAGGGCAGCGACGTGCCGTCCACCAAGGGGACGCTGTGATCGCCGTCCTCGACTACGGCATCGGCAACCTGCGCTCGGCGCAGAAGGCGCTGGAGAAGGTGGGCGCCGACGCCCGCCTCGTCACGACGCCGGAGGACGCGGAGGGCGCGTCCGGCGTGGTGCTGCCGGGGGTCGGCGCCTTCGGGCGGTGCATGGAGGCGCTGCGGGCGTCGGGCCTCGACCGGGTGGCCGTCGACGCCGTCGCCGCGGGCACGGCCTTCCTCGGCGTGTGCGTGGGCATGCAGATGCTGTACCTCTCGTCGGAGGAGAACCCCGACGTGCGGGGCCTGGCCGTGCTGCACGGCATGGTGCGGCGGCTGCCCGACGGCGTGAAGCGCCCGCAGATGCAGTGGAACATGTTGAAGCGGGTCGGCCGCCGCTCCCGCCTGCTCGAGGGCCTCGACGACGAGCCGTGGGTCTACTTCGTCCACTCCTATGCACCCGACGCCACCGACGACGTGGTCGCCACGTGCGACTACGGCGGGTCGGTGGTGGCCGCCGTGGAGCGGGAGAACGTCATGGCCACGCAGTTCCACCCCGAGAAGTCGGGCGCCGTGGGCCTGGCCCTGCTGGCCAACTTCGTGAAGGTGGCCGAGGGCGCACCGGTCTGATGGACCTGTACCCGGCCATCGACATCCGGGGCGGCCGCTGCGTGCGACTCCTGCAGGGCGACTACGACCGGGAGACCGTCTACGGCGACGACCCCGTGGCCGTGGCGAAGGGCTACGAGGCGGCCGGCGCGCCCTGGGTGCACGTGGTCGACCTCGACGCCGCCCGCACCGGCCGGCCCGAGAACCGCGCCGTCGTGGCCGCGGTGGCGGGCGCCGTGGCCGTGCCCGTGCAGGGCGGTGGCGGGGTCCGCTCGGAGGAGTCGGCCGAGGCGCTGCTGGCGGCGGGCGTGCGTCGGGTGGTGATCGGCACCGCCGCGCTGGCCGACCCGCCGTTGGTGCGGCGGCTGGCGGCGGCGTGGCCCGGCCGCATCGCCGTCGGCATCGACGGACGGGGCGGCGAGGCCGCCGTGCACGGGTGGACGGAGGGCAGCGGCGTGTCGGTGCTCGACGCCGTGGCGCAGTTCGAGGACGCGGGCGTGGCCGCCGTGGTCGTCACCGACATCGGGCGCGACGGCACGCTGGCGGGGCCCGACGTCGACGGCTTGGCCGCTGTGCTGGAGCGCACGTCGATCGACGTGATCGCGTCCGGCGGCGTCGGCTCGCTCGACGACCTGCGGGCGCTGGCCACCCTGCCGCTGGCCGGCGTGATCGTGGGCAAGGCGCTGTACGAGGGCGTGTTCACGGTGGAGGAGGCGATCGCCGCGTGCGCGCCGTCCGCGTGATCCCGTGCCTCGACGTCGACGCGGGCCGCGTCGTCAAGGGCGTCAACTTCCTCAACCTGCGCGACGCGGGCGACCCCGTGGAGCTGGCCGCCCGCTACAACGACGAGGGCGCTGACGAGCTGGTGTTCTACGACATCACGGCGTCGGCCGAGGCCCGGGGGATCATGGTCGACGTCGTGCGGCGCACGGCCGAGGAGGTGTTCATCCCCCTGACGGTGGGCGGCGGCGTGCGCACGCTGGAGGACGCCCGCAACCTGCTGCGCGTGGGTGCCGACAAGGTGAGCGTCAACACCGCCGCCGTGGCCCGGCCCGAGCTGGTGGCCGAGCTGTCCCACGAGTTCGGGGCCCAGTGCGTGGTGGTCGGCATCGACGTGCGCCGGGTGGCGGGCGGCTTCGAGGTCTTCACCCACGGGGGGCGCAAACCCACGGGGCTGGACGCGATCTCCTGGGCGGTCGAGTGCGAGCGGTTGGGCGCAGGCGAGGTCGTTCTCAACTCCATGGACCGCGACGGCACCAAGGACGGCTTCGACCTCGAGCTCACGCGGCAGGTGAGCGAGGCGTGCAACCTGCCGGTGGTGGCGAGCGGCGGGGTCGGCACCCTCGACCACTTCGTCGAAGGTGCCGTGGAGGGCAAGGCCGACGCCGTGCTGGCGGCGTCCGTCTTCCACTACGGGGAGCTCACCGTCCGCCAGGCGAAAGAGCACCTGGCCGACGCGGGCGTCACCGTCCGGCCCGCCTGATACGTCAGCGCCCCCGGCCTGCCACAGCCGAGGGCGCTGTGCCGGGGGGAACCGGCAACCGTGGTCACTCCGAACAAGTCACGAGGGCACGCGGAATGCCGGGTCGCATGTCCGCTGACGAGACAGCGCCCCCGGCCTGCCACAGCCGAGGGCGCTGTGCCGGGGGGAACCGGCAGTCCCGAGGACGGGGGGCGTCCTCGGATTCGTTCGTTCGACCTTTGAACGGACGAGACCCCCGCTCGGTTCACGAACTTGTCCCACGGGGAGCGTCCGGAGGCCTTACGGTCCGCTGAGCGGACCAAACGCCTCCACCCGTGCCTGCCAGCGGGGACGCGGGGAGCGTCCGCTACCGTGCCGGGCGTGGCCGCGCACGAGCACAAGCAGCCGATCACCATGCTCACCGATCGCGTGCTGGTGCAGATCCCGCAAAACGAGGGCGAGCGCCGGTCCCGATCGGGCATCCTGATCCCGGCCACCGCGCAGGTCTCGAAGCGACTGGCGTGGGCCGAAGTCGTGGCCGTGGGGCCCCACGTGCGCAACATCAAGCCGGGAGACCAGGTGCTGTTCAATCCGGAGGACCGCTACGAGGTCGAGGTCCGCGGCGACGAGTACCTCATCCTGCGCGAGCGCGACATCCACGCGGTGGCGTCCGAGCGCATCGACGGCGGCACGGGGCTGTACCTGTGATCGACGCCGTGCAGTTCAACGCCGACGGCCTGGTGCCGGCCATCGCCCAGGACCGGGCCACGGGCACCGTCCTCATGCTGGCGTGGATGAACGAGGCCACCCTGCGGGAGACGCTGGAGACGCGCCGCATGGTCTACTGGTCGCGCTCGCGCAACGAGCGGTGGGCCAAGGGCGACACCAGCGGCGACGTCCAGCGGGTCGTGGAGGCCCGCTACGACTGCGACGGCGACGCGCTGCTGTTCGTGGTGGAACAAGAGGGCAAGGGGGCGTGCCACACCGGGGAGTTCAGCTGCTTCTTCCGCACGTTCGAGTCGGGTGCGACGGCCGAGTAGGGACGAGTTCCGGTCGCTGGCGCGCGACCACACCGTCGTGCCCGTGTGGCGCGAGATCCTCGGCGACCTCATCACCCCGGTGGCGGGCTTCGCCCGGGTGGTGGGCGACGGCCCCGGCTTCCTGTTGGAGTCGGTGGAGCACGGCGAGCGCTGGAGCCGCTGGTCGTTCCTCGGCCGCAACCCGCTGGCCACGATGGTGCTGCGCGACGGCCGGCTGTCCGTGGAGGGCTCGCTGCCCGCGTCGGTGCCGCTCGACCGGGGCGTGCTGGCCGCGGTGGAGGCGCTGCTGCACGTCCACCGATCGCCCCGCATGCCCGACCTGCCCACCCTCCACGGCGGGGTGGTCGGCTACCTCGGCTACGACGTGGTGCGCGAGGTCGAGCACCTGCCCGACGTCCCGAAGGACGACCTCGGCCTCCCCGACGCCGTGCTGTCGGTGGTGGGACAGATCGCCGCCTTCGACCACTTCCGGCAACGGGTGGTGCTGGTCGACAACGTGCTGGTGCCCGCGGGGGCGAGCGAGGCCGAGCTCGACGCGCTCTACGACGATGCCCACCGGCGGGTGGACGAGCTGGCCGAGGCGGGGTCCCGCCCCACCGACGAGCCGGTGGTCGAGCCGCCCGACCGGGAGGAGCCCCCGGCCGACGTGCAGCGCACCGTCGCGCCCGACGACTACGCGGCGGCGGTGGAGGCGGCCAAGGAGCACATCCGGGCGGGCGACGTCTTCCAGGTGGTGCTCGCCCAGCGCTTCGATCTCCAGCTCGACGCCCTGCCCTTCGACCTCTACCGGGCGCTGCGCCAGGTCAACCCCTCGCCGTACATGTACTTCTTCAACCACCCGGAGATCGCAGTGGTGGGCTCGTCGCCCGAGCCCATGGTGCGGCTCATCGACGGGGAGGTGATCTCCCGGCCGATCGCTGGCACCCGCCGGCGGGGCCGCACCGACGAGGAGGACCGCCGCATGGCGGCCGAGCTGCGCGAGCACCCCAAGGAGATCGCCGAGCACGTGATGCTGGTGGACCTGGCTCGCAACGACGTGGGGCGGGTGGTCGAGTTCGGCACCGAGAAGGTCGACGAGCTGCTCACACTGGAGCACTACAGCCACGTGATGCACCTCACGTCGCAGGTGTCCGGGCGGCTGCGCGACGGGTTGGGCCCCATCGACGTGCTGCGGGCCACGCTGCCCGCGGGCACGGTGTCGGGCGCCCCGAAGGTGCGGGCCATGGAGATCATCGACGAGCTGGAGAAGACCAAGCGGGGGCCGTATGCGGGCGTGGTCGGCTACGTCGACTTCTCGGGGAACCTCGACACCGCCATCGCCATCCGCACCATGTTCGTGGGGCCCGACGGACGGGCCACGGTGCAGGCGGGCGCCGGCATCGTGGCCGACAGCGACCCTGCCCAGGAGGACCTGGAGTGCCGCAACAAGGCGGCCGCCTTGTTGGCGGCGGTCCCCGCGGCGCGGCGCATGACGGCGGCCCGTCACCGATGATCGAGCGCGACGTGGTCGTCGTGGAGGGACCCGACGCCGAGTCGTTCCTGCAAGGGCAGCTGTCGCAGGACGTGGCCGGGTTGGCCGTGGGCGACGACGCGGTGTCGTTCCTCCTCCAGCCCCAGGGCAAGGTCGTCGCCTTGGTGCGGGTGCGACG
>DATAAM010000140.1:0-15808 GCA_036260075.1 Acidimicrobiales bacterium
CCCGCAGCGCACGTGCGCTGCGGGCGACCCTCGTCCGATCGTCGGTCATTCGTTGCCTCACAGGTCGTATGTGATTGTGAACTGCGTCGGGTTTGCGTCCGTGTGCGTGATCGTCCAGGGGTCGGTGGACGGCGCAGGCAGGAGCTCCTGGGCGAAGCCCCGCTTGTAGTTGGCGGCGATCTTCACTCGGACCCTGTGGCCGATCGGGATCGTCCAAGCCGTCCCCGCGGGCCTGAACTTGAAGCGGTAGATCGTGCCCGCCGTGCCGTCCCGCTTGACCGGCACAACCTGCGACGAGCCCTGCCACACCCGCGTCTCGACGTTGTTGGCGTCGACGGTGAAGAGGTCGACGTACGCCTGGAGCCGACTCGTGTTCGACTTCATGCTGATGTCGGCCTGGAAGCCGATCATCTTGTACTCGGCAGTCGCCGCCGACGTCTCGTAGCTCACCGATTCGGTGGCCGCGTCGTACGTCGTGTTCGCACCGGCGCAGAAGGCGAACGCGGCCGGGCTGTTGTCGGCGCCGAGCACGTTCTGGATGGTGCGGTTGGCGGTGGGCTGGAGGGCGACGGAGCAGAGCCCGTCGTAGAACTTCCCGTCCGAGCCGAGGCAGTAGTCGAGCGTGGTGGTGCCCGAGCCGACGCTCGCCGGCGGCCACTGCGCCTGGGTGTCCGTCGCCGGGGCACCCCAGTCGGACGACGACAGCGGGCTGGTGGCGGGCGGGACGGCCCAGAACACGGGGCCGCCCACCGACACCGCTGTGTCGCCCCTGACGTGCCGATCGAGGAACTCGTGGACCTTGTCGCGCAGGCGCTGTGCGTTGGTTCCCTGGCATGGCCCCAGCGACGTGGCCGAGATCTGCGAGTACGCCGAACCGCACGCGCCCAGGTACAGGTACTTGTTCGCGGAACCGAGCTTGTTGTACGCCAGTGTGGCCGTGGTCGTCCCCGCACCGTCGTCGAGGAAGGCGTTGGCCATGAACACCGGCGTGGTGATCTCCTCGGCCTTGTCCACGGAGGCGTTGTCGCTGAGCACGGTCCGTTGGTCCAGCCATGTCGTGGTGGTGTCGGGCACGGCCGTGTTCAGGTACTTGTCGGCCAGGAGCTGGGTGGTGTGCTCGTACACGGAGGGATCGGCCCATCCGAACGTCCCGGTGGCGAACTCGGGGGTCTCGGGCCGCAGCCCTTGGTCCACCTCCCGGAAGTTGGTGCCGTCGCTGCTCACGGCGGCGAGGTTGCGGATGGTGTACTCCTCGTAGCCCACGGTCACGATGCCCTTGACCCGGGAGCTGTACTGGGCGTTCGGCGGGTTCGGCACTCCCATCAGGAGCGACTTCAACCCGTCGACGGCGCCGTAGCCGAACAGCCCCACCTTGTCGCCGTCGATGCACGAAGTTGTGCACCCCGACCAGGTGTAGTTGGCCACCGCCCAGTCGATGAGGGCCTTGACGTCGCCCTTGTCGTTCGGGCCGCCGAGGTCCCAGCCGGTGTCCTCCGTCGTCCCCGCCGACTTCTCTGTCATGTCCTTGGCGTCGCCGCCGGTCGTGCAGTCGGTTGTGCCGGTGCTCACGACCCCCGCGTTGTGGTTGGCCGGGCCGCCGCGTGGGTTGAAGCTCAGCACGGCGAAGCCGTGCTCGGCCATCTGCTTGCGGGTGTACCAGCTCGTCCGTGTGCTCGACTCGTTGACGTTGGCGCAGCGGTTCTTGAGGTCG
Source organism: Acidimicrobiales bacterium (assembly GCA_036260075.1). GTDB lineage: Bacteria > Actinomycetota > Acidimicrobiia > Acidimicrobiales > JAHWLA01 > DATAAM01. The sequence continues at coordinate 1,712 of DATAAM010000140.1, forward strand.
CCCGCCATGTAGACCACCAACGGCCACCCGCTCGCGGGCCTGGCCGAGTCTGTGCTGGGACGCAGCACGCGCACCTGCATGGTTGTGCCGTTCAACCCGGTCACGGTGTGGTCCGCTGTCGCGCTGTCGGCGATGCTCGTGTACGGAGGGCCGGCGTGCGCCGCCGCCGGCGCCGGTCCCGTGGCGATCGGGTACGTGAGGGCGGCCACGGCCAGCGCCGCGCCCAGGGAGGCCGCCTGCCGTCGTGCGAGCATGATCCTGCCTTTCCTGGTCACGGCACGTACGTCAGCGTGACCGCCGACTGGTAGGTGTTGTTGTGGCGGAGGGTGTACGTGCCGGGCAACGGCTCACCCGGGAAGGCCTTCGGGTTCTTGGAGGCCACCTTGATCCGCAGCTTCTGGCCGTTGGCGACGGTCCAGGCCGATCCGCCGGGCACGAACTTGAACCGGTAGACGGTGCCCGCCGTGCCGTCGCGCTTCACCGGGGTCACCTGCGCCGTGCTCCGCCACACCCGCAGGATGAAGTTGCCCGCGCTGTCGACGAGCTCGAGGTCGACGTACACCTGCAGTCGCGGCGTGTCGGAGCTGACGTGCAGGTCGGCTTCCAACCGGGCGACCTTCTTGTCGGCGGTGAACGCCCAGTCGAACGACTGCACCTCGTGGCCGGCGTAGCCCGTCCCGATGCAGAGGTCGTGGTACATCGGGTTTGTCCGGTTGTTGTTGAACGTGCTGCACCCCGTGCCCTTCGCCCCGGGCGTCGAGGGCGTGCAGGTCGTCCCGCTCTCCGATGTGGTGGTCAACGTGCCGTTGTTGCGGAAGTAGCGGGTTTCGGTCGTCGTGCCTGTCGGCGGCGGCCATGCCGTCGTCTGTGACTCCGTCCAGTTGTCACGTACCCAGGGGTTGTCGGAGAGGCTGACCCACTTCGGTGGGATCGTGTAGAACACCGGCCCGCCGACGGGATCTGTGGCGCCCTTCAGGTACTTGTCGAAGAACCGGTGGAGCGCATCGGCCATCCTCGTCCGGTTCGTGGTGAGGCACGGGTCGCCTCCCCCGCCTGACGTGTGGCTGCACGAGCCGAGGTAGAGGTACTTGTCGGCGTTGCTCGCAGGCAGCTTGTTGAAGGCCTCGATCTGCTGCTCGTTGTAGATGGCCCCGTTGTCGTCCAGCCACCCCGCCATCACGAACACCGGCATCGTGATGTGGTGCACCTGGTCGACGGCGGGGTCGTCGTCGACGAGCATGCGGGCGTCCCAGAAGGAGGCGGCGTCCGGGGGCACCGCCAGGTTGCGGTACGACGAACGGTCGAGGGCTGTGATGTGCTTCACCACGGGCCGGTCGGTGTGTGTGAACCACCCCTGGTTGCTCCACCACAGGAGGGCGCCGCTTCCGGCCCGGGGCCGCAGCGTCGAGGTCGGTGTGGCGCCGTCGTTGCTCAGCCGCTTCAGGTTGTCGAACATCGACCACGCCGCCGCCGGGGCGATCGCCTTCACGCGGCTGTCGAACTCCTGGTTCGGCCCGGGGTGTGTCGGGTGGCCGGGCGGACCGGGCACCCCGACCGCCCAGGTTCGCGCTCCGCCGTACGAGAAGCCGGTGACCGCCACCTTGTTCTCGTCCACGCACTGGGTCGGGCAGGAGGCGGTTGTGTAGTGGTCGCGGGCCCAGTTGATGAGCTCGGTGACGTCCTTCTTGTCGCGCGGGCCCCACAGGTCGCGGCCGTTGTCGTCGAGGGCGTCGGCCGCGTTGGTGGCCTGGTCGCACGCCGAGCCGGAGATCCCGTTGCTCCCGGGACCGCCCCGAGCGGTGAAGCTCAGCACCACGTAGCCCCATGTGGCGATCGTCGACCGGGTGGCGACCGGCATGTTGGAACAGCGGTCGACCGTGTTGCCGTGGAGGTAGATGACGAGCGGCCAGCCGCTCGTGGGCTTGCCCGGACACGACGCCCCTCCGGCCGGGCTGATCATGCGGATGCGGACCTTGGTGCCGTCGCTCCAGGGGCTTGTGGCCGGGTAGTAGTCTGTCTCGCTGCTCGCCGTGCACGGCCCGTGGGCGGCAACGGGCGCAGCGGGCAGCACCACCGGGCTGAGCAGCGTGGCCGTCAACAGGACGGCGAGGTGCAAGGCGAGGCGGCCTGGTCGCACGTGGGTCCCTTCCGCACGGGGCCTCCACGACGCCTCCCCCGGTTCTTCGTTGCGAGGACTCGTGCCTGCTCGTTTCCTCGCTAAAGTAACGAGTCGTTACATTAACGTCAACGATTTGTTTCGGGGATCACGTGGTGGAGGGCTCCTTGGCCAGGAACGCCTCGGACATGCGCCCCAGCGCGGCGGTGACGCGACGGTCGAGGGTCTTCACCGACATCCCGAGCTGGCGGGCGATCGACGACCGCATGACGAAGTAGCCGTACACGAAGACCTCGAGCACTGTCATGACCGCCAGGAGGTCGGCGTCCTCCAACCACACGTTCTCCTGCTGCTCCTTCTCGAGCATGGCCAGCCGCTCTTCGAGGTAGGGAAGGGGCTCGAACTGCTCGTCGCCGTCGAGCGCCAGGAGCATGACGACCTGCGGGTAGCTGGGGTCGCGCGCGAAGTGCGGGAAGGCGGCGATGCTCCGCTTCTCCGGATCGAGCCGGGCGAGTGTGGCCGCCCCGGGCGCCATGGCCTGCTTCCGTGTGTCGAGCGCGGCTTGGAGCAGCGCTCGCCGACTCCCGAAGTAGCGGTGGATCAGTGCCCGGTTGACGCCCGCCTCGTCGGCCACCTCCTGGAGGTTCAGCCCTGCGAGCACGCCGTCACGCTCGAGCAGGCGCAGCGCCGCTGCCATCAGCGCCGTCTCGGTGGCCACGCGGTCGGACCGACGGGCGCGCTGAGCTCGCTCCATCCGGCCCACGATAGCGACGCCGTCCCGGCCGGGGCCGGAGGCTCACTCGCCCTGTCCGACGCGAGCACGAGGCCGGCGACTTCCCCCAACCGCTGTGCGCCCAGCGGAACGTGGGGGCTGCTCCATCGACTGTGAGGCACTCGCCGTCTCGCCCGCCCGGGTGCCGACCGTCCGGCAGGGCTCGCCTCGCCCCTTAATTCCCACGATGTAATTGAAGGGGGGCGGGCTCTGGACCTCCATTTCGTGGCGTCTCTCCAGGAACCCCCTTACATTGGGACGCCAGATTGAAAGCGTTGAGGCACTACACTTTAGATCTGTGGATATCGAGCGCCTGAAGTCGAGCCCGGCGGGACGTCTCGTGGCGATCACAGGCACGGACCCGCGGCGCGGAGGTCACTTTTCGCACTTCGCCTTCGTGCCGGAGCCACTGCCTGACCGGATCGAGCTGACGCAAGCCACGTGGAACGCGGTCAGCAATGCAATGCAGTCGCTGGGCAAGCTCAGCCAGGCGTGCGCTCTGCTGCCCAACCCGTCGATCCTGATCGTCCCGTCCCTCACGCAAGAGGCGCTCAGCACCTCGGCCCTCGAAGGAACCTACGGCGCCCTACCCGACGTGCTCGAGGCGCGGCTGCCGATGGCGGAACCGAAGTCGCCCGAGGTGCGGGAGATCATGGCTTACGAGCACATGGCCGAAGAGGCATTCCGTTGGATCAAGGAACGGCCGGTCACGGTCGGGATGCTGTGCAACCTCCAGAAGATTCTCGCAGAGGCGACGCGCCAGCCCCAGCGTGACCCCGGCAAGGTGCGCGAACACCAAGTCATCATCGGTCCTGAGTACTCGACGGTCTACGACGCCCGGTTCGTTCCGCCTCCTCCCGGCGATCTCCTGCGCGCGGGCCTTGATGACTGGCAGCAGTGGATCAACGACGACCACGATCTTCCTGTCGTCGTCAGAGCTGCCTTGGCTCATTACCAGTTCGAATGCCTGCACCCGTTCGGAGACGGAAACGGGCGCGTCGGTCGGCTCGTGATCATCCTTCAGTTGTTGCAGGCAGGTGCCCTCAGTGCGCCGTCCCTCACCATCTCGCCATGGCTCCTCAAGCGTCGAGACGAGTATCAAGACCATCTGCTCGAAGTCAGCCGGACGGGCGACTGGAACCCGTGGGTCACCTTCTTCTGCACGGCACTGCAAGAGCAGTGCGATGCGCACGTAGCGGTAGCGCAGCAGTTGCTCGACTGGATGACCTCGATCCGCACGCAACTCCACGAACGACACTGGGGCGGAGTCATCACGAAGATCGCCGAACACCTCATCGACTGGCCCATCGTGACGGCCCGCTTCGTGGTTGACGAGTTCAAGGTGTCGAATCCCACCGCGCAGCACGCGATCGACCGTTTGGTTGAGATCGGTGCACTTCGGGAGATGACGGGCCGGAACTACAGACGCATCTTCGGAGCGACAGACGTGATGAGGATCGTCGAAGGCCTCTGAGCTCCGTCAAGCATCGGCCGACTCACGACTCGCTCGTCCCGGCCGGGTCCGGACGCCGCCGGCCCGGCCCGCGTCAGGCCCAGGGGCTTTCGCCCGTACGGACGAAGGCGGCGACCTTGTCGGCCTCCGGGAACGTGTTGCCGTCGAAGGGGTACGGGTTGTCGATGCCCATCAGGGCGCGGAACTCCGGTGGGTTGCGATCGAGGATCTCCTGGGGCGTCTCCCGACGGAAGTCGCGGATCGTGCGCATGTAGGCCCGGCAGAACACGAAGATGAGGTTGAGGCGGAGGCCCGGGTTCTTGCGGGGGAAGGAGCCGTGCCACGTGTTCCCGTGCCACACGATCAGCGAGCCGGCCGGTGCTTCCACCGGGATCGCCTTCACCGGCGCGTCCTTCGAGAGGAACTTCACCTCGTAGGGCATGGGCATGCGTCCGAAGCGGTGACTGCCCGGCACGATGGCGACCGGCCCGTTGTCGGCCGTGTACTCCGTCAGCGCCCACGTCACGTTGCACACCTGTGCGTACGGCGGCAACGGCGGAGGCGTGCCCACCTGGTCGATGTGCAAGGCGTGGGTCGGGCGCGGGTCCTGGTTCTTCAGGAGGCCCAACAGGTCGCTGAGCAGCACGCTGCGCCCGCACAGGTATCGAGCCATCGTGTACACGACCGGGTTGAGCAGCGCCTCCTCGAACACGCGGTCCTCGAACAGCAGGTTGAAGTGGCTGCTCACGATGGCGTCGGTGCCGTGGACGGCGTCGGTCGGGTCCTCGATGCGCACGCCCGTCTTGCGCTCGTGGGCGTCGAGCAGACCGCGGGTGAGCCGAGCGATGAACTCGGGGGACGCCACCTTCTCGGGCGGCACCACCGTGTACCCGTAGGCATCGAGCTCGGCGACGTTCTCGGCCAGGTCGTGCTTGACGACGTCCCGGTAGATCTCGTCGAGGTCTGTCGTGCCCGGCACATCCGCGATTTGCATCGTTCACCCTTCCTCTTAACGTAACGATATGTTACACAGTGGGGACGGGCTTGACCAGTGTCGGTGCCCGAGGAAGAGAGAGCCGCAGCCAGGATGAGCACGGACACTCACAGTCGGACAGCGGGGGCGGAACGCGCGGACGTGAGGTCGTGAGCGTCTTCGGACTGGAGGTCCCCTCCGGGCTTCTCGTCCTCGGGCTCGTCAGCGGCATCACCTACGGCATCCTCGCCGTCGGGCTCGTCCTCGTGTACCGGGCCAACAAGGTCGTCAACTTCGCCCACGGGGAGATCGGCGCCTTCGGCGCCGCCGTGTGCGGGGTGCTCGTCGTGCGCTGGGGCGTCCCGTACTGGATCGCCCTGCTCGCTGCCTTGGTCACGTCGGCGGGCGTGGGTGCGGTCACCGAGGTGGCCGTCGTGCGCCGCCTGCGGCGTGCTCCCAAGCTGATGAGCCTGGTGGCCACGCTCGGCGTGGCCCAGTTCCTGCTCTACTTCTCCTTCCTGGTCAACGCACAGGCGCGCTCGGCCAGCACGTTCCCGCAGCCCTCCGGCCTGCCGCAGTTCAACGTGGGCGCGCTCCTGGTGACGAGGGCCTACAGCGCCATGCTGTTCATCAGTCCCCTGCTGGTGCTGGGCCTGACGCTGTTCCTGCGCCGGAGCCGCTTCGGCCTCGCCCTGCGGGCAGCAGCCTCCAACGAGGAGCGGGCCCGCATGGCGGGCATCTCGGCCCGCCGCATGTCGACGATGGCGTGGGCCATCGCAGGCGCGGTGGCGGCGTTCACGACCGCCCTCATCATCCCGACGCGCGGGTTCGTCACCGCCGAGACGTTGGGGCCGGTGCTGCTCCTGCGGGCGCTGGCGCCTGCCGTGGTGGCCCGCATGACGAGCCTGCCGGTGGCCCTGGGAGCAGGCGTCGTCGTCGGGCTCATCGACCAGATCCTCGTGTTCAACCACCCGACGAGCGGTGTCTCCGAGGTCGCCCTGTTGGGGGTGATCCTGGTGGCGCTGCTGTTCCAGGCGCGCCGCGGCGGACGGGAGGAGGAGCGCCAGGACTGGGCGGCGCTCCAACCGTGGCCGGTGCTGCACGAGGGCTTCCGGCGGGTGTGGGCCATCAGGAACCTGGGTCGCATCACCGCCGCCGTCGCCTTGGTCGTCGCCGTGCTCGTGGGGATCGGATCGAGCAACAGCACCGCGGTCACGCTCGTCAGCATCGTCGCCTTCTCGTTGATCGGGTTGTCGCTCGGGATCGTGACCGGCCTCGGCGGCCAGTTGTCGCTGGGCCAGTTCGCGCTTGCGGGCGTGGGCGCGGCGGCCTCCTACTTCGTCACCTACCGCTGGGGCAACTACTTCCTCGCCTTGGCCGTGGCCGGGCTCGTGGCCGGCCTCGTGTCGGTCGTGCTGGGGCTCCCCGCCCTGCGCATCCGCGGCCTCCTGCTGGGCGTGGTCACCCTTTCGTTCGCGCTGGCGGCCCAGCGCTGGCTGCTCTCCCAGAGCTGGGCCTTGGGCAACGGGGTCAGCCCGGGCCGGCCGCTGGCCGGGGACATCTCGATGGAGAAGACCCAGGCGTACTACTTCTGGGCGCTGGGCGTGCTGGTGCTCGGGTTCTGGTTGGCGCGCAACGTGTGGCGGGGCGGGGTGGGCTTGCGATTGCGCGCCACGCGCGACAACGAGGACGGCGCCCGCGCCTTCGGCGTCTCGCCCACGGCCGTGAAGCTCCAGGCGTTCGTCCTGGCGGGCGTGCTCGCGGGCATGGCGGGTTCGGTGTACGGCCATCTGCTCTCACGCATCTCGGCCCGCAGCTTCGACGTGTCGACCAGCATCGACGCGGTGGCGCTCACCGTGCTGGGCGGCATCGGCCTCCTGTCGGGCCCGCTGCTCGGCGCCGTGTACATCATCGGGCTCCCCCGGTTCCTCCCCTTGGACAACGCCGGGCTGGCCGCCAGCAAGCTGGGGTGGCTCCTGCTGATCCTGTACTTCCCCGGCGGCATCGCCCAACTGGTCGGCCTGCCCCGCAAGCGACTGATCGACTGGCTGGCCCGCCGCGGCGGGGTCGATCCGGCGACGATCGGCGAGGACGACACCGCCCGCGAGGGCGAGCCCGGCACCTTCACCGTGCGGGAGATCCGGCCGGTGGCGGCAGGCGTCGAGCCCGGGACCACAGTGCTCCAGGCAAAGGGGCTCGTGAAGCACTTCGGCGGCGTGCGGGCGGTGGACGGCGTCGACCTCACGCTCTCCCACGGGGAGATCCTCGGCCTCATCGGTCCCAACGGAGCGGGCAAGACGACGTTGTTCGAGCTGCTGGGCGGCTTCACTGCGGCCGACGCCGGCGTGGTGCGGTTCCGCAACTGGGACGTCACCCGGCGCTCCCCCGAGGAACGGACGCGGCTGGGACTGATCCGGTCGTTCCAGGACGCCGCCCTCTTCCCGACGCTCACCGTGCTGGAGACGGTCACGCTGGCGCTCGAGCGGTCGCAGCCGACGCGGTTCCTCCCCTCGGCCGTCGGGCTGCACGGGCCGGAGCGGGCCAAGGAGGCACGGGCCCGGGAGCTGGTCGCCCTGATGGGGCTCGACCGCTTCCGCAACAAGCAGATCCGGGAGCTGTCCACGGGCACCCGGCGCATCACCGAGCTGGCCTGCGTGGTGGCGCTCGAACCGGTGGTCCTCCTCCTCGACGAACCTTCGTCGGGGATCGCCCAGCGCGAGAGCGAGGCGCTCGGAGACGTGCTCCTCGGGCTCCGGAGCAACCTGGACTGCAGCCTCGTCCTCATCGAGCACGACATCCCCCTGCTCATGCGGCTCTCCACCCGGGTGATGGCGATGGACTCCGGACGGGTCGTGGCCGAGGACTCGCCCACCGAGGTGCGCAACCACCCCGCCGTGGTGGCGTCGTACCTCGGCGCAGACGTCAGTGCCATCGAGCGGTCGTCGGCCGGCGACCGCTGTCGAGCGATCACCCGCGCTGGCGCGCAGTGCAGCAGGAAGCCCGGCCCCGACGGCCTGTGCGGCAGCCATCGGGCCCTCGTCGGAGCAGGTCGATGAGGCGGCCGGCGGCGCTGGCCGCCGTGCTGGCCCTGGCGATGTCGGGCTGTGCGGCGAGCGGCCTGTCGTTCGTGCAGGACGAGCGGGTGCAGGACCTGCGGCCTCGGCCCGGGGACACGGTGAAGCTGCCGTTCGACCTGACGTGGTCCGTGCGCGACTTCGACGGTCGCTTCGCCGTCTTCTTCGACACCCGGGCCATGCGGCCGGGGAAGGACCTGTTGTCCCTCGTGCCCGAGGACGACCCGTGCCGCACCGAGCCCGAGTGCCCCACGACGACATGGCTGAACGAGCGCGGCATCCACGTGACCGACGAGCCGAGGCTGCACGTGGAGCTGCTCCCGGACCGCCGGAAGAACAACCGCTCGAAGGACCGTCACGAAGCCGTGGTCGTGCTCCTCGACGCTGAGAACCGGCGGGTCGGCGAAGCCGCGTTCGTCACCGAGTTCGTCGTGGATCGGGAGGACTGATGACCGCGCCCGTTGCCACCCGCCGTCGCCGTCGCCGGCGCGCCGGCGACGTCCTCGAGGACGTCGAGAGCACGCGGGAGCGCCTGCGACAGACGGCTCGGGGGGCGCTGGGCGTCACGGGCACCGAGGACGCACCGCCCTTGCGGGAGAGCATCCGTCGATCGGGCGTGGGCTGGTACCCGCTGGTGGCGCTCGGCCTCCTGGTCATGGTCGACGAGTTCCAGGGCTATGCCCTCACCGTCCTGGGGCCCGAGCTGGCCGCCGGGCTTGGCCTGTCGAAGTCGGCGCTGGCTGCCGCGCTCGTGCTCAAGACCCTCGCCATCATGCTGGCCCTGCTGCCGATGGCCGCCTTCGTGCAGAAGCGGCCCCGGCGGGCGGCCGTGAGCATCACGACCGCGTTCGCCTGGAGCGTGCTGACGTTCTTCACGGGCTTCGTGGTGGGCATCTGGGGGCTGCTCCTCCTGATGGTGCTCGACGGCGCCACCACCGGGTCGGTGCGCGCCGTGCACCAACCGCTGCTGGTCGACAGCTACCCGCCCGAGGTGCGGGTGCGCGGGCTGTCCTTCTACCGGGGCGCCGACGCCGTCGGCAACGTGCTCGGCCCCGTCGCCGTCGGGCTCTGCACCGCCGTGCTGGGCCTGACGTGGCGCGGCGTCTTCGTGGTGCTCGGCGTCCTGTGCCTGCTCGCCGCCGCCGCTGCGGTCCGTCTCCGCGACCCCGGCTTCGGGAGGTGGGACACCGACCGCGTGCGGGAGGCCGTGCGACGCGAAGCCGGCGAGCGGGAGAGCCTGTCGGCGGACGACGTCGAGCTCGGGTTCTTCGAGATCGCCCAACGGCTGTTGCTCATCCCGACGATCCGACGCGTGCTCCTGGCCTTCGCGGTGCTCGGGATGCTGCTCGTCCCGTTCACGACGTACCAGGCGTTCTTCCTCCAGGAACGGTGGGGCCTGGGGCCGGGAGCCCGGGCGCTGTTCTTCGCGGCCATGCCCCTCCTCGCCATGGCCGCGCTCGCCGCCTTCGGCCGGCGGGGCGAGGAGCTGTTCCGCCGCGACCCGGCCCGGCTGGTGCAGGCCACCGGCGCCGTGCTGGGCGCGGCCGTGGTGGCGCTGACGCTGGCCATCGTCTCGCCGATCTTCCTCGGCACCTTCTTTCTCTTCGGTGCGTTCGCGGCGCTGGTGGCGCTCATGCTCCCCGCCCTCAACATGGCGGTCTTCTCGATCATCCCCTCCCAGATGCGGCCGCACATGGCCGCCCTCAGCGGCATCGCGTTGGCGGCCGTCGGCGGCGGCGGTGGGCTGATGCTGCTGGGCGGGATCGACCGGCGGTTCGGCACGGCGGGCGCCATCGTCTCCCTCGCCGTGCCCGGGGTGATCGCCGGGCTCGTGCTGCGAACGGCGGCGCGCACCGTCGACCGCGACCTGGACCGCATGGTCGACGACATCGTCGAGGAGGAGGAGATCCGCATCCTGCGCGGGCGGGGCGAGCGGCTGCCGATGCTGGCGTGCCGCAACATCGACTTCTCCTACGGGCAGCTCCAAGTGCTGTTCGACGTGAACTTCACGGTCGACGACGGCGAGATCGTCGCGCTCCTCGGCACCAACGGCGCCGGCAAGTCCACCTTGCTGCGCGTGGTGTCGGGCCTGGGCCTCCCGTCACGGGGTTCGATCCGGTTCCGGGGCGTGGACGTCACCTACGTCGACGCCGAGCGCCGACTCCGGTTCGGGATCACGCAGATCCCCGGCGGCCGTGCGGTCTTCGGGCCCATGACCGTGGTCGAAAACCTGCGCGTGCTGGCGTACAGCCACGGCCGCGACCGCCGGGCAGTGGAGACGGGCATCGACGCCGCCTTCGACGCCTTCCCCCGGCTGGCCGAGCGGCGCAACCAGCTCGCCTCCACCCTCTCCGGCGGCGAACAGCAGATGCTCGGCCTGGCGACCGCGTTCATCCTTCGGCCTCGCCTGCTCTTGGTGGACGAGCTGTCGCTCGGCCTGGCGCCCAAGGTCGTGGGAGAGCTGCTCGAGATGGTGAGGCGCATCAACGCCGCCGGTACCGCCGTGGTGCTCGTGGAGCAGTCCGTCAACGTGGCCCTCTCGGTGGTCGAGCACGCCTACTTCATGGAGAAGGGCGAGATCCGCTTCGACGGCCGCGCCGCCGACCTCCTCTCCCGGCCCGACCTCCTCCGTTCCGTGTTCCTCGAAGGTGCCCGGCAGGCGATGCCGAGCCGCAACGGCGGGTCGTCAGGAGGCTGACGAACAGCAGTCAAGCGACAACCCCTACAGAGCTCCGACTCACAGCGAAAGGAGACGTCCGGTGCGTCTTCGAAGTTCCGCCCGTTGCCTGGCCCTCGCGCTGATGGCATCGCTTCTCGCCCCGGTCACGCTCCGGCCCGCCCCCGTGTCGGCGTTGACGTACACATGCGCGACGACGGCCGACGACGCCACCGCCGACTTCTACCCGACGAACCCGACGGCCTGGAGCGACGGGGAGAACACACGCATCCGGGTGATCCGCCCGAGCAACCCGGGTGTCGACGGCTGCCCCACCAAGCCCGCGGCGGGGTGGCCGGTGGTGGTCTACCTGCACGGGTGGGGTGGCACCCGCTGCGAGAGCTTCTCGTTCGCCAGCCGCTCCGCAATCGCCTCGTGGGGCTACGTCGTCGTGAGCTTCAACGGGAGAGGGATGCCTGCCGGCTACGGGCTGGGCGGTTCCGGCTGCGACCCGGCCACCGACGCAGCGGACGCGCTGGACGACAACGGCAACGACTTCGCCGGGCCACAGGACATGCGCGACATCAGGGGCGTCATCAACTGGGTGCGCGACAAGTACGCACCTGCCGGCTCCGGCTGCTCGACCACTCCGCCGACAAACTGCGCCGACACAGAGAACGTGGCCGTCACCGGCCACTCGTACGGCGGGATGCGCTCGTGGATGATGGGCGTGGGCCCCGCCGCCAACTCCGAGTGGGACTCCCGGATCAAAGCTGTCGCGCCGCAGGCGGCCGGCTTCACGTTCGACAACGTGAAGAACCTCAGCAACGACGGGAACGCGACAAGTCCGGTGTTCCGCCCGCGGGCGGTCTCGGCCATCCCCATGACGTGGAGTCACCCCGGCTGGATGGGCCACCTCGAGAAGACAGCGGTGCCGCTGGCCCTCGAGGGCGAGCGGGCCCGGTTCGTCAACGAGACGCCGTCGCAGACAGCCTCCGACTACTGGAACGCCCGCATGCTCCTCAACGACGACGCGACGATCGACAAGGCGGCGGACATCAACGTGCCGATCCTGGTCATGCACGGCTTCCTCGACGGGCTCGGCGGCGTGTGGACCGAGCCGCACGTGGAGGCGTGGAACAAGATCCCGCGCACCGACAAGTACCTCTACCTCGGGTCGTGCAGCCACAAGGACGACCCCTGCCACCAGACGACGAACGCAACTCGCATGCGCGACACGTTGCGTCGCTTCCTCGACCGCCATGTGAAGAACGACACCACGACCTACGTGCGCCCGCCCGGCAGCACCAACTGCGCGCAGGCGGGACCGTGCGTGATCTACACGGTCCCGCCCAAGTGGGTGAGCTCGACGAACAACCCGTGGTACGTCGACGGGTGGCAGGAGGAATCGTCGTCGAGTTGGCCCGCGACGACGACCACCGAGACCCGTTACTTCCGCAACGACGGCACACTGGCGACGACGCCGGAGAGCGGCACCGGATGCAGCGCGCCGGGAGCACCGCCCGTCCGCGGCACCGGTTGCAGCACGTTCGAAAACGAGCACGAGTCCAACTACCCGCTCAACCTCAGCACCTGTTACGGCGTGAGGTACGGCTCCACCGAGGTCCAGTCGTTCACCTGGCCTGCCTTCTCGCAGGACAAGAAGCTCGGGCGGGTGGAAGCCGACCTCCACGTCAGCTCCACCACGACCAGGCTCCAGGTGTACGTCGACCTCTTCCTGGTGACAGGCACGACCACAGAGGTCGAGACACGCATCTGGCAGGGCAACGCGCAGATCGTGCCGGTGAAGCGGGACGGCGCGGTGGACACGCCGTACCGGTTCGTGTTCCGCCCGGGCGGATCCGCCTGGACTGTGGCAGCCGGGCAGAAGCTGCGCATCAAGGTCGCATCCAAGCTGGCAAGCGCGTTCGCCCCGGAGCCGCTGCCCGCCACCTACACCCTCCACCACAACGCCGACCGTCCCTCGAAGGTCACGTTGACCTACGTGCAGTGAAAGGCAGGAAGATGCACATCCGACGTCTCTCCGGCTGCCTGGTCCTCGCGCTGGCGGCCCTGGCTGTCCCGCCGGTGGTCTCGCCGACCCCGACGGCAGCCCACGCCGGCTTCACCAGCATCGCGGACGACGCTGCCGCCGACCGGACGGCAACCATCAACGGCACAACGATGAAGGTCCGCGTGCTCCGGCCCAGCACATCGGCGTCGAAGCCTGCCGGCGGGTGGCCTCTCGTCGTCTACATGGCCGGCGACCTCAAGAACCGGTGCGCGAACGTCAACGAGACCATCAACTCCACAGGGGTCGTGACCCGGCCCAGTTGGTACACCCGAAAGCAGCTCGCGGCCGACGGCTTCGCCGTCCTCTCCTTCAACGCCCGCGGGTACCCGGCCCCCTACAACGCCGGGGTCAACCCGTCGACGTCGACAACGAGCGGGTGCGACGCGCTCGAGGACGCGAAGGATGCCATCGAGAAGAGCCCCGGCGTGCCGGAGAACACCGGCTGGGACATCGCGGGCCCGCTGGACAAGCAGGACGTCCACGACCTGATCGAGTGGGCAGTGGCGAGCTACACCGACCCCAACTGCGCCAGCCCGTGCATCGACGGGTCGAAGGTGGGCATCCTGGGCGCCGGCGCGGACTCCCGTCGGGCGCTGCACATGGCCGTCCCGCTGAGCGCCAACCCGCAGTTCAACCAGCGAGTCATGGGTGTCGTGGCCGTCGGATACGAAGAGCTCGCCGTGCGCAACCTGAAGGACCTGAGCAGTGACGGCGCCGTCACACCCACGTTCCGGAAGGTCGACCAAGGCCTGTGGCCCTACGCCGCCGACATGCACGTCGGGCACATGGGCCGCACCGACGCGTCGGTGGCAACGAACGTCAACGAGCTGCTCCGAGCCGAGTACCTCAACGACACCGTGGCGGACTCGACGAAGACATGGTTCGACGACCGGGCGATCGTCGACGACGACGTGCTGGACACGCCGGCCGACCAGGATCCCCGGGTCGACAAGGCAGGCCTGATCACCATGCCGGTCTT
>DATAAM010000141.1:0-1803 GCA_036260075.1 Acidimicrobiales bacterium
ATCCGGGCGCCCTGGCGCCCGGATCCCCCACCAGAATCGGGAAGCGGCTCGGTCAGTCGGGCTTCGGGCGCAGGTCCACCCGCAGGGTGAGGATGCCGTCTTCGAGCGAGCCCTCGGCGTCGCCCAGCACGGCGAAGTCCATGTAGTCGAGGCGGGCCTGCTCGATGAAGCGTTTTCGTTCCGGCCCTTCGATGGGGGGCACGCCGCGCTGCTTGACGGCATGTGCCCGCTCGCGGAAGCGCTGGATCATGGCGTCCACGTCGAATTGGTCGCCCATGCGCCACTACACTAAGGCTCCTCCTGACCGGTCCCGACAACCCGGGGAGCTGCTCGTGAAGAAGGGTCGGCATCGCCGCTTCGAAGAAGCGCGTGCGCTGAAGCAAGTGAGCCTGGGTGAGCGGCCGTCGGCCGACGCGGAACCGTGTCCGGAGTGCAACGCGGCCCCGGGCGCCGAGCACGCCTCGTGGTGCCTGGCGGGCGAAGACGACGAGCCCGTCGAGGACGAGGAGTAGCCCCGGCGGGGGTCGTGGCACGGATGCCCGGGGGCGGCGGAAGCTCGGTGAGCCTGGTGCGCGCCCTGGTCGGCGCGGTGGTCCTCCTCCTGGTGGCGGCCGTCGTCGCCTTGGCCGACGTGCGGGCTCCCGGCCCGTCCACGGCGGCCGAGCCCGGGCCGCTGGGCACCGACCTCGCCGCCCTGGCCCCGCCCGATCTGACGACCACGACGTCGAGCACCACCACCACGACCACCACGGCACTGCCGACCACCACCACGACGGCGCCTCCGCCCCCGCCCACCACCCGCTCCGCGCCGGTGGCCGCCGCCGCGGCGCCGGCCCGCCTCCAGCCGCCCGCCGTGCCCACCTCGCTGGAGCCCTACCGCGGCCTCGGCACCTGGGTCGACGTCTACGACTGGACCAACAGCTACACGGGCGGCAAGCCCGCCGTGGGCCCGGCCGACGTGGACCGCATGGCCGACCTCGGGGTGCAGACGCTCTACCTGCAAGCCTCGAAGTGGGACAGCCCCACCGACGTGACCGACGGCGACCTCCTCGTGCCCATCCTCGAACGGGCCGAGCAGCGGGGGATCCGACTGGTGGTGTGGTACCTGCCCACGCTCACCGATCCCGCCCGCGACCTCCAGCGACTGGTGGCCATCGCCGCGCTGCCCCACGTCGACGGGGTGGCCGTCGACATCGAGTCGCGCGAGGTGGCCGACGTGGCCGAGCGCAACCGGCGGCTGGTGCAGCTCAGCGCCGCGCTGCGCCAGGCCCTGCCCGGTCGCACCATCGGCGCCATCGTGCTGCCCCCGGTGGTGCTCGAGGTCGTGAACCCGAGCTATTGGCCGGGCTTCCCCTACCAGCAGCTCGCCCCCCACTACGACGTGTGGCTCACGATGGGCTACTGGACCAACCGCAAGGCCGACTCGGGCTACCGCGACGCCTACCGCTACACGCGGGAGAACGTCGACCGCCTGCGCGCCAACCTCAACGCGGTGGTGCCGGTCCACCCCATCGGGGGGCTCGGGGCGGGCACGTCGGCCGCCGACGTGGAGGCCTACCGACGGGCGGCCGTCGACACCGGCAGCCTCGGGGGCAGCCTGTACGACTGGCGCACCACCCGGGGCGAGGCGTGGCCCGGCATGCAGGGCTTTCGCGCCTGACATCCCTTTCGCCCCGGTTCCGGGACGCGTTCAAGGCCGGGGTCGCGACGGGCCGATGTACTGGGCATGCGAGTGACCGAGCGCGCCTGCGCGGTCGCTCGTCGGCACCGTGTGAGGGGGCTGGGGCCGGTGGCGACGGGCGT
>DATAAM010000142.1:0-5933 GCA_036260075.1 Acidimicrobiales bacterium
GCGCGCGTCGTGCGACGCGCGCACGCCGGAGCGCCGCCCCGCGCCGTCCTGATCGTGCTCGCCGCGGTCGTGGCGAGCGCGTGCTCGCAGGGGCCCACCGGGAAGGCGCAGGCGCCCGCCCGCGCTCCGTCACCCGAGCCGACCTCTGTCACGACGGCCACGATCGCCACCGCCGCGCCACCGCCTGCCGCAGGCGAAGCACGGGCGCGGCCGTCGGGGGGTGACGGGCCGAGCTCGCCGCCGACGTCGGCGCGCCCGCACGCCGCTGCGGCGGCGTCGAAGGCGGTCGACCCGTCACCGGCGACGACCACGTCGACCACGTCGGCGACGACCACCACCTCGGCGCCCGCCTCCGCCTGCCCCAGCTCGAAGACGTGCGCCCGGCATGCCTTCATGGACAACGTGGGAAAAGGTTGGCGTACCGGCCCCGACGGCGTGGCGGTCATCCGCTTCCACGTGAACCCGACACCGCCGACGGGCAGCCGCCTGCCTCCCCAGCACGTGCACGACGCCATCCAGGAGGCCACAGCGGTCTGGGAGGCGGCGAACCCGCGTCTCGACTTCCGGTTCGAGGGCTTCACCGATCGCGAGCCCCGACAGAAAGACGGGTTCAGCGACTTCTCGTACGGGTCGTCGGTTGTCGTCAACCGCGATGCGGACGGGTTCATCATCGAAGCCGACATCATCCGAACCGCTGCCGACACCACGGACAGCCTCACGTACACGACGTGCGATTGGCGCCGGGAGGGCGGGTGCGCCAACTCCGGCAGCGGCAAGGTCGAGGTGCTCGACATGCTCGTGCACGAGGTCGGCCACGTCGTCGGCCTCGACGACCTTCGCACCGAGGACGCTCGACAGCTCACGATGTACACATGGGGGCAGGGTCCCGGGTCCCGGCAACGGGTCACGCTGGGGCGCGGCGACCTTCTCGGCCTGCACACGCTGTACCCCTGCAACTGCGCCCCCCCGCCCGTGTACGAGCCCTGAGCGACCCGCGGGGCGGCTGTGTGCCCGCGCTCAGGTGGCGCGGTGCACGTCGCGTCGGCCGTCTGGTCGCGGGCATCGCCACGCGACCCTCAACCGGCGGGTTCGGACTCGTCGCCTTCCAGCTCGTCGGCCATCTCGGACAACGGCTCGATCTCGCGGTCGCCGCGCCGCCAGCGGCCGGTGAGCTGCCACACGCCGAGCGCGATCGAGAACCCGACGATCCACCACTGGTACCGCTGGATGAAGTCGAGCACCGACTGCAACGGCGACTCGAAGGCGGCTGCCGTCTGGCGGATCACGATCAGGCGCCCGATGGTGCCGACCACGTTGAGGACCATGAACACCGGCGGGCGCATGCCTGTCATGCCCGCCATGGCGCAGATGTAGCCGTTGGGCGCCAGCAACACGATCGGGTAGGCCGCCTTCGAGAAGAACCGCTCGAACGACCGCACGAGCGAGCCGTCCTCGCCGAGCCGCTTCTCGATCCACCGCAGCGCGTTGTCGCCGTAGAACCAGCCCAGCAGGTAGAAGAGCGGGTCGGTCAGCACCAGTCGGAGGAAGCCGACGACGTAGAACGGCACCGTGTCGATCTGGTTCGATGCCAGTGCCAGGTACCGGCTCCGGGGGTTGATGAACATCTGGAGCAGCGGGTGCTCGTTGATGATCGCCGCCGCGAACCAGTCGCCGATTGTGCCCGCAACCGTGAGCGCGATGATCGGCGCCAGCAGCAGGTAGAGCACCCGCCGACTGGGCTTCGGCCGCTCCTCCTCTTGGTCCTCCTGCTCCTCCGGCTGGGCCTCGCTCACACCGCGCAGGCTACGAGCCGCCCCCGCCCCGTGTCACCAGCACCCAGTCGCACCGGCCCTCGCACGCGTCCAACTGCTCCTGCGGGACACGGCCGCGCTCGTCGAACGTCAAGAGCTGTCCGCAGCCCCGGCACCGCCACCGGTCGAGCGGCCGCACGTCGACGTGGCCGTCCACCGAGCCAGCTTCGCACGGCTACCGCAGGGCAACGAGCCGGTATCCCCGACGGACGACCGTCTCCACGCCCAGCCCGGTGGGCTCCAGGCGCTTCCGCAACCGGGCCACCGTGACTTCGAGCGCGTGCGCGTTCGCGTGGCCGCTCCACACCGCCGCCAGCAACGCCCGCTTGGGCACCACCGCACCGTGGCGGTCGGCCAGCGTCTCGAACACGAGGCGCTCGCGCTCGGACAGGAGGACCCGCTCGCCCTCCACCGCGATCATGGACCCCTGGACGATCACCTCGAGCGTGCCCACTCGCACCACGTGCCGCCGCGTTCCCAGCAGGTCCGTCAGGCGCTGGACCATCGACCCGAGCCGCGCGTGAGGGGGCTGTTCCGCTTTGATCACCCCACGCTCGACTGCGGCCTCGACGCACACGGGGCCCACGCACATGGCCAGCACCGACCCGTTGAACGCATCCCGCAGCTCGTCGGCCGCGCCTGTCTGCTCTGCCACGGCGAACAGGTTGTGCAGCGCCGGTGCCGCCGTGAACGTGACGGCGTCGACGCGCCCACTGCGGGCGGCCTCGACGACTCGGAGGGCCGGGCCGAGGTCGTCGGGCAGCGTCCAGCGATAGACGGGCACGGGCACCACGTCGGCGCCCGCGGCCCGGAGCCGCTCGGTCGTGCTTCCGTCCTCGTCGCCCCCGTCGAGCTGCAGGGCGACCCGACGGCCGGCTGCGCCCTCGTCGACGAGGCGGGAGACGACCTCGTCCATGCGCGCCGAGGGTGCCTGCCAGTCGACGTGCAGTCCGACGGTGGCGAGGACGCCGGAGGCCTTGGGGCCGCGCGAGAGGATGCGCGCCGACGACAGCGCCTCCAGCAGGTCCTCGGTCGGGCCCCAGCTCTCGGCCATCGCCAGCCAGCCGCGCATGCCGACGCCGGTGTTGGCGACGAGCACGTCGGGAGGCTTCCGGACGAGCTCCTCCGTCACCTGCCGGATGCGTTCGTCGCCGGTCAGAGGGAGCGTCCGAATGGTGGGGCCGAGCAGCACCCGTGCTCCTCGCTGGGCGAGCAGTCGGGCCTGCTCGTCCGCCCGACGGTCGGCGGTGACGGCGACGGTGAGTCCCTCGAGCGGACGGATGCCCACGCATCGACGGTACGGATGCCGTGTTACCGGCCCGTTTCCGCAGCAGTCACGGGCCGTGAAGAGTTGCTCACTCCTCCGCTGCCCACTCGTGCGCCGACTGTCGCACGGAGTTGACCGGAGGGAAACCGGCGACACACACCCATCTGGTGCAGTGCCCCCATGGCAGCCAAGGGGTTCAGGGACAGCGGCCACGTGCCCAGCCTCGTAGCAGCGCTGGTGCACTTCGACGTGTCCTTCATGGTCTGGGTCCTGCTCGGCGCTCTCGGCGCCTACGTGGCGTCCGACCTCGGATTGACGCCTGCGCAGAAGGGATTGATGGTGGCCGTGCCGCCGCTCGGTGGCTCGGTCTTCCGTCTCCTCCTGGGCACGCTGTCGGACCGCGTCGGCATCAAGCGCACCGGCCTGGTCTCCATGGCCCTGGTCCTGCTGCCCCTCCTGTGGGGATGGCTCGGAGGCGGCACCTATGTGCAGGTCCTCGGCATCGGCGTGCTGCTGGGCGTCGCGGGCGCCAGCTTCGCCGTGGCCCTGCCGCTGGTGAGCCGCTGGTACCCGCCGGAGCACCAAGGACTGGCCCTCGGGATCGCGGGCGCGGGCAACTCGGGCACGATCGTGGCCGCCTTGGCTGCCCCCCGGCTGGCCGAGCACGTCGGTTGGCACGCGGTGTTCGGCCTGGCCGCCGTCCCCGTGATCCTGGCGTGGCTGGCCTTCGCGCTCCTGGCCCAGGAGCCGCCCCGGCCCGCCGGCACCCCCGGGGGCATCCTCTCGCTGCTCGACGAGGCCGACGCCCGATGGCTGTGCGCCTTCTACATGGCGACCTTCGGCGGCTTCGTGGGGCTGGCGGGCTACCTGCCGATCTTCTTCGTCGACCGCTTCTCGCTCGCCAAGGTCTCCGCCGCGGGCTACGCCGCGCTCTGCACCGCGGCCGGGTCGTTCCTCCGTCCGCTGGGCGGCGCGCTGGCCGACCGCCTCGGTGGCACGCGGGTCCTCACCGCCGTGCTCGGGCTGGTCGCCTTGCTCACCGCCATCCTGGCCGTGCTGCCGTCGCTGGGCACCACGGTCGGCTTGCTCTTCATCACCCTCGGCGCCCTGGGCATCGGCAACGGCGCCGTGTTCCAGCTCGTCCCGCAGCGCTTCCCGACGCGCATCGGCGCCATGACGGGCCTCGTGGGCGCCGCCGGCGGCCTGGGCGGCTTCCTGCTGCCGTTCGGCTTCGGGGCACTCGTCCAGCGGACGGGCACGTTCGGCCTCGGCTTCCTCGGGTTCGCGGTGGTGGCGGCGCTCACCGGTGCGCTCGTCGCCTGGCGCCAACGCGACTGGCGTCGGGCGTGGGACCTGGAGGTCGCGGTATGAGCTCCGATCGCCGAACCCTGGTGGTGGCGGGCCACGGCATGGTCGGGCATCGCCTCGTGGAGCTCCTCGTCGAACGGGGCGCCACCGCCGAGTGGGACATCGTCGTGTTCTGCGAGGAGCGCAGGCTCGCCTACGACCGCGTGGGCCTGAGCACGTTCTTCGCCGGCAGCACGCCCGAGGAGCTCTCGCTCGTGGCTCCCGGGTTCTTCGACGCCGTCGGCCTCGACGTGCGGGTCGGCGACGCCGTCGTCACCGTCGACCGAGAGCGCAGCGTGGTGGTCTCGGCGCGGGGCGACACCGTGCCGTACGACGCGCTGGTGCTCGCCACCGGCTCGTCGCCCTTCGTGCCGCCCGTGCCGGGCACCGACCTGCCGGGCTGCTTCGTCTACCGCACGCTCGACGACGTCGAGGCCATCCGGGAGTGGGGCGGGCTCTGCCGCGTCGGCGCCGTGGTCGGCGGCGGCCTCCTCGGTCTGGAGGCGGCCAACGCCCTCCGGCAGCTCGGCCTGGAGACGCACGTGGTCGAGTTCGCCCCCCGCCTCATGCCCATGCAGGTCGACGACGGCGGTGGCGAGGTGCTGCGCCGGCGCATCGAGGACCTGGGCGTGATCGTCCACACGTCGATGCAGACGACCGAGATCGCGGCCGGCCCCGACGGGCGGGTGGCGACCATGCGCTTCTCCGAGGGCGACGACCTCACGGTCGACATGGTCGTGTTCTCCGCAGGGATCCGGCCCCGCGACGAGCTGGCCCGCGCCTGTGGGCTGGAGGTGGGCGAACGGGGCGGCATCGTGGTCGACGACGCCTGCCGCACGTCCGACCCGCGCATCTACGCCGTGGGCGAGTGCGCGCTGGCGGCCGGGAAGGTGTGGGGCCTGGTCTCGCCCGGCTATCGGATGGCAGCCGTCGTCGCCGATCGGCTGCTCGGGGGCACGGCCGAGTTCACCGGCGCCGACATGTCCGCCAAGCTCAAGCTCATGGGCGTCGACGTGGCCTGCTTCGGCGACGCCTTCGGCACCACGCTGGGCTCCGAGTCGGTCACCTTCGCCGATCCGGTGTCCCGCGTCTACAAGCGACTGGTCGTGGGCGACGGCGGCACCCGCGTGCTGGGCGGCATCCTCGTGGGCGACGCCACCGCCTACCAGTCGCTGCTCCAGATGGCGCGCGGCGACATGCCCACGCCCGACCATCCGGCCGAGCTCCTCTTTCCCAACCGCCGTGCAGGGGCGGGCGCCACCGGCGTCGCCGCCCTGGCCGAGTCCGCCACCATCTGCTCCTGCAACAACGTGAGCAAGGGCGCCGTGTGCGCGGCCGTCGCCGAGGGCGGCCTCACCGAGACCGGACAGGTGAAGGAGGCCACGCGGGCGGGCACCGGGTGCGGCGGTTGCGTCCCCCTCGTCACCGAGCTGCTGAAGGACGCGCTGCGAACCGCCGGCGTCGAGGTGGCCGACCACTTGTGCGAGCACTTCGCCTACTCGCGGCAG
>DATAAM010000143.1:0-41978 GCA_036260075.1 Acidimicrobiales bacterium
GGCTTCGTCGAGGAGCGGAGGCCCACCGCCGCCGTACTCGTCGTCCGGGTTCCCGGCGGCCCCGGCGACGGACAGCAGGCCGTAGAGCATGCGCCGCTGCGCCGCCCCCGCCGGACGAGGGCCGATGTGACCTTCGCCGACCACGAGGTTGTCGACGATCCGCAGCCACCGGCACGCTCCGCTTGCGTGAACGGCCGCCCCGTAGAGCCGCTCGCCCTCGGTCTCGGGGAAGTCGAATCGGCAGGCCTCGACCCGCAACCAGTGCGCGTGCACGGCGCGCACGGCGATGGCGGTGTGCACGGTTTCGACGAGGTCGCGGAGGTGCTCGGCGACGACACCGGGAAGGGAATCGGTGCCCAGCATCTTCGCCGCCGCCCGCTGCAGCATCTTGGCAGGAGCGGCGGGGATGGCGAAGCGGATGCCCTTGATCGACACCCGGTGGGCGAAGACGAGCACCATGCCGTGCTCGAACGCCTGTTGCGACCCCTCGGCCACGCGGAAGACGACGTCGCCGTGGCAGCCGGCCAGCTCCAGCCCCTCGTCGCCCGGCCCCAGTCGCAGCGGCTCGTCGAGCTCGTAGACCCCCGGTCGGAGGCAGACGGACCCGCCGTTCGCCTTGTCGACGGCGGCGCGCAGGTCGGCCGTCGACTGCACGTCCTCCGGTCGCAGCATCACCTCGCAGCAGCCGCCCCCCCGCCGACGGGTCAGGTCGACCAGGTTGTCGAAGGGGTCGCGGCAGTCGTCGAGCACGGTCCCCTTCTCGTCGCCCCACTGCACGACGGCCAGCGGCGCCGCCCACAGACGCGGCCCGTCCGGCGACTGCGGACCGTCGAGGAAGCGGGCCGGGTACACCTGCGTGGGTGTGGCGGGACGCACGGCCAGCAGCCAATGGTCGCCCGGGTGGAAGGCGACGCCGCCGGTCTTCAAGGTGACCTCGAGGCCGGTGGTGCCCAAGGCAACCGCGGTGCCGGGGGTGAACGGCAGGTGCTCCTCCCACACCCGCAGGAACGCCGCGGGCGTGAGATTGGGGTCGGCCGTGGCCGCCGATACCGGGCCGGGCAGCGCGATCCGCTGCGTGTCGGGGGCGTACGCGCTCGTGAGCGTGAAGGGTTCCCCGGTGGCCGACGCCACGTACTCGTCGGCGCCGAGACGGGCGGCGCAGCGGAGCACCTCGACCGCCTGGCCGGGCTGCGGCTGGTGGAAGTCGTCGACCGGCCGTGACCGCAGACGCAGGGTCTGCGCGTCGACGACGTCGACCCGATAGAGGAACGATGCGTTGTCGACACCCCACAGCAGCGTGCCCGTCCCGGTGGCGGCGTCCCACGACGACACCTGCACGCGGACGAGCTGGTTGTCGGCGCCCAGGTAGCCGCCCACCGCCTCCGGTTCGCACGGGTCGGGGGCGGTGGCGGGGCCGGTGAAGTCGACGGCCAGCGTGGCGTCGGACCGCAGTCGCATGCCGTCCGGGTCGAACCAGAGGCCCTGCTCGGCCCAGGCGTCGGCAAGCTTGTCGAGCGCGGTGCTGCAGTCGTCGGCCTCGGTGGCGAACAGCTTCACGCGCTGCACCACGCGCTCGCGCTGGCTGGTGTCGGGCCCGCCCAGTGCCACCTCGCGCAGCGTGGGGTCCTCTGTGGCCCCGACTTCGTGCTCGCGTCCCCACCACCACACGAGCGCGTTGCCGTGGACACCGCGCCCGTCGGGCTCCGTCCAGTCGGGGTCGTCGGAGCGGTCGAGCCACTCCTCTTGGTCGCCGTAGACGATCCCCTCGGTGACATGGCGGAGGCCGCCGACGTAGAACGTGCCCGGTCCCACCGAGAGGCCCGCGGGCGAGCCGTCGGGGTCGACTCGGTAGCCGTCGTCGGGCGTGCCTGTGGGCCCGACCACGTCGAGCGTCTCCTCACGGCGCTCCTCGTTGGCGATCGTCCAGGCCTCGTTGTCGTCCGCCTCCACGGTCACGCGGCCCTGCTGGGCGACGACCTTCCGCCATCGCCGAGCCGGGTCGTAGCTGTTCCTCGCTCTGTCACTGCCCATCAGGGCCTCCCCTCACGTGACATCGATCGGCACCGGCGCCAGTCCGAGCGGCATGTACTCGCCGTACTTGATGCCGAGGCCCCGCCGTCGCACCGCCCCTGCCTCGCGTGCGAACGCGCCCATCTCCGACCCGCGGGGGCCGCCTTCGGCGATCGTGGCGTCCGGCCCGCCGAAGCGGACGAAGGCATCGACATCGGAGCGCAGCTGCGCGTACCCGGGGTTGCCGTAGCTCGTGCTGGTGAACAGTGCGGCCCCGGCGTCGATCTCCACGCTCCGATACGGACGGGGCAACCGGCTCCCGGTCGCCCAGGCACTGAAGCGCACGCACCCGCGCTGCACGTCCTCGACCACGGTGACGTCGTCGAGGATGCACTCGGACGCCTCCAAGCGGTGGACGTACGCCTGCCCGAGCACGGTGCAGCGGTCGAGCTCGACCTCGCCGTCGCTCGTGCCCAGCGCCACGTCGGCGAGCTCGAGCGGATAGGCGGCCTCGAGCAACAGGCGGTTGAGCCGTTGCGGCGCCGCGCCCGTCGGTGTGGCCGCCACGAGCGCGAGCAGCGGGGGCGGGACGGCCACCAGCGCGAAGCGGGTCGCGTCGTAGACCGACGGGCCCGCGATCACGGACGTGAGGCCGGTGGCCAAGGCGTCGCCCAACGATGCAGGCACCGGCCCGCCCCCGTACCCGTCGACCTCGGCGGTCTCGGCTGCTGCCAGTTGCCCGTGCAACCACGCGGAGAGCGGATCGTGGCCGTCGCGGATGCGGGCGGCCAGGCGCCCGGGGTCCTTGAGCTCCTCGGCGGAGACGGCGCCGTAGCCGGACGTGCGCACGGACTGCAGGATGCTGTCGGACACGCTGAGGTGAGCGATGCTGCCGTCGCCCCGCGTGCGCACGGCGCCGACGATCGAACGGCGCACCTCCATCCTGCGGACGGTGGCCTCCACCCAGACACGCGAGGGGCGCAGCGCCCGTCCGTCCGAGGCGGTGGCGAACACGGCGGGCGGCGTCTCGTCGGCGCCCGAAGCGCCGGGATCGAGCGTGCAGCAGTCGACCACGACCCGGTCGAACCGGCCCCGCAGCACCACGTCACGCCCACTGAGCAGCAGGCCCTCGAGCACGAGAGAGCTGCCCGCCGCGCCCGTGAAGGCCCAGGGCTGCACGGCGGCGGGGCGCAGCACCGGTCGGATCCGGTTGGCCGCTGCCACCCGCACTGCAGTGAGCCCTGTCGGCGCGCCGACGTCGGCGACTGCGTCGTAGGTGAGCGAGTCGGCCAGCGTCACCGTCCCGCTCGCGCCCAGCGTGGCCAGGCGGGCCGCCAGGGCGCCGCCGCCGCCTGTCACGTCGGCGAGAACGGGTGTGGGTACGGCGGCAGCCGGTGAGCCGAGCACGCGCCGGTCGTAGGGGCCCGCGCCGATGGCGGCGGCGAAGCCGTAGCAGTACGTCACGCGAGCCCCGGGAGCGAGTGCCGGGTCGACCTTGAAGCGACCGCGCTCGGGGTACACCGTGCGCGCCGAGAGGTCGAGCGAGTCGAGGAAGCCGCCCTGGAAGCGGAGGACGTCGATCGAACGCGGGCACAGCCGGTCCTCCGCCTCGTCGAGCAGGGCCCGGCCGATCGGTGTCGGCACCTGCCACTCCTCGGCGGGCGCCCACCGCCGGGCGAGCATGTCCGGGGTTCGCGCCGGGCGGGCGAACAGCGGGACCTCGCGGCCGGTGGGGTCGAACACGAAGTGCCCGGGACACCCGGCCACGGGCACCGGCATGCCGACGCCGACGGGGAAGCTGCGCAGGCGCCACAGGAAGACGCCCAGCCGAGGGATGTTGTACCAGCCGAGCGCTCCCAGACCGCCGCGCACGTCGAGGCGATGGGCGAACTCGTCGAAGGCGGTGCCGGTGCGCGAGGCACCGTAGACGTGACGGAGGTCGGCGAGGCCGCCGAGCGGCGTGCCGGTGCGGGGCCCCACGAGGCCCTGCGCCAGTTGCAGGGCCCGGTGCCCGGGCGGGTCGTCGGTGTCGGCCGGTCGGCCGATCGGCGGGTCGAGCAGGTGGCGGGTGCGCCCGAGGCGACGGAACATCTCGACGACGCGCGCCTCCCACGCCGTGACGTCGCGGGCCAGCTCCTCGAGCACGCCGAGCGTCCCCTTGCGACGGCGGTACGAGATCGTCTTCGCCACGTCGAGGCGGTGGCCCCGGGCGTCGAGGCCCGCCACCAGGTTCGTGGCCAGGAGGTCGGCGAGATAGGGCACCACCCAGTCGTCGCACGTCTCGATCGACTGGTCCTGCCAGAGCCGCTCGGTGCTCCGTCGCACGACGGCGGCCTGTCGTGCCACGCGGGTGACGAGCTCCTGCAACGGACCGGGCGCGTCGGTGCCGTCGCCGTCGTCGGCGCGGTACACGGCGGGCATCAGCGACCACAGCCGGTCGGCGTACGCCGCCTCGAACCGGTCGAGGTCGCCGATCACGATCCCTCCTCGGCGGTCACGAGCAGGTCGGCCGGGGCCAGCCGCAGGAAGCGGCCTTCGCCGGGATCGACGCGAGCACCTGTGTGCAGCACCATCCCGGCGCCGTGGTCGGCCTCGATGTGGAGATCGTGCACGGCGAGCACGCCGGGCACGTCGAAGCACGTCTCGTGGACCTCGCTCGTGTAGAGGCTGCGGCCGATGCGCACTCCCCGGGTGCCGAGCAGGCCGGTGTCGGGATCGGCCAAGGCCGCGTGCACGCCCGCCGTGACGGCGGCCGGCTGCCGGTCACGGTCGACCCGCACGGCGAGCGAGAGCCGCACCGGAACGGGGAGGGCCTGCCGGACGGAGACCGGGCGGTTGGGATCGGCGGCGGCGGCCACGGCCGTCCGGGCCGAGGAGACGGCGGCGCCGTCGTCGCCCACGTAGAGGACCACGAGGCCGCGCTGGGCCTCCGCGTCCCACGACCAGTAGCTGCGCGCCCGGGCGACCCCGGGCGCCTCGGCGGCGACGACCGCGTAGTCGTCGCTCGACACCGCCCGCCCGAAGGTGAGAACCGATCGGGGCGCGTTCCGGGCGATGCGCTCCGGGGGATCGGGGTCGCCACCGCCGCCCACGGCGACCGGGTTGCGGAAGCCCTTCAACTTCGGCTGCGGTGTCATCACGACGGTGAGGGCACCGGCGGCGGGCGCCTCCGCCCCGCTGCCGACCCGATAGGCGGCGACCACGTTGCCGGTGCCCGTGGGGATGCGGGCGCCGTTCACGCCGTCGCCGAACACCACATGAGTACGCTGCTGCTCGTCTTCGCGCGTGACGAAGACCCGAGCGGCGGGCGGCTGCCCGAAGAAGGTCGGCACCTCGGTCCACGCCACGCCGTCGACCCACACGCGCAGCGTGCTCGTCCAACCCACGCCCATGGAGGGGTCGGGCTCGGGCAGGTAGGTGAGGGGCGACTTGGCAAGGACGAACTCCTGGCCGGCCACGGAGGCGTCGCCCGAGCCGAGCACTTCGCTGCCGACCGTGGTGCCACGCGAGACGGGAACGAGATTGCGCAGCACGCGCAGCGGCGCCTGCAGCGGGCCGGTGTCGGCGGGCTCCACATCGATCAGCGTGAGCAGCGCCGGTGCGGGCCCGGTCACCGCCAGCGCCCGCACCCCCGACCCGGCGACGTCCTCGACGAGCACGGGCGCACCGCCTGCGGGGACGGCGAACGGCCGGCCGTCCGCCGACGCCACCTGTCCGCCCGAGGCGGCGATCGGCAGGGCGGTGGGCGGCGCGGCGATGGGCGTGCCGACGTCGGCCCAGCCTGCCCGCACCGTCACCTGGCCCGGTGCCGTCCCGGCCAGGGCACTCACCGAGGGCATGAACGCCACCCTGGTGTGCGGGACCGGCACGGGGATGACGCCGGTGCCGCTCGGCGGCGTCCCCGGCGACGAGGCCGCCGCGTTCGCGTACCAGACCACCTCGGTGCACGCGGCCGCCCGGACGAGCACCGACGACGACAGCGCACCGCCCGCACCGGCCGTGTCGAGCAGGAGAGGGTCGCCGGGCAGGACGAACCGGGCCACGCTGTCGAGGTCGACCGTCGTCGCCGTCAGCGCCACCCCGGGATTGGCGGAGTACTGCCACGGGCGGACCGACTGCGTGCTGCGCAGCAGGCGGTAATCCGCGGCTTTCGCGCCCGCGGGCACCGAGGGAGTCGCAGTGAACGTCACGAGCGTGCCGGTGCGCCCGCGAGGTGAGCGCTGCGGGGCCAGCGACGCCACCGTCACCAATGCCGCGCCCGACAGCGCGCCGGAGCGCGGCAGCAGCAGGAGGCGCTCGCCGGGCTCGATGCCGGTCACCCGGCCGCGCAGCAGCACCGCCTTCGCCGTGGGGGAGGCGAGCAACAGGCCGGTGGGCGGCGGGTCGGAGGGTGTCTCGTCGGGCGCCTCCACGGTGACGGCGGCGTCGACCTCGAACGTCTGCGGCTTCTTGCCCGGGCCGGGCTTGCTCTGGAGCTGCAGGCCCCGCGGCAGCGTGACCGGCCCCGCTCCTCTGAGAAGGGCGGCCACCGTGCCGGTGGCGGCGATGCCCGGCCTCGGCCGGTAGCCGAGGACGGCGACCAGGCGGCGTACCGACTCCGGGAGTGTGGCGGTGCCCAGGTACGACTCGTTGGCGATGCGCTCGTTGTAGAAGGTGAGCACGTCGGCGAGGTAGGCCCACCACTCCACCACCTGCAGGGCGAGGTCGCCGTGGCCGGTGGGCCGCCAGCGCACGAGCTGCCTCTCCCCGGGCAGGGCCGAGAGCATGGCCCGCCGAAAGCGGGCCCAGTCGCCCACGCGGTAGCGCAGTGCCGGGCTGCCCGGCGGGTTCCAGGGGAAGGCGGGGTGGACGAAGGCGTCGCACGGGCAGACGGCGTCGGTGCTCACTTGCCCCCCTCCACGACGACGCGGACGGACCCGGCCTCCGGACGGTTGGGATCGTCGTGGACCCGTACCACCTGATCGGACGCGACGCGCACGGTCTCGGGCATCGTCACGTATCCCGCGGTCACGCCCCGGCGCCGGTAGCGCACGTCGTGGATCCCGAGGACGCCCACGACGTCCTGCACCGCCGCCTCAAGGGCGCTGCGCTCCAGCGGCGTGCCGAAGGTGAAGTGATCGGGGTGGAAGAACCCGCGGTCGCCCGGCCGGTCCCCGAAGGGCCGCAGCGCCGCTGCCACCCGCTCGGCGACGTCGGCGCGGAAGGCGTCGGGGCGGGCGCACAGCACGACGACGAGGTCGAGCGCCACGTACCGGGGCGCGGGGACGTAGGACTCGTAGCCCGCCATGCGGTAGCGGTCCAGAAGGGACACCAGCTCCGTCTGCCGCTCCACCGGCAGGTGCTCGGTGCCCTTGGGGTCGGCGGTGGTGAACACGGTGAGCCAGCTGCCCGTCCACCGGAACACCGTCCCGGCCCGGTCGACCCACGGCAGGGTGCGCGCCGCCGCCTCGTAGTCCTCCCTGCGCACGGCGCGGTGCTGCACGGCCCGGAAGGCGTGGGGCGCCAGCCGGCGCACTCGGTCGTCGGGCTCGGGGTCGGCGCCGCCGGTGGCCGGGAACGGGTTCGTGACGCGGGTGATCCAGCCCGCCGCGCTCGGGTCGACGCGCGTGATCGCGTCGGCCGCCACGTTGCCCGCCAGGCCGTCGCACACGCGGTACGTCACGGCGAACACCGCCCCGCGGTCGGGCACCTCGCCGAAGACCCCGTCGCCGAAGCGGACGGTGTCGCCGTCGCCGTCGTACTCGTGCACCACCACCGCCCCGCTCGCGTCGAGCAACGGCCGGTAGGAGGCGGCGTCGACGGTGAACGCGCTCTCGAACGGCTCGGCGTCGAGCAGGCGCCGGCGCCACGTCCATTCCCACGGCGTGGCCGCGGGCGGGGTGGGCTGCTGTCGCAGCAGGATCTCGGGTACCGGCGGCGTTCCCGGGTCCTCGTCCTCCCGCCAGGCCAGCCGCCCGGCGCGCAGCGTGTGCAGGTACTGGGGCACGACGGCCTCGACCGTCGGGTTTGGCCCTTCCCGCACGACGGCCACGGGCATGCGCGCTCCCGGCGGTGCCTGCTCGACGGCGAAGGACTCGACGTGGCGGCGTCCCTGGATGGCGGGCACGAGGTTGCCTGCCAGCTCGGTGCGGGTGAGGTCGTGGTCGGCCAGGAGCGCGTCGTCCTCCTGCCAGCGGATGTGGGTGACCGGCGTGGGGTTGCCGCCGGCGTCGGGGAAGAGCTCGTCGACCTCCTCCACGGCGAAGTCGTCCCGCCCGGGGGACGACGACGCCAGGCGGACCACCTGGCGAGTCGGCGGGTCGGCCGTCGTCTCGCCGGGCGTGTCGAGCAGGAGCGACTGGCCTTCGAAGAAGCCGAAGCCGTGGCCTTCGACCCACATCTCGGTGGCGCCCGCGCGGAGGCAGCGGACGCTGTCGTCCCAGTACCACGGCCGCAACGGCCGGTTCCATCGCGGATCGACGGGATGGCTCGACGTGTCGCCGATGCTGCGGCCGGTCTCGAACTCGATCTCCAGGCCGTCCGCCCCGCGAGCCGAGGTCAGCAGCCCGGCCGGCACCGGGCCCGAGGTGACGTCGAGCTGGAGCAGTACCTGGGCGGCCGTGGCCGGGCGCGGCTCGTAGTCGACGAGGCGGGCGTGGCGGACGATCGAGCGCCGCTCGGTGGCGGTGTCGAGCGTGGCCTCGGCGGCGACCCGGTCCTGGAGGTAGCTGAGGTCGTCGGCGACGGCGGAGAGCGCCTCCAGCAGCATGGTGCCCACGTCCGCCTCGGCCCGTTCCTGCCACGCCGGGTACCGCAGGGCGGAGAAGTCCGACAGCGCCCTGCGGAAGCCGTAGAAGTCTTTGGCGAGGTAGTCGATCGGGGGCGGGCTGCCCTCCTCCGGAGGGCAGATCTCGGGGCGGGCCTCGCAGTCGAGGTCGGACTCGCACGTGGCCTTGAACGAGAACCGCGTCCGGTCGAAGAAGCGGTCGAGCCGAGCCGACACGAGGGTCAAGGTGTAGAAGGAGAAGTCGCCGGAGGCCGCCGCGTGCAGCGTCAGCACGGGCCGGCCTTCGCTGTCGGCCGACCAGTCGGCGGCGTCGTCGACAGGCGCCAGCTCGACGGTCGGGATCGTCTCGCCGCCGGTGACGGTGGCACCGATCACGGTGCCCACGAGCGCCACGTCGGTGAGGAAGTGGACGCGCAGCGTCACGTGGTCGCCGGCCACCTCGACGTAGTCGATCCCGTTGAGGGTGGTGTTGGCGGGCGCCAGCAGCGCGCCGAGGCGGTCGTGCGCGGTCGCCATCAGCGCACCACCACCCGGCTGGCCCGGGAGTCGAGCGTCTCCTTCACCACGTACTCCACCACCACGACGAGCTGGGCCTCGTCGCCGGTCTCCTCGGGCGGCGCCACTCGCACCTGCTTCACCTCGATGACCGCTCCCAGCCACCGCGCGAGCGCCTGCTGGACCAAGAGCTGTGTGGTGGCGTCGAGGCTGGGGTCGTGGGGGGCGAAGACGAGCCTGCGCAGCGGGCAGCCGAACTCGGGCAGGTTGACGCGCTCGCCGGGGGAGGTGAGGAGCACCTGGCGCACCATCTGGTCGACGTGCTCTTCGTAGGCCGCCTGCGCCGCCTGGCCCGCGGCGGCGATGCGGAAGGGGTGCGCGTAGTCGTGTCGGCCGGCCATCAGCGACCTCCCGCGTGGACGTCCGCCGTCACCACCGTGCACGTGCCCTGCACCGCCTGGTCGGCGGCCTGGCACAGCCCCACCGAGTCGGCCGTGAGCGCGAAGTCGCCCTCGACGCGGATGTGGGCGGACGGCTTGACCCACGTGACGGTGACGCAGGGGTGGTACGCCGGGCCGGCACTGAACGGGCAGCCCGCCACCGTGAACGTGTCCGAGGAACGGAGCACGGCGCCGGTCCGTGCCTGTACCCCTGTGTTCGACGTGATCGCGGTGACGGTCCCGCCGTGGGGGCACATGAGCACGCTGCCGGAGGTGAGGAAGCCGGCCATCACTGCACCTGCACCGCGCCGTCGTCCACCGCGACCTGGGCCTCGCCGACGAACACCGTGTGGCGTCCCCGCTTGAGCGTGACGCCGCTGCCGTCGAGCATCACCTCGTTCCCGTTGTCGTCGACGACCGTGATCGAGGCGGCGTCGTCGTCGAGCAGCACCTTGTGCCCGCTTGCGGTGACGATCGCCTTGACCGTCGGGGTCGCGTCCGACGGCAGCTCGTCGGTCCGCCAGTAGCAGCCCGACCAGATGGGGAACGACACGTCGCCGCCTTCGAACTCGATCCAGACGCCTGCGCCCTCCTCGGGCAGGAACACGATGCCGACGTCCTTGCCCGCGTACGGGACGCACGGCGTGCACCATCCCGTCTCCCGGTCGCGCAGGACGGCCGGGACCTTCGCCTTGATGCGGAACGTGCCGGCGTCGACGGCCGTGACCGAGCCGCGGTACTTGCCGTAGAAGCGCGAGCGGAACCGCTCGACCACGTCGAGGAACTGCTGCTGGGTGTCGTTCACAGCAGGCCTCCGAGCAAGCCGCCGCCCGTCGGTGCCGGCCCCACGGCGTTGCGGCGGAGGACGAGGCGAACCCGGTGGGCATCGGCGGTGATGCGGTGGCGCGCGCTCCACACCAGGTACCGCCCCGAGTGGAGGCTCCCCAGGCCCTCCAGCGCGACCACGTCGCCGACGCGCGGGACGACGCCGAGCCGGTTCACGTCGGCCTCGCCTTCGCACCGCACGAACCAGCCCGCCTCTCGGAGCAGCGAGGTCGTCCGCAGCGACAGCTCACCGGCGTCGTCGACTGTGGTGGTGAGCAGCACCGTCATGGGCTTCCCTGCGAACGTGACGAGGTCGCGCTGGTCGAGCGGGTCGAACCCCCCGTCGTCTGCGTCGCCCGCGACGCCGTCGGGGTCGTCGTCGGTGAACAGCGCCTGGGACGCGATCGCCGCCGTGGGGCGGGCCACGTCCCAATCGATGTCGAGGGCGTCGAGAGTCGGGGCTTCCGGGTCGTTCAGCTTGATGGTGGCCACCGGCTCCGCGTCGAGCCTCGGGGCGGCGAACCACCCGACCCGACGACCGGGCTCGTCCTCGCACGCCACTCGGCAGAGCTTCCCGTTGCGGCGCGCCAGGTCGCGCAGGAACTGGATGTCGGAGCTTCGTTGCATCAGCGTGTGCCCGTCCTCGACGTGCGAGGGCGAATCCTCGTCGCTGTTGCGCGACGACGGGCTGATCCCGTAGTCGCCGAAGACGGCGGCGGCCACCTGGGCGTCGGTCACGTCGACCCACTCTCGGACCTTCTCCTCCAGGTTCATCAGCCACGAGGCGTCCTGGCCCCACACCTCGAGGGTCGACGCCACCACGCCGGTCTCGAGGTGCAGCCGGTGCGACAGCACGTAGCCGTCGAAGATGCAGGCGGGAGGGCCGTCTTCCAGGGCGGCAACCACGGCCACGTTGGCGAAGGGCTTCAGCCGTTCGTCGGACGGGAAGTCGAGCTCGCCCTCGCGCGCCGTCACGGCCAGGTCGAGCCGGAAGGCGTCGGGGAGGTCGGCGTTCTCCTCGACCTCCAGCGCCCTCATGGCGCCCAGCAGGTCGTCGGCCGCAGGCGCACCGTCGATCAGCAGTCGGAACGAGCTCGCCATCGTTCAGCGCTCCTTGCGCGGGACGGCGACGAGTTGACGGGCGGCCAGCGCGTCGGGGCTCACCGCGCTGTTGGCATCGCACAGCCGCCAGAACGCGGTGGGATCGGCGAGGAAGTGCGCGGCCAGATGGTCGAGGCGCTGCGTCTCCTCCCGGCGGTGGTACCCGAGGAGCGCCACCGTCCCGCGCCGGGGCGGCACCGGGAGCCGTGTGACGGTCACGGCGGCGCCGTCGGGGCCGGCCACCTGGTAGGTGCCCTCCTTCTCGTAGCGGCTCCCCGGGAAGAACACGACAGGCCTCCTCAGACCGGGAGCATTCCGACGATCGACTCGGCCGCGTTCGCCAGGTTGGCGATCGCCAGGGCCTGGCGCAGCGCGTGGGAGTACGCGTAGGCGCCCTTTGCCAGTTGCTTGAGCGGCCCGGTGACGTAGGCGAGCTCGGCGGGCGTGAGCACTCGCAGCGAGAGCTTCGCCTCGGCGTGCGTGGGGTTCAACAGGCCGTCGTAGAGCTGTTCGGTGATCGTGAGCTCGGTCACCCGCACGGGCACGATGCGTCCCGGCCCCCACACGAACAGCACCGTGGGCACCTGGCTCTGGGGCACCGGCGTGCTCACCGCCGTGGCGGCGCCGCCGATCGAGGCTCCGACCGCGCCCGCGCCCCCGGCAGCCGAGACAGCGCCGACGAGGCCTGCGGCGGGGTCGGCGGGCACCGGGTGGAGCAGCATCTCCAGCGCAGCCAGGCGGGTGTACGCGCCGCTCACTTGCGCGATGGGCGCGGTGGCGGCGCCGTCGGCGATCGTCTCCACCGAGTCGACGTTGAGCGTGAACGAGAAGCTCTCACCGGGCACGCCCTTCACGGCCAACGGGTTGCCCGTGGCATGTCCGGCGCCACCGCCCTCACTCTCGACGGCCTCCGGCTGCTTCCACTCGTGGCTCATGGTCTCGGGGTTGAACTGGAAGACGACGACGTTGGGCACCGGCAGCCCGAACACCGGCATGAACTGCACCAGTGCACCCTTGACGAACTTCTCGCTCACGACCGCTCCCGGGCCACCGCGGCAAGCACGGCGGCGGCGATGCGCCCGGCGAGCGCGTCGAGCGACTCGCCCACGGCGGCGTCGACGCCCACCTCCAGCCGGTCGTGGTGCCGGACGTCGAGAGCGGGCGGACAGGCGGCCAGCCTGGCGGCCACCAGCCGGGCCAGGCGCCGGGCGTCGGCGGCCTCGCCCGCCACGAGCCGCAGCGTCAGCCGGTCGACGGTCAGTGCTGCCATGCGTCCTCCCACGGGAACCCCGCTGGCTCCGCCGACTGCTTGGCCAGCTCGCGCCGGGCGGCATGGAGCAGGTGGCGCATGGCGATGGGCGTGGCCTCGTGGCGGGCGAGGAAGGCGGCGGCCAGCGCGACCGCCTTCACGCCTGCACCGGTGAGCTCCACGTGGTCGGCCAGCCACGCCCGGTCCACCTCGTCGTCGACGATGGCCGTACCGTCCGGCGCCACGTCGGGGAGGGCCCGGTCCCACAGCCGGCGGCGCTCGTCGGGACCGGGCGGGAGGAAGTCCACGACGAAGCGCACCCGTCGGAGAAAGGCGCGGTCGAGGTCACCCTTGCGGTTGGTGGCGAGCACGGCCACGCCCTCGAACTGCTCCATGCGCTGGAGCAGGTAGTCGATCTCGATGTTGGCGAAGCGGTCGTGGGCGTCCTTGACCTCGGTGCGCTTCCCGAAGAGGGCGTCGGCCTCGTCGAAGAACAGCACGACATCGGACCGCTCGCACAGGTCGAACACCTGCTTGAGCCGCTTCTCCGTCTCCCCGATGTACTTGTTGACGACGCCCGCCAGGTCGACGCGGTAGAGCGGCAGGCCGAGGGAGCGCGCCAGCACCTGGGCGGCCATCGTCTTCCCGGTGCCGCTGGGGCCGGCGAACATGGCCGTGACCCCGCACCCGATCGGCGAGACGCGGCGGAAGCCCCACTCGTCGTGCACCTCCCCGCGCAGGCGGGCGCGTGCCTCCAGCTCGTCGAGGTGGGCCCGCACCGACGGGGCCACCACCAGGTCGTCGCGTGTGTAGGGGCACGGCAGCGGCGAGAACAGCTCGCCCGCGGCCACGTGGAGCGTGCGCCGGGCGGCATCCACCACCGCGGCCTCCCCGGCGGGCGCGGCCAAGGCCGCTTCGGCCAGCTCCGCTGCGGTCATGCGCCAGTCGAGGAGTGCGTCGGGCAGAGCGCTCCCCGTCAGCGCCCGCCACAGGTCGGCGCGGGCCGACCTTCCCGGCGCCTCCAGGCGGACGGTCAGACGAGGGCGGTCCGGGCGGGGCCGCTCGGCGAGCGGCTCGGGGACGCCGAGCAGCACGACGTCGGCACCGGCCAGGGCGGGCCGCAGCTCGAGCGGCACGGCGTCGGCCGCGTGCCAGTACACCGCGCCGTCCGCCAGTCGTGCCGCCCGCACGGCCCGGTGTACGAGCCCCTCGGCGTCGCGCCCGACGGCGTGGGCCGCGTGCACCGCCTGCCCGTCGCCGACGATCAGCGGGAGGCCCATGGCCTCGGCCAGCTGGGCAGCGAGCGTCCGCTTGCCGCTGCCGTCGGGGCCCACCAGCTCGATCTCCGCCCGGGTGCCCATGGCCTCGACGAAGCGCAGCACGGCGGAGAAGGCCTCGGGGTGCAAGCACGTCGCCCGGGGCGGGCTCGGCGCCGGGCGGGCGGCCGCCCCGGGGCCCAGGGAGTGGCCGTGCAGGAGCCACTGCGCCACCGCCACGTCGACCACCCAGCCGGTGGTCACGCTCGCCCGGTCGGCGGCCGGATCGGCGGGCCGGGCCAGCCGCCACCGCACCAGGGCGTCGTGATCGAGGACGGTGGCCGGGGGCCAGTCGAACAGGGCGGCGGCCAACCACGGCGTGGGCCGCCCGGCGGCGGCGTCGTCGTGGAGGTAGCCGTACACGCGGTGCAGCAACGGGTCGGCCTCCATGACGACGGCCAGCGACAGCAGGTCGAGCTCCGGCCCGCCCAGCCCGAGCCGCCCGGCGAGCAGCCGCCACCGTTCGTCGGCCGCGAACGCCTCGTCGGCGGCGGCGATGGCGGGGAGGAGCTCGTCCGCGACCGAGTCGCTCTCGTCCCGGGCCGTGCCCGGGTCGGCGAGGATGCGGTCGACCTCGGCGTGGGTGGCCGACATCCACGGGTCACCGGCCGAAGCCGACCACGTCTCCCGCACACAGCGGACGCGGCGAGCGGCGCGGAGGCGGGCCCGCCTGAGAGCGGCGGCCTCCACCTCGGCCTCGAGCGGGGCGAGCGGCGTCACGGCGCGTCCACCCACCACGACGGTCGGGACTGCACCCCGTTGACCCGGACCTGCAGGTCGTGGCGACCGGTGGGCAGGCCGGGGGGGAGGCGGAACGCCACGCTCGTGCCGCCCGCCCCCACGCGGAACTGCCCGGGGCCCGGCGCCCCCGCCGTCTCGGCCAGGGCGACGGTGCCGAGCGCCACCTCGGTGGTGCCCGGGGCGAAGCCCGCGCCCGCCACCGTGTAGACGCCTGCTGTGGGTGCGAGCACGGGCGGGTCGGTCACCGGGCCCACCAAGGCGGCGATCTGGAACGGCGTGCTGTTCGAGCGGTGCGTGGCGGCGTCGCCCGCGGCCACGTCGCTTCCCACCCGGAGCTGGTACACACCGGGATCGGGCGTCGCTGTGGCAGGCACGACGAGCTCGACCCGGCTGGACGTGTGCCGATTGGGGCCGGGGTGCAGCCAGGCGGTGATCTCCTGCTCGCCTCCGACGGCGGGGAGCAGGTACACGCGGGCCGACGTGGGCCCGCCGAGGCCGGCACCGAGCAGCAGGAACGAGTCCCCGGCGGCCACGACGGCGGGCGCGGTGTCGTACCCCAGCTCCTGCGGTGTGGCGGCCGTCCCGCCGGGGCCGTGGTAGTCGACCCGGCTGGTGGTGCCCGCCACCTGCCCGCCTGCCGCGAACGGGAGGTCTCCCGGGCCACCGCCCAGCACGACGCGGGTCGGGGGCGGTGCCAGGGAGCCGGACGGCTGCGTCGGTGTGAGGAACGTGACCGCCACCTTGTAGACGGCCGAGAGGCGGTAGGCGGTGCTGAACGCCTGCCAGTACCGCGCCAGCGAATCGGCCGTCTCCACCTCCATGGAGAGCACGACCTCCTCCGGCTCGTTGACCCCCTCGATGGGGACGGTGAAGCGGAGGATGGGTGTCTGGTGGAAGCAACGCAGCGCCAGGCTCATGGCGCGCTGCTCCTGTCGGTAGTTGTCGCCCGCGAAGCTCGTGAGCAGGTAGTAGAGGTCGAGGCTCATCGGCTGGAACGGCCGGGTGAGCACGCGCCCGTCGAACGTGGCGTTGCGCTGGAACGGGTGCTGGCTCACGTGGAGCAAATAGACGGTGAGGATGCAGCCGCCCTGGTTGCGCACGGCCTCCGGCATGGCACCGCTCAGGTCGATCGTGAAGCGGTCGACGGTGCCGCCGTTGTCGCGCCACATGGGCGAGTCGGTGGTGCAGTCGCGCAGCACGGCGATCAGGCGGTCCGTGACGAGCGAGAGGTCGAGCGTGCCCAGCGGTGCGAGCGGCATCGGTCGTCACCCCTGGCGGATGCCGAACGGCACCCGGTAGCCGCGGGCGAGCGGCCCGGCGGGCGGTGCGGGCGTTCGTGCCCGCGGCGGGAGCGGCGCGGGCCGGGTGGGCGCAGGCGTCACGACGACCTCGATGGAGCCGATGTGCACGGTCGGTGACGACGACGAGGGCTCCGCCGACGCCGGCCGGGGCGGCGCCGTGAACGCGAGGTCGGCTGCAGGCGGCCGCGCCGGTGGCGGGGGCGGCGGGGCGGCCGCGATCTCGGCGGCAGCCGGACCTGCCCGCGGGCGGGGGGACGAGGACGAGGTGCTCGGTGCCGGGCCTGCAGGCGGGGGCAGGGCCGTCTCGGCCACGGCCGGCCGTCCTCGGCGGGACTGGGCGAGGCCCGGCCCGGCGGCCCGGTCCTCGACGAGCGCGGCCGTCGACCGCGGCCCTGTCGGCTCCGTGACCGGTGCGCTGCTGCTCGGGGTGTCGTCGAGCGGCGGGCGCCCGACCACCCTGGGCGCGGCCTGCGCCGCCGCAGGCGGGCGGGGTGGCGAACCGGCGGGCGGGGGCATGCCGGTGTCGGCCGGGTCGGGCGTCCCCGCGGGCGAGGGAACGGGCGCGACGGTGCTCGTGGCGGGCGACGCCGCTGGCCTCGGCCCCGGCGACACCGGTGTCGTCCGCGGCGGGGCCGGCGGGCGCGACGGCGGCTCGTCGTAGAAGGCGTCGACCGGCCCCTGCCACCGGTCTGCCGCCGACGACACCGGCCGCAGCCACTGAGCGGCCGGTCGCCCGCGGGGGCCGGGCCGGCCGAGAAGCGCGGCGAAGTAGCGACTCATCCCGCCGCCCTCTCGCTCATGGCCTGGTCCACGTAGAAGAGGCGGCGGGGGCGAGGGAGAGCCAGGATGCGCTCCTCCGTCCAGTGATAGGACCGGGCCAGGAGGTGTACGTCGGCGAAGACCCAACGGGCGTGGCTGCGCAGCTCCTCCAGCGTGTATGCAAGCGGGTCGAACCACACGTCCACCGACGAGGAGCACGCCGGGCAGGAGACCCCCAGCCGGTCGGACAGCGAGGGTGCGAGGGCGGCGAGCGCGGCGTCGACCCGTCGGCGCACGGCGCCCGTCGGCGCGGGCGGGTCGGTGCAGCGGCGGGCCAGCTCGCGCTCGGCGTCGGAGAGGGAAGCCACGGCGAGCAGGTCGCCGACGGTGGGCAGCCGGAACGACGCCGATCCGTCGCGCAGCCGCCAACGGCCGGTCCCGTCCGCCTCGACGGTTCGCGGCTGCCGCGGCCGGTGGTGGTCGACGTACTCCTTCACCGAGAAGCGCACGGTGATCGGCGCACCGCATGCAGGCCCGTCGCACAGGAGGTGCGTCACGATGCCGTCGCCGGCGACGGTGGCCCGCGCCGCGAGGAGCGCGACGTCGAGGTCGTGGCGGGTGAGTGCGGCCCAGTCGAGGGTCGCAGGCTCGACGGCCGAGGCCAGCCGTTCGACCAGCGTGACTCCCAGGCGCAGCCCCAGGTCCGCCACCTCGGTTTCGGCGAGGAGGGCGTCCTCCTCGCCTGCCGGTGGCCGCACCTCCACGATGGCCCCGCTGATCGGCAGCCGCACCCGGGCCACGGTCAGACGCTTGTCTGGTCCGGCTCGGTGAGCGAGAGGTCGTGCTCCCACCCCTCGTTCTCGAGCTTGATGTGCTCGATGGCGACCGAGTTCTGGCCCGCGTCGAGATCGGGCAGGGCCTGGAACTCCGACACCCAGCACCGGTAGACGAGGTAGCGATGGACAGGCTGGCCCTGCTCGTTCAGCATCTCGATGCGCAGGGTCTTGCGCAGCTTGCCGAGCGACTGCTTCGGCGCGCCGGAGTCGAGCTGCTGTGGCGCGTTGGCCCACTCCTCGAACGAGCTGTCGTGCGTGACGCCGCGCTCCAGCGTGATGGGGTCGTAGGTGGTGCGCCCCAGCCCCTTGCGCGTGAGGGTGGCGCCGCCCTCCTTGTACTCGATGGCCTGCGAGCTGCGCTTGAGGCCGGTCACCTTGCTCACGCCGGCCACCGGTGTCGTCGACTTGTCGAAGTACACGAGGAACCGCCACGTCGAGTACGGCTCGAAGCGGTCGGCGTTGACGCTGAAGGGCTTGTCGGGCATCGCTCCTCCTAGGACTGTGCCTGGCCCGCCAGCTGGGCGATCTTGATCACCACGAACTCGGCGGGCTTGAGTGGCCGGAAGGCGACGAGGATGTTCGCCACCCCGTTGTCGACGTCTGTCGGCGTGGTCGTCGTGGCGTCGCACACGACCCGGAACGCTTCGCTGGGCGTGGCGCCCGCGAAGGCGTGCTGATTGAAGAGCGAGAGCATGAAGTCGGAGACCGTGACCCGCAGCGCCGTCCACAGCGGCGCGTCGTTGGGCTCGAACACCGCCCAGCCGAGGTTGTTCATCAGCGTCTGTTCGATGAACAGCGCCATGCGACGCACGGGGACGTAGCGCCACGGCTGGAACGCGGGGTTGGCCGACACCACGGTGCGGGCACCGAACACCACCGTGCCCGCGTCCCGGAACGTGCGGATGCAGTTCACGCCGAGGAGGTTGAGCACGCCCTGCCGCTGGTCGGTCAGCCGGCCGTGGGCGACGACACCGCTCACCGAGGCGATCGACGTCTCCAGGCCGGCCGGGGCCTTCCAGACGCCTCGCTTGCGGTCGGTGTCGGCGAACTTCCCCGCCACCACGCCGCTGGGGGCGAGGTCCATGGCCCTGCCCGTGAGCGGGTCGGTGGTGCGCAGCCACGGGAAGTAGAAGGCGGCATTGGTGCTGCGGGGGACCTGGGGGAAGAGGTCGGCGACCGGCTGCAGCGGGGGCGTGGCCGTGGCGTCGGCCGCCGCCTGGTACGGCGCGTCGATGATGGCGAAGGCCAGCTTGCGCTCGGCGAACGCCAGTGCTTTCGCCCACACGGTGCGGTCCACCACGCCCGGCAGGCACAGCAGGTTGAAGATCGGCACCTTGTCGAGCGAGCTGTCGGCCTCGAACACGTCCGAGAAGTCGTCGGGCGAGAATGTGCCCTCTGTTGTCGCCGGAGCGCCCGTGGAGAGCTGCACGGTGCCGTTGGGGAGCGAGGCGCCGTAACCGCCTGTGGCCGGCGCCACCGTGACCAGCGTCGACCTCGGTGTCGTCGAGGTCCCGATGACGGTCTCGATGAACGACGGTGTGCCCGCGGTCAGCGACACGGCGCGGAACGTCTCCGACTGCGTGCCGTAGGACACCACGATGTCGGCTGTGGTCCCGGACGCGTTGCTGACGGTCACGGACATCCCGATGGTGTCGGTGGGCTCGCGGGCCGTGAACAGGGCACCCCCGACGGCAGCCGTTCCACCGGTGACCGCCTGCCACGTCGGCAGTGTGGCCGGCGGTACCGGCGGCACCCGGTACTGCGGCACCAGCCCGACCACGTACGCGACCGAGCCGCCGTTGAGGAAGAACTGGTTGACGGCGTGGGCGACGTCGTTCTGAATGGCGCCGCTCGCGTAGAGGCCGCCGAACAGCCGCTCGTACTCGGCGAAGCTGAACACCTGCACGGCCTCGTTCGGGAACACCGTCTTGAACGGGTGCGTGTACCCGACGAACACGGCGATCGACGTCGGTGCGGCTGTGACCGTCCGGGCGTTGCTCGGGAGCTCCTCCAGGTAGAGCCCGGGATAGGTCGGCGTGACGGGCATGGGGTCCTCCGTTGTCGATGGACGGTTACTCGAAGGCGACGACGCTCGCCGAGGCGGGCCGGGCGGCTGCCGCGTCGCTGCCGCCGCTGAGCTGCACGGTCCCGGGCGCGGGTACGGCAAGCGCGGCCGCGCCGGGGGCGGGTGCCACCGTGATCTCGTAGGCGAAGGTGGCGGCGAGGTCGCCGACCTTGATGTCGGTGGCGGTCTTCGTCCACGTGGCCGTCAGCGTGAACGTCCCCCCGGTGGCATCGTTGACGACAGACACCGTGGTGCGCTTCGCCTCCGCATCGTTCGCCTTGCCTTCCAGTGTGAACGCGGTGGTGTTGTCGGCCTTGAGGACATCGGCCGTGTACGGCCCCGTGCCGCCCAACGTGTAGGTGCCGTTCTTCGGGGCGGCCGGCGTGGCCGTGGTCACAAAGACGAGCCCGGGCCGCGTCCCACCGCCGGCGGTGCTGCCGATGACCGAGGCCAGCGTGGCGGGCGTCAGTCCCGTGTAGGTGTCCGTCTCGGTCACCGTGGCGGTGAAGAGCTTGGTTGTCGCGTCTGTGGGGTCGTCGTGGACGGCGGTGACGGACAGCGTGATGTTGTTGGTCTGCGACCCCGGGTCCTTGGCCGTGATCACGAGGCCGACCTTGGGCGGCGGCTTGGCGGCCGCCACGATCACCCCTTGGGAGACAAGGTGCTCGAGGAATGTCGTGGCGTCGGCCAGGTCGGCACCTGTCAACGGGCCGTATGCCAGCTGGAGCGCGTTCGAGGCGTCGAACGAGAGCGCGGCCGCCGGGATCAGGTGCTCCTTGCCCTGCGAGTCCACGAACCCGATGGGCGCCGACAGGACGGCAGGGGTGTTCGCCATGAGGACTCCTCTCGCGCTCGACTCGGCGACTGTCGCATGGGCTCGTCACCGTGTCGTCACACGCCCGTCACCGGCCGCGGCGGCCTCGGGGCAGGCCTTGACAGCGGAGGTACGATCCGGACGAAACATCCCGAGGAAGGCGCGACGAATGGTGGGTCGCACGGGGGGCCGGGGTGGCTCCGTCTCGTTGTCGCTACTGGACGGTTTCGAGGCTCGTCACGGCGAGGCCACCGTCGACCTGCCACCCGCCGCCCAACGGCTCGTGGCGTACCTGGCGCTCCAGCCGCGACCGGTGTTGCGCATCCGGGTGGCCGGTGCGCTCTGGCCGGAGAGCACCGACGACAAGGCGGCTGCCTGCCTGCGCTCCACACTCTGGC
The DNA here is from genome assembly GCA_036260075.1 of Acidimicrobiales bacterium. Lineage (GTDB taxonomy): Bacteria > Actinomycetota > Acidimicrobiia > Acidimicrobiales > JAHWLA01 > DATAAM01. The sequence continues at coordinate 21,117 of DATAAM010000143.1, forward strand.
GGGTCGGACGGAGCGTCGGCCTCACGGAGGCGACCACCACGCACGTGCGGCTGGCGCCCCACGTGGTGGTCGACGTGCCCGGCGCCGCCGCGCACGCCCGCAGGCTTGTCGACGGCACCGCGGGCGACGACGAGCTGCACGATCCGTCGTCCTGTCTGAACCTGCTGCCCGACTGGTACGACGACTGGGTGACGATCGAGCGGGAGCGGTTGCGTCAGTTGGGGCTGCACGCCCTGGAGGCGCTGTGCCTGCGGCTGGCGACGTGCGGTCGGTACGGCGAAGCCGTCGACGCCGGGATGCGGGCGGTGGCGGCCGAGCCGCTGCGCCAGAGTGCCCAGCGGGCGCTCATCCGTGCCCACCAGGCCGAGGGCAACCACAGCGAGGCCGTACGGCAGTACGACCGTTACCGAGCGCTGCTGCTCGACAGCCTCGGCGTGGAGCCGATGTTCCGGCTCGAGGAGCCGATCGGAGCAGCACCGTGACGCGGCCGTGATGGTGCAGGTGCACAATGCCGCCGCATGTACCGCGGCACCACAGCCGGAGCCCTCGCCGTCCTGGTCTGGCGTGACGAGGCAGGGCGCGACGGATGCGTCGCCCGGGTGACGACGGTGCTCGACCTCGACAGGGGCGACACCACGTCGACCGTCGTGTCCGGGCGCTCGGAGGTGCTCGCTGCGGTCGACGCGTTCCTGGAGTCGTTCGTCGCCCAGCGGCCAGAGTGAGCGGCACGATGCAACCGTCGAAGCGGAGGTCCTGATTTGGACACGGTCGTCTTTGCCGCCGTCGTGCTCGGTTTGGCAGTCGTCGGCGTGGCCGCGCTGAGCACCTTCGTCCGCCGCGCCGAGCGGACCGAGTCCGAGGCGCCCCGTCTACAGCACATGGAGAAGCTCGCCGAAGCGCTCACCAAGGGCGTCGCCCTGCTCGGCACCGTGCTCGGCATCGTGGCCGCCCGCGAGGGCGGGGTCGGCCGCCTCGTCGCCAACGGCGGCGCCGAGCTCTCCGTGGCCGTGGTGTGCACGGTCGGCTCGGTCCTCGTTGCGTTCGCGGCCTGGGTCGTCGTCGGCGCCGCGCCCGCACGACGCGTGACCGTGCTCTGGCTGGCCATGACCGTCGGCTCGATCGCCCTGTTCGCCGTCGGTGTGTACGGCGTGTTCTCGGCGAGCAACGTGGCAGCCCAGAAGCTCGAACGCCCGGGCCTCTCGGTGGAGCAGACCGCCCAGGGGTTGAAGTTCACGGCGACCGCAGACCTGCTGACAGCCGACGACTTCATGCGGACGACCGTCCACGGCTACCCGCCCGACGAGGGCCCACGGGAGCTGTTGTTCAACTCGACCACCGGGCCGGACGCCAAGGGCAAGGTGTCCGTGACAGCCGCGATCACGGCGTCCTTGTCGCCGTACGAAGTCGTGGAGGTGCGCGCGCACCGCGGCGACATCGACCCGGGATGCGAGCGACCGACCCCGTCGGCGGACCCCACGAAGGTCCCCGACGGCGCGTGTGCGGTCATCTGGATCGTGCCTCTGACGGGGACCTGAGCCGGAGAGGCGACTCGAAGAGGGTACGACGAAGCGGTCGTCGCCGCCGTCGCCGTCGACGGCCAGGCGCGCTGTCCGGCCACGTCCGACCGGCGGCGCGCATCACGCCTGCTGTGTGGCTCCAAGGGTGCCGTCGACCCGTTCGTCGATCCGCCCGCTTGCACGGCGGGGCATCTGCGGGTCGTGGGTGGTGAGGTCCGCGCCGGTGAGCTGTCATCTCGGCACCGGCAACGAGCTCGGCTACCCGCGCTCGCCTCGGTAGCACACGCCCGCCTTTGCGTGGTATTCGGGTTGTCGCCTCCATGGCTGGCCGTCCTCGGCGCTGAGCCGCGCGTCTTCGGCGTCGAGCGCGCACTGGTCGCGGTTCAGATTGGCGGCTTCGGTAAAGAAGGAACCGTCTGTCCTGATCGGGACCTGAAACGTGCCTTGGCCAGCGAACGCCACGATGCAGAACTCTCCAGCGCTGTTCGGGCCGGGAGCGTCGTAGCCAACCTCGTTCGCTCGCTCAGCCGAGAGCGACCCACCGCGCTCAGCGCACGTCGACCGGAACCGCCCGAGCACGGCCGCCTCGGCCTGAGCTCTTCTCTCGTCGGCTTGACGTCGGCGCTCCGCCTCTGCGTCCGCCACGTTGAGCTCCTCGGCCCGATCACGCAGGGTCGCCACCTGTGCCTGGTAGTCGGCGATGGTCGCGGGACGGAACCGTGCTGACTGAAGCGCTCCAGCGTCGTTCGGAAAGCTTAGGAGCAGATCACGACCGACGAACCGACCGTTCCACTTGACCAGGCCTGAGAAGTCGAGGGTGAGCTCGTCATCCGATATCACACCGCGAAACGAGACGTTGTTCTCGTCCACCTCCGCGCTGCTTCGACGCTCGAGTTCGGCCAATTGAGCGGATCCCGTGAGCTGGGAACCGTCCCGCGTCCACTGGAGGAATATCATTCCGTTTGCCGTTGTGGCGAGGTACCCGTCGAGCTCTCGTTTGTTAGAAGGCTTGCCCGTCAAGAAGGCGAAAACCCCCGCGCCAATGGCCGTTACGGCCACCAAGGCCACGACGAGTTTGGAACGCCCGGGCACCGCTCCAGGCTAAGGCGTCAGGACGCGAAGCCTCGGAATCTATGGACGGCACGGCCTCAGGTGTTCTGCTGCCGTGCGGTCCGACGGTTCGATGCGCTGACACTGATGACCGTCGGAACCCCCTGGAGCTGTCGCCCTGCTGGTCGCGCAACGGGTCGAGTCTCGTCCACCGGCGACGACGCGCCCAGGCGTAGGTGTCGTGCAGAAGGCGGTACGTGGCGGATCACAACGACACGCGCTCGGGGCCGTGCTTCGGGGAACGGAAACCGCTCACGACCAGCGGCTTTGTAGTGCGCCCCCTGGGATTCGAACCCAGAACCTGCGGATTAAGAGTTGGAAGCGGGTCGTCTCCTGAGGGCGCTGCAAGTCGTTGACATGCGGTTTCGTCTCGGCTCTTGTCTCTCCCGTCGCTCCAGATGACTGGTGCATCAGAAGATACGCGCCCGGATACGCGCCGGGCCGCTGGAAGCGAGGTGTTGCGGCTAGGTACCGGGGAAAGTGATCGTGGGCTCGTAGGAGTTCCCCACGAACTCGTAGAGCACGGTTGGAGGCATGACGTTCCATTGGTGCCCGAGCATCAGCGCGATGCCAGCGGGACAGAGGAAGAACGCATGAACGGCCGACGCATTCAGTGTATTGGCCTCCGTTCTGACGATCTCACGGGCAGCGCGGGTCCATCCCATGGCCCACGAGTCCGACGGCACGGCTGTGGCCCCGGGCTTCCCGGGCGGTCCGAGTACGAGGAGCCGCCCCACGGGCATGCCCGAGGTTCGGATAAAGGCATCGACTTCGTTCGTCGGGTCACCGGTCAGGGCGACGGCGAAGGCCAAGTCGGTGCCTTGGCCGATGTCGGTATCGGTGATGCGGCGCGGCACGATCGGCTCAGGGTCGGCGCCAGTGCACCAGTCGGAGTTGACCTGCTCCATCGACAGGACCCACTTCTTGACCTGAGGGAGCGCGCGCCCCACGGCGAACCACATCGGGTGGCGTAGGGCGCCCGCGACATGCACGTGTCGAACGCGGTACCCGGCGAGCGTCTTTGCGGCACCATCGATGGCGGGCCGGATGACATCGTTCCAGTCGGTGGGGTTCCTCAGCTGCTTGCGTGCGAACGAGTCGTCGCCTACGTAGAGGTCGACGAAGTCGAGTTCGACATTGGGCTGCGTGGGGGTGGGCTCATAGTCGATGCCGTGGACAGCGAGAAGCAGGGTGCCGTCGCGGGCGAGGAGCCCGTGCTGTGCGACTTCCCGTCTGACGTCGTCGGTGGTCTGGGTGCCCCGCCCATCAGTGACCCAGTTGTGCGCGATCCCGACGCCGAGTTGCACGGCCTCGTTGTCGGACCGGAGCCCGGCGAGCTGCATGAGCGGCTTTGCCCGCTGGTGCCAGTCCAACTCGGAGCCCGTCTGCTTCCACACCATGTAGGCAAGGAACTCGGCCAGCTCGGCGGTGCCGATGCCGAGGTGCGTCGCCCAGGCGTCTCGCTCTGTGCCGATCAGCGAGGTCGGCGATGCGCCAGTCAGCCTGGCCGTGTCGATCCGATCGTGCTTCTGGTCGAGCAGCTCGCCAAGAAGGGGGTTTGCGTGGTCGAACCCGCGGTTGGTCCACAGCTCGAGCGTGAAGGTTCCTCCCTCTGAGCGCAGGGCGTGGCAAGTGTCGTAGAAGTGCTGTAGCGGACTCCGGCCCTTGGCCGTCGCAGGCGCGAGGAGCCATTCCTGGTCGACGACCACATTTCCGTAGTTGGAGCTCTTGACCTGGATGTACCGAGTGGTTCCGCTGCGCCAACGCACGACGACATCGTCGAAGCTTCCGGCGCCGGGGTCTTCGATGGTCACGCTCTCGATGTCCGGGTCGACCAGCATCTCGCATGCCCAGTACCAGCCGACAGCGTGCTGATAGTCGTCGCCTCGGATAGCAGCGGCACGGGGTCGAAGGACCATGTCAGACGGCCTCCGCATGAGTCGGCTCGCCAGCTGGGAGATCACCGGTCGTACAGATGGCTGCGTCTTTGAGGCCGGCGGGCGTCGTGACGTAGGCAGTCAGCGTCGCAGGCATCTCGCTGGTCGGGGCGACCAGGATCAGCACTGGCTCGGTGGTGCCGGAGCCCTCGGCTGCCCCCAGCATGGCGGCGACGTCGAGCGTGCTGGGCCCGGACCCGGCGGGGTGGCTGTGCCATTCGCCGAGGTAGCCGAGCCGGGAGTCGCGTTCGCGGGCGGCGGCGACCGCGTTGGCAGTGGCGTCCTCCGGCACCAGGTAGTGGCGGTCGGTGGCGGTCTCGTCGTGGATCTCGATGACCTCGGTGACGACCGGCCGGTCGTCGATCATGCAGCCGACAAGCACCCCGCCGGACTCGTTCGGGAGCGCTGCTTCGGCGAGACGGCGGAGTTTGTGCTGGGCTTGCTCGCTGACGTCGACGGTGCGGGGAAGGTCCTCGGGGCGAACCCGCCCGAGTCGGTGGAACGGAACCTCCCCTTTCCGCAGCACCTCGATGACCTCATCCGGCTCGTCGCAGCGACCGGTAAGGAAGTCGACGACCACCTCGGCGGCCAGAACAGCGGCGTGGGCCACCGACGGCGGCGGGGCGTTGTGAACCTGAGCAAGGCACCCGGTCTCGGTGCCGACATACTCGGCTTCCTCATCAAGCGGCGGGATCTCCGGATATCGGTCCAAATGGGGGCGTTGAAGTAGGGGCGTATCGTCGGCGAGAGCCTGCCGCCGTACGCGGGCTACGGCACCTCCTCGGAAGAGAGCTACGGACACGTACGGCTTCCCTTCCGCATCTCCGACGCGCGCCGCCAGCTCGGCAAAACCCGCATGGCCGGTGGCGTCGATCACGATGTCAGCCGATTGGAACAGTCGACTCAGGCTGTCGATCGTCCACACAATGCCCTCGCCCGATACGTCGACTGTGACCCAGGGGTACTGGCTGAGGTGGTCGCGCAGGGCGATGGCCTTCGGAATGCCGGCTGGGGTGCCTGGCGGGGCGGCGTGCCTCACCAGGTTCACGGGCCACAACAGGTCGTAGTCGACGAGCAGGAGGTAGCCCACCCCCGCACGTGCCAGCTCCTCGGCCACATGCGAACCGATGGCGCCCACGCCCAGGATCGCCACCCGTCTACCTTGCAGCTGCTTGGCGTCCGGTCCCGCTCTGAGCAGCATGGCGTCCCGGCCCTTCGGCCGAAGCGCGATCAGGCGGTAGGCACGGCCGCCATCGTGAGGCGTGCTAAGGACCATGGTGCCGACGGGGCCAGCCTGGTTGGGCCAGAACAGTCCGAACATGACGGCCTGGCGGTCGCGGAGGTCTTTCTGGAGTCGGGTTCGCTGCTTGTCGGTGAGGAAAGCGGTGAGCTCGTCCAGGTCGCGCGGCGGATGCGGGATCGACGTCCGGAAGAACCAGCGCCCGCGGGCCTGATGAGGGTCACTGATCCAAGAGGGACGGAGGGTGAGGGGGCTGAATGGCCCCGAGTGCAGGTCAACCGCGGCTCCGCTGGTCCGGCCGTCGGGCGAGACGGCGTCGGAGAAATGGAACTCGCCGTGCTGGCCGTCGCTGCGGTCCGACCCGAGAAGTTCGTCGATATCGACGAGCGCAAACCCCTCGACCATCGACTGCTGCCAGTAGATCTCCGGGTTGCGGGCGTTCTCCACCGCGGCGAATCCGTCCTGGGCGCTCTCGGCCCATTCGTCGATCCGGTCGTAGAGGCCCTGGAGCGTGGTCCAGCGCTGGCTGTTGTCCTCGCCATGCCAGATGCAGAGTCGGTCTTGGTCGGCGTGCCATGCCGCAATGTCCGGCACCTCGAGCAGCGGCGGCAGGTATGGCCAGGACGGACGGAAACGGACCGTCATCTCCTTGGACTCGGTGTGGCCGCCGTCGAGAAGACAAGCCCGGGTTGGCCCCTGCCACTCACGGTCGCCTATTCGCTGGAACCCGTCCGCCTCCAGTTCCGAGATGAAGGCGCGGAGGCGCTCCGGTTCGGCGGCCTCGCTGTACGGAGGCTCAGCTTGCACCGAACGATCTCTCCGAGGTGCCGCCCGAAGCGAGGTTGGCAGTAGCGGCACCCATGGCGGCGCCGCTCCCGCGACACCCGTCCGGCAATGGGAAGACCTGGTCCCACTTGGCGTTGCCGCCGAACACCGCCCGCCATCCGATCGCGGCCTGACACCGGCTCTCCGAGCATGCTCGCTCGGCCCGCCTCGCTTGGTCGTCGAAGACGGCTCGTGCTGCCTCCAGTTCGATCGCAGAGGGTGCCGGTAGGTAGGGCTGCACGAGCACGGGGTCGCACACGGGGTCGACCGTGGCGGTGGCCAGCCGGGAGGCGATGTAGCGCAGGGCGCTGGCCGTTATGTCGGCCCACGTGTCGCCGGCGATGGCCCCGCTTGCGAAGCCCTCGTGGAGGATGAGCTCGTAGTACAGCGAGCTCGGCTTGGCATCGGGAAGGTGGTATGCCTTGACCTGCTTGACGCCCCGCACGGTGCGCACGTACGCACCTACACCAGCGATCAGCGGGGACCGGTTTCGCTTCTGGGTCAACTCCGTCAGCTTGACGGGGTTGGTCTTGCGCCACTGGCCGGTCCGGTAGCGCTCACCAGTGGCCAGTCGGGCGAGGTCGGGGATGCCGTAGTGATCGCCCCAAATTACGGCGGGCACGACGTCGACCGAGAACTCGAAGACGACGTCACCGAGGCTGGCCACGACCCGTTCCACGCGCTCGGACTCCCACCGGTATTCCTTGGCCGCTTCCCGGATCGACGCGACGGCCGGCGCCCTGGTCGGCCCGAACTCGACCTTGAGCGACCGGGGCTGAGGGGTCAGTCGACCCTGGGCGGCATAAGGCTCCAGGGCATCGAGGAACAGCTGGTAGGCGAGGTCGGGCCCGAGGGTCTCGATCGTGTCGGCCATCAACCGCCCGAGCACGTCCACGTCCTTGCCGGGCCAGATCGAGACCCGGCGGGCGTAGCTGCCGATCAGGATGTCGTCCAACCCGTGCGCCATGAGCTGCGCAGCGGCACGGAGCATCGAGCGCACCTCGACGTGAGCGGCGATGGCAACGAGGGCGCGGTCCCCCAAGGCGATACGTCGCTGCTTGATAATGAACTCGGGATGAAGGGGGTTGATCGCCATTATCGACCTCGGTTCGGCTGGTCTGCGGATGCTGACGGGCCAGTGTAGCACGTTGACGTTATAGTACGTCTACGTTATGCTAGGAGCAAGCGAGAATGCCGTACGAGGTCAATTACACGGCCGAGTTCGGCGAGTGGTGGGAGACCCTCACCGTGGAGCAGCAAGAGGACATCGCCGCACGAGTGCAGCTGCTCGAAGAGTTCGGGCCCGTGCTCGGCCGTCCCACCGTCGACCGGATCCACATGTCGGCGTTCCAGAACATGAAGGAGCTCAGATGCAGTAGCGACGGGGCGTTGCGAGTCCTGTTCGCGTTCGACCCTCGCCGGGAGGCCATCCTCCTCTTCGGCGGCAACAAGGGAGGGAATTGGGATGCCTGGTACGAGCAGGCTGTCCCCAAGGCGGACGAGTTGTACGCGGAGTACCTCAGGGAGTTGCGTCGCGAAGGAGTGATCGAGTGATGGTCAAGAGATTCAGCGAACTGCGAGACAACCTGTACGAGTGCAGTCCTGCGTCTCGACAGCGCGTCGCCGATGAAGCCGAGCGTCTCATCAACGAACTCGGTCTGGGCGAACTACGGGCTCGTACCCGGCGGACCCAGGCTCAGATTGCGGAGGCGATTGGAACGTCCCAGTCGGGCGTGTCTCGAATCGAACACCAGAACGACTTTCTGATCTCGACGCTCCGTGATTACGTCGCGGCAACGGGTGGCCGCCTTCACCTCCTCGCGCGTTATCCCGACTTCGACTGCGAGCTCCGCGTCCCGATCCTCGACGAGAGTCCTGCCGACGTCCAGCAGGCACGCACGTTTAGAGTCGTCTGGCAGAACATGCGAACCCGCCAGCTCGTGCATGTCGGATGGCTTGAGTTCACCGGACAGGAGTTCGTTTTCGCATACACGCCCGACGCTGAACTTGATTCCGACTTCGAACCGTTCGCAGCCTTCGCCGATCTGCGAGGGACGTACCGTTCCACTGCACTGTTCCCGTTCTTCGCTGATCGGGTTGTGTCGTCGGCGCGCCCGGACTACGAGCACCTCATTGCAGCTCTAGGTCTCACCCGGGCCGAGGCGACTCCCGTCGAGCTACTTGCTCGCTCCTGGGGATGGACGCCACACGACACGATCCAAGTCGTGCCGGAGCCCGTAGTCGATGGGGAAGGCAGAGAAGTTCGCCCTTTTCTCGTCTCTGGTGTCCGCCACGTCGATGAGGACAATCCCGACAGAGTCGGAGCTCTCGTTGCAGAGCTCACACCTGGGCAAGTGCTCTATCTTGCCGACGAGCCGGACAATCCCAGCAACCCAAGAGCGATCATCGTCGAGGCGAACGGTCGACGTGTCGGATGGATCCCTGACTACCTCCTCGATTACGTCCACAAGCAGCGGGACGCGGGCAAAGAGGTGTTGGCAGTCGTAGAGCAGGCGAACGGCCCCGAGGCGCCATGGCACCTGCGTCTGCTCTGTCGGCTCGAGTGTCGGCCAACCGACATCATTGATGCCAGTGGTGACTGAGCCTCCAGCACGAGCGATCGACGCGGAGATCGTTAATGCTCGTGACTGTGCCGACTGACATCTGTGAGCCTGGTCGTCAGAAAACTCCGTACCTGACCAGTAGAAACGTCTCGAAGGGAGGTGCGATGGAGCTCGAAATCGAGTTGGAGGCCGACCTTAACGCGCAGGACGACGACGGCCTCGGATGGTCGACGCTCGCCGACGCGACCGACCCGTCACGCGTCCAGCCGGGCGCCATGCTGCTGGCTGGCGATCGGCACGGTCAGGCGGTCGTCCGGGTGGTCGCCGTCGACGACGACGGCCAGGTGCATTTCACGGTCCTGCCCGCCTCGGTGGCGAAGAACCGGCACCTGCTGCCCCCTACGGTGGCTTAGGTTGCGTCGGACCCGACGAGCGACAGGGACGCGAGCGGTTCGCTCCGCCGAGCTCTCGGCCGTCGTCGAGCGCCTGGCCCGGTCTGTCGAGCCCGAGTACGTCTCGGTGTGGCTGCACAAGCCACTCGCGGCGCTCGACGAGCAGAGGCCGATCGACGCACTCGCTCGTGGTGAGTTCCACCGAGTGAGCCGTATGATCGCCGCGCTGGAATCGCCCGTAGGCTCCTGAGGCCTGTCGCCCATCAAAGGACGTCCTTCAGGGTCAGGTCGCGCAACGGGTCGAGTTCGTCCACCGGCGACGACGTGCCCAGGCGTAGGTGTCGTGCAGAAGGCGGTACGTGGCGCGGATCTCGTCGTCTCCCGCTCCTTCGGTGCGAAGTCGCCTCAACAGCCCGTCGATGAGGGCGCCGTCGACGAGTGCGGCGTACTCCAAGCCGATTGCCGGTTCGATCCGGGCTGCGGCTAGTCGCCGCAGCCGGGCCACGTTGCGGGCGGGCGCAAGCCAGCAGAGGTAGCGGTCGACGAGCTCGCGCACCCGGAGGTCTCCCAGACGTGTGGGCTCGTTCGTCGTCTCGGCCAAGAGGGCGAGATCTTCAAGGGCGTCGTGCTCGTCGCCGTGCACCGTCCGGTGCCGGCGACGTGGCTGGCCGTCGGAACCCGGTCCGTCGCTGACCGTCAGGCGCCACACGCCGGGGCGCATCTCACGCATCGAACCGGTGCCCCGCCGCCGCCGGCTGGCGTGTGTGGTTTGCCGCTTGGGCGCCAATCGCAGGTGGTCGATGCGCACGCATCCCTTCTCGCCGGCGCAGGCAAGCACGCGCTCGCCGGGGGAGAGCGGGCCGCGGGCGAACTCCCAAACAGCCCGCTGCACGGTGCGTAGCCGGCCGTCGATACGGACCAGTCCCGTGCCCTTGGCATCGGTCGCTCCCGTCCACACGTCGTGACCGTCTCGACGTTCGACCTTGGCCCGGAACCGCGCTTCGCGCTCGTCCACGATGGGACAGTTTATCGACCGTTTATCAGACGGTGCATCATCCGCGATACGCGCCTGCATACGCGCCCGGATTGCGGCTTCGGAGGACGGAAACCGGTCCCGACCTGCGGCTTTGTAGTGCGCCCCCTGGGATTCGAACCCAGAACCTGCGGATTAAGAGTCCGTTGCTCTGCCGTTGAGCTAGAGGCGCGTGCGGCCGCTCAGGGTAGCGGAGCGCGCCCCGCGGGCGATGCGGGTGACCGAGGGGACTTGAACCCCCGACCTCCAGGGCCACAACCTGGCGCTCTGACCAAACTGAGCTACGGCCACCAAGGGCGTACCAGCATGGCACAGAGGCTTCCGCCGCTCACACGCCGTTTCACCACATGGTTGTGGCGTAGCTGTGGTCGAGCGACTCCTGCACCGCCTCCACCGGCGTCTCCCGTGCCCCCACGTGGTCCCGCAGCATGCAGGCGATGCTCGCCATGCCGGAGCGGTCTGGCCACGCCGCCGGGTCCCACACCGAGCCCCGCCGGAAGGCCTTGGCGCAGTGGATGAACGCCGACGTCACCTCCACGCCGATGGCGAGCGCCCGCCGCCGGCCCCGCACCTCGCACCGGGCCAGCACGTCGTCGTCGCGGACGACCCAGGCCCGGCCCTCCACACGCAGCGTCTCGTCGAGGCCCGGGATCAGGAACAGGAGCCCCACGCACGGGTTCTCCACGACGTTGCGCAGCGAGTCGAGGCGCCGGTTGCCCGGCAGGTCGGGCACGGCGAGGCGCCGCTCGTCGAGCACGGCCACGAACCCGGGCGGCCCGCCCCGGGGTGACACGTCGCAGCGGCCGTCGGCGGCGGCCGTCCCCACCAGGACGAGCGGCGACCGCTCCACGAAGGCCCGGCAGTGCTCGTCGAGGGCGGAGACCTCCTTGTTCAGCGACAGGGCGCCGGGCTCCGGGACGACCTCTCGCAGCTCCTCCACGCTGCCCACGACGTGCTCGAACGCCCCCATCGGGCCAGCGTGCCCCAACCGGGGAGGGGAGGACAAGCCACTCGGCGGGTATGAGGACTCCGACCATGGCGAACACCAAGACGAAGTCGAACCCCCTGGACGACCCGGCGGTCGTGGCGCTCCTGCGCCGGGGCGAGCGCCGTGGCTGCGTCGAGCTCTCGCAGGTCCAGGGGCTGGCCGAGCGGGTGGGCCTCGACGACGACGAGCTGGGCGACGTCTGCGACGAGATGGTGCGCCGGGGCATCAGCCTCTCCGACGACTGCAGCCGCCAGGGCGCCCAGGACACCGTCCGCTACGAGAGCCGTGACCTGGCCGTCGCCACCGGCGACGCCCTGCGCCTCTTCCTCGATGAGATCGGCCGCTACCCCCTCCTCAGCTCCGACGAGGAGATCGAGCTGGCCAAGCGCATCGAGAAGGGCGACCAGGAGGCGAAGGAGACGATGATCAACGCCAACCTCCGGTTGGTCGTCCACATCGCCAAGCGATACCAGAACCAGGGCCTCACCCTGCTCGACCTCATCCAAGAGGGCATCTTCGGCCTCATCCGCGCCGTGGAGAAGTTCGACTGGCGCAAGGGCTTCAAGTTCTCCACGTACGCCACCTGGTGGATCCGCCAGTCCCTCCAGCGGGCGTTGCAGAAGCAGGCCCGCGAGATCCACCTGCCCGTGCACGTGAGCGAGCGGGCCCGGCGCATCGAGCGCGCCCGCGACAAGCTCACCAAGTCGCTCGACCGCGACCCCACCGAGGACGAGCTGGCCGATGCCACCGGCCTCACCGCCAAGCAGGTGCGCGAGGTGCTCGAGGCCGCCCGCGTGGTCGCCAGCATCGACCAGCCGGTCGGCGAGCAGGGGGAGACGTCCCTGGGCGAGTTGCTGCCCGGCGAGGGCGGCGAGTTCACCGAGGCCGTGCACCTCGGCCTCCAGGAGGAGGACGTGCGGCGGGCCGTCGCCGCCCTGCCCGAGCCGCAGCGCACGGTGGTGCGCATGCGGTACGGGCTCGGCACCGAGGAGCCCATGTCGGTGCACCGGGTGGGCCGGGAGCTACGGATGGGCCCGCGCCGGGTGCGCGACCTCGAAGCCGAGGGCCTGGTGCGGCTGGGGCTCCGCCGCGAGGTCGACGCCCTCGGCGAAGCGGGCTGATCCGCTCAGCCCACCCGCACGGTGAGCCCGTCGGCCCGGATGGCGTCGACGAGGCGCTCGCCCGCCTCCACCACGGCGCCGGGCCAGACCACCGAGCGCACCACCTCCCCCTCCACCCGGGCGCCCCGGCCGATGACGCTGCGGCCCCCGTTGGCGGCCAGGTTGGCCGCCAGGTAGTCGGCGGGAGTGCCGCAGTCGAAGAACGGGCCTTCTGTGGCGCACAGGTCGAGGTCGCGACCTTTCCAACACCGCTCGTAGAGCCCGGAGGGGACCGGCTCCAGGCGGGCCACGTCGGACCAGGGGAGGAGGGCGCTGCCCACGTAGCGCCAGGGGCCGAAGTCGCCCCGCCGCTCGTCTTGCACGACGAGCAGCCTGGGCCGTTCGCCGTCCCAGCCGTCGAGGAGCGCGCCGAGGTCGAAGCGGTGCCAGGCGTCCGAGTTGGCGAGGAGGACCGGCCGCCCGGCGATCCACTCGCGCAACTGTCCCAACGCCCCTGCCGTGCCCAGGAGCTCGTCCTCGACCGAGAGGTGCACGTCTCGCGCCGCCAGGTGGGCTTCCATCTGCGCCCGGTCGGCGTGGACGTTGACGGCGACCGCCTCCACCCAGGGGCGCACCCGTTCGATGGCCACGTCGACGAGCGGCACGTCGTTCACCGGGCACAGCGCCTTGGGGCGGAGGTCGGTGAGCGGGCGCAGGCGGGTGCCCAGCCCGGCGGCCAGCACGACGCCGACCGGCTTCGTCACCCTGGAGCGACGCCCAGCTCGCGGGCCAGGTGCAGGAACGCACGGGCGTACGGCGAGGCCGACGTGCGGGCCTCCACCTCGGCCCAGTCGACCTGCTCCCGCAGCGCCCGCGCCATCTCCAACAGCCCTTCGAAGCCCAGGCTGTGCTCGGTCGACGCGAGCAGCTTGGAGGCGACGACGTCGGTGGCGGTGGCGACCGGCATGGGCATGCCGTCCACCGACAGTTCCTCGGCCCGCGCCAGCAGGGCGTCGTCCACCTCACCCCCCGCGGGCGCGTAGATCAGGTCGACGAGGGTGTCGCCGTCCCAGGCCTTGACCAGCCAGCCTTCCGGCGGTCGCTCCGGGCGCAGGCCGGCGGCGACCACGGCGTCGAGGGCGCGCTCGGCGTCCTCGGGCCGGATGAGGAGGTCGACGTCGTGCGAGTCGACGGGCCCGCCCCGCGCCCAGCACGCGAAGCCGCCCCCGACGGCGAACGGTACGCCCGCGTCGCGCAGGGCGGCGGCCGCCTTCTTGAGGCTCGGGAGCAGTTCGGGCACGTCGTCAGGATCGCACGAGACGGGCGATGGCCGCGGACGCCTCGGCCACCTTCGCCTCGGCGTCGCCCCCGCCTGCGGCCAAGGCGTCGGCCACGCAGTGCGAGAGGTGCTCGTCGAGGAGCTCCACCGCCACGGCCTGGAGGGCCTTCGTCACGGCCGACACCTGGTCGAGGATCTCGATGCAGTACTTGTCTTCCTCGACCATGCGCTGGAGGCCGCGCACCTGCCCCTCGATCCGGCGCAGCCGCTTCTGCACGGCGTCCTTCTTGGCGGTGTACCCCTGCATGCCTCGCAGGATACCCCTATCCCGTATGGCGGGTGCACAGCTCGAACCACACGCGCTTGCCGTCCGCCACGGGGAGGACGCCCCACCGGTCGGTGAGGGCGGCAACCAGGCGCAGGCCGCGCCCGGTGCCCGCGTCGAGCTCGTGGGACAACGGCCGGGGCGGGTCCTCCATGCGATCACCCACCTCGACGCGCAGCACGCCGTCCTCGAACGCCACCTCCAGCTCGACCTCGCCGTCGCCCGTGTGCAGGACGGCGTTGGTGACCAGCTCCGAGAGCGGGACCAGAGCATCGTCGACGTCCACGCCCCACTCCTCCCCCAACTGCCGGAGCGCCCATCGGGCCTCGGCCGCCGCGGCGAGGTCGTGCGGCAGGGTGCGGCGTGCCCGGAGCCCGGCCTTCGGCGGGGTGCCATCGGGTCCGGGCTCGGGCAACGCGGGCGTGGTCCGCCCGACGGACGGCGGTGTGACCTCGCAGGCGACGTAGGACGACGGTCCCCGCTGCCCGCGCAGCTGGGCAGCCGTCTCCTCGCAGAACCACCGCTGGAACCGACGCAACTCGTCCCTGGGAGGCACCGTGAGCAGGCGTCCCTTGGCCGAGAACTCCTCGATCTCGTCGAGCAGGGCGACGAACTGCTCGGCGATCATGGCCGCCACGCGCGGCAGGGCCAGGTGCAGGTCGACCGTCGAACGACCTTCTCGCAGGGCCGCCTCCGCCTGGTGCCGGGTCTCGTCGCGGGAGCCGGCCCAGTAGGAGAGGATGCGGTCCACGAGCACGAGGAGGCGGTGGGGGTAGGCGACGCCGGTGACGCCCTGGCGGGCGCCCAGGCGGACGAGCTCGAGCTCCCGCAGCAGCTCGTCGAGGTACTCGCTCGACTGCACCACGACGAGCGACGGCACATCGCGCAGCTCGACTTCCACGATCTCGAAGGGTTGCGGCACGGACAGCACGACGATGGCCAGGTCGTCGCGGGGCGAGCCCTCTTCGAAAGCGTCGACGGCGTCGACGACTGCCGCCGCGGTGGCTGCCGCGTTCGCGCCCACCAAGCTGCGCAGCGTCTGCTCCAGGAGCTGCGGCGCGAACTCGCCCGCCGGCGAGCGGGCTTCGAGCAGCCCGTCGGTGAACAGCACGAGCGTGTCACCGGGGTGGAGGACGACGGTGTCGGTGGTCCAGCAGGAGTCGGCGAACAGGCCCACGGCCGGACCGGGCGTGCCCACGCCGACGACCTCGCCTTCGGCGACGCGGCGGACGGGCAGCGGGTGGCCGCCCGACGCCATCGTCACCCGCACGTCCCCGCCGAGCGGCTCGACCGTGGCGTAGAGGAGCGTGGCGAAGCGCTCGCCCACGCCAGCCGCCAGCACCGCCTCGTTGCACCGGGACAGCACCTCGGCAGGCCGGGAGTCGACGGTGGCGACGGCGCGCGCCGTATAGCGGACCAGCGAGGTGAGGGCGGCGGCGTCCACTCCCTTGCCGGCCACGTCGCCGATGACGACACCCCAGCGGGCGGTGCAGTGTTCGCCGGGCGCCACGGGGAAGACGTCGTAGAAGTCGCCACCGACGATGCCGCCGCCGACGGGCCGGTAGTACACGGCCACGTCGAGACCGTCGACGTGGGGGACGGCTCCGGGCAGCAGGGACTGCTGGAGCGTCTCGGCCATGCGGCCCAGGCGCCGGTGGGAGAGCGCGTTGTCGATGGCGACGGCGGCGCGGGCGGCCACGTCCTCGACGAACGACAGGTCGGCGTGGCCGAGGCGGCGGCCCGTGGCCCAGCACGTGGCCAGGAGCAGGGTGCCGAGCTTGCGCCCCTCGACCTGGAGCGACACGAGGATCACCGAGCGGTTGTCGAGGGCGTGCAGGAGCTCGAGGTGCTCCTCGTCCTCGGCGACCTCGGCCCAGATCTCCTTCGGGGTGTCGGGGGACACCAAGGGCTCCCCGGTGCGCGCCGTGTGCAGCATGTGCTCGTCGACGGCGACGTCGCCTGTCCGGGCCGACAACGTGCGCATCGCCTCCTCGCCCCTCGGGTCGACGTGGGAGAGGGCGACCAGGCGGAGGCCGTCGTTGTCGAGCAGGTGCAGCGCCGCGCTGTCGGCCACCTTGGGCACGGCCAGCCGCACCACTCGCCGCAGCGTGGTCTCCAGGTCGAGCGAGGTCGCCAGCTCGCGGCTGGCGTCGGCGAGGAACGCCTGGCGTTCGGCTGCTACCCGCGCCGCCTCGTACAGGCGGGCGCGCTCGATGGCCTGGGCGCAGTGGTCGCCGAGGGTCTGGAGGAAAGCCAGCTCGTCGTCGTCGAACCGGCGGGGCTCGGGCCAGCCCACGGTGAAGGCGCCCAAGGGCGAGTCGGCTGTGGTGAACAGCGGGATGACGACGAAGGCCCGGTCGGTGGCGGGCAGGCCGGCGAGCAGGGGGTACTTGGCGTCGCGATCGTCCAGGGACTCCAGGACCACGATCTGCCGCCGCCGGATGGCGTCGGCGGCGGGCACGGGTGCCGAGGCGGGGAAGGAGTGCCAGTCCTCGCTGACCTGGCGGCGGTAGCCCACCTCGTGGACCAGCTCGAACGACTCCCCGGACTCGTCGAGCAGGCACAGGGACCCGGTGTGCCCACCGATGGCGGCGGCGCCTTCCCGCACCACGATCTCCGCCAGCTCGGCGGGGCTGCGCAGCGGGCCGAGACCGGACGTGACCCGTTGCAGGCTCGCCAACCGTTCCTCGACCGTCGATCGGTCGTGCCCGCCTCCCAAGGCCCCGGTCCTCCTTGCCCTGGCGGCCGTCCGCCGTGCCGCCACTCGAAGTGTACGGCTCGGGGAGTGGGCGCGGAAAGAGTGTCGTCAGGCGAGGCCGGCGTGGTCGCGTACGTCGAGGAGCACCCGTGAGCGGTCGCCCCGGACGTCGACCCGCTCGCCGTCGGGGCCGACGGTGACGAGGAACTCGACGAGGGCGTCCTCCTCGGCCCAGCGGGCCACCATGCCCTCCACGGCATCGGCGAACCACGGCGGGCCCGCAGGCTCCACCGAGAGGGTGAACGGGGTCCCCGGGGCCAGGGTGCACATCGCCGGGTGGCAGGCCCCGGCGACGCAGTCGAGGACGAGGCCGTCGTCGCGTCGGCCGACGAAGAGGATGCGGCCCCGGATGCGCTCTGTGCGGGGCTGGGGCCGGGACACGGTGGCGGCGAGCTGCGGCACCGAGCCCGCGGGCAGGGCAGCCGCCAGGAGCACCATCACCGTGAACGCCGTGAAGGCGATCAGCAGGAAGGACATGGCTCCGGCCTCATGAGCCACCGGTACCCAGGGGGAGTGCCGTCGTCACCTGTCCGGTGGAACCTTGGTCCTCCTGGGGCCGCTCGGCAGAGATTTCGTGCAACGGATGGCCCGCTCGTGCGTAATGACAGTCGACAGTCGACGTGTCGACGAGGGGGGAGCGAGATGAAACGCCGGAGCTCGTTGCTGTCGGCCGCCATGGTGGTTGTGGCGACCCTGACCTCGTTCGGCCCGGCTCGACCGGCCTCGGCCGATGCCTGCGTGGGGACAGCCCTCGTCACGGTGGGAGCGCCTGGGCTGGTGTATCCACTGACCCCCGCACTCTCCGGGACGACCCTGACGATCCAGGGCGACAGGCCGCTTGCCTGGGGCTTCGGCACCGCTTTCGGGACGTGCGCTCCGAGCTTCGTGCCGCCGTCGGGGGCAGGCTTGTTGCAGGGTTACTGTGGCCACGCCACAGGATGGGCCGTCGACAACTCGGGCCACGGGTTCGTGTTCACGAGCGTCGGGAGCCTTCTGGTGCTGGCAGGCCCAAGCAAAGGCATCGGCCAGTGGCTTCCGAACCCGCCGTCGGGCGAGAGTTGCATCACCGGCGCCTTATCGTTCGTGTTCACCTTCGCGATGTCGCGGGACCACTGCCTCGTCTCCCACACCGTCGGTGCCTTCCCGTCGACGCCATTCGTGGCGCGGTCGGTGTTATCCGCGAGGGTCGTCGTGGAGCAGCAGGGCGTGGGCGTGTACCTGCACCCCTGTGTCGGGATCCCCTTACCGTGACCGCACCGATCCTCCAAGGAGGCTGTTGACATGCCGGCGTCCCTGTCGCCTCCAGTCGTCCGGAGCCTCGCCGTGGCCGTCCTGGTCGCTGTCATCGGCCTCACCTTCGTCCCCTCGCCACTTCGGGCAGCCACCGTCAGCGGGGACGGTTGCATCGAGACGAACACGTACACCTTCGACCCGCCGCTGACACCGATGACCGAGGTGGGGACGGTGACGATGACGTACGACGTCACATGCATCGCCTGGAGCGCGACGCCGTCGCCTTTCTCGGCGGGGGCGACAGAGGCCGGCGCCAGTGGGAGCGGGACGTTCGACTACATCGGGAACTGTGGCGTTGCCCTCCTGACCGGCGCGTTCGTTCATGCCGTGCTCGGTGGCTCGGTCGTGGTGGCCCTGAACGCGTCGACCGCACCAGGCGTGTCGAGGAAGGTGGTCGTGCTGCAGCCGAGCAACCCGTGCACCGATACGGGCGGGCAGGTGAGCGGTACGGGATCCGGTCCCGCATGGTCCGCCGGCCTCTCGTGACGTTGCGCAGTTGGCTTTCCGCAATGCGAACAATGACCCGCTGATCGTCGGTGCGCGCGTGCTGCTCAGCGCCCGCTACGCCAAGGTCCGACGCGAGGGCTACGTTCAGGTCGAGGAACACGACGAGAGCCGCCCATGCCGCTCGCTTGTGCCATCGGGCAACGGGTGGTTCCAGGCCGGCCGACAGTCAGCACGGCGGCCTTGTCGAGCAGGTCGGGGTAGAAGTCGTCGTCCCCGAAGCCCGCCGAGGGCGCATGAAGCGCCGAGTCGGCGAGATCGAGACGGCCACCTTGGCGACCACGGTGGCCTCGATGCCGGTCACCTGTTCCGCCAGCCAGACGTATTCGGCGAGGCTGAGGTAGCGCGTCAACGAGCGACCGGTCGAGCAACTCCTGGTCTCGTGCCAGGAGTCGGGTTGCGCAGTTGGCCTCTCAACGCGAACAACCCGCCGGTGCTCGATGGCCCGGCCCTGTCGCTCACTCCCCGGCCCGCCAAGGTTCGGCGGGACGGGTACCGACGGTGACGGGGCAGTTTTCGCCGTGGCACAATTGTGACCTATGAGCACCGAATCGCTACGGACTGTCAAAGATCGCTTCTCGGAGTTCGTCGAGCGGGTCGAGCGTCACCACGAGCGTGTGGTCGTCACGAGAAACGGTCGCCCCGCTGCAGTTCTGGTCAGTCCGGACGACCTGGAAGCGCTGGAGGAAACGGTTTCGGTCCTTGCCGACTCGGACGCGGTCCGCGAGTTGGCGGAAGCCGAAGCGGCCGTGGCTGCCGGTGATGTGGTCCACGGCGTCGACGCGGTGCGTCGGCTCCGCGGCGACGGGTGAGCCAGGCACCGTACGAACTGGTGGTGGCGGGTCCCGCAGCGAGGGCGATCGCCCGGCGGCTGCCTGAGGCGGTGGCTGCTGCCATCGTGGAGTTCATCACGGGTCCGCTACTGGAGAGTCCGTATCGGGTTGGTGTCGGTCTTCAACGGGAGCTTGAAGGGATTCATGCCGCTCGCCGGGGAACCTTCCGCGTGTTGTACCGCATCGATGACGACGCCATGATCGTGACGGTTCTGCGGATCGATCACCGCGCCGACGTGTATCGGTCTTGAACGCCCCCGGCATCCGGCCGCCCGAATGTTCGCGCCGAAAGGTTCTTTCCGTAGCTGCGCCCGCGGCGGGGCACAGAACAGACCTGCGAACCCCACACGGCATCAGTTCGCTTGCCGCTCATGGTGACGCCGGAGCGCGAGGTACGCAGCCGTCGGGCTCGTCGATGAACCGCCCTGTACGCTCGGGTTTCCGGCCCGCGTAGCTCAGTTGGACAGAGCAGCCGCCTTCTAAGTGGCTGGCCGCAGGTTCGAGTCCTGCCGCGGGCGCCGGGGCCCCGGGTACGGCTTCGCGATGGGAGACTGGCTCCACGTGCGAGCCAAGCAAGGCGGGAGGCGAGGCGGACGCTGAGTGAACACTCAGACCTGTCGGCTGTCAGCCAGGATGACCTCGGGGAGATGTTTGCTAGGCACGCGCCCGCCCTCAGACGAGCCCTTGCCGCATCGTCGCCAGCCTCTGACGTAGAGGACATCGTTCAGGAGACGTATGAGCGGCTGGAACGAATCAGGGTACGCGGTCGCCTTGACGTCTCCGCTCCGCTTTGGCCCTTGCTGCTCACTCTCGCGAAACGGGCGAGCGTCGACCACTGGCGCACAAGGCCTCCTGAAACTCCGGCGGAGCGCGTGGCCGCCAGCCCCGTCGACGCATTCACTCCCGCCGAGACGATGATCGCGGCCGAGCGTCTTGTCGATGGGTTCAAGCAGTTGCGTCCTCGGGACCAACGGCTCCTGCGTCGCTGCCTCGCGGAGGATGCTCCGTATGCTGACGTGGCCGAGGAAGAAGGCCTGAAGCCCGTCGCGCTTCGTGTCGCCGTCTTGCGAGCGCGGCGGAGGCTTCACGCCTATCTCGAACGCGATGACGACCACCGAGTGGCCTTCCTCCTGCCCCTCAGGTGGCGCCTCCGGGCGGAGAGAG
>DATAAM010000144.1:0-3272 GCA_036260075.1 Acidimicrobiales bacterium
CCGCAGGACGACGTGTCGCAGCCGACGTTCGTGCCCGTCAGCCCCAGCACCTCTCGGATGTAGTGCACGAGCAGCAGCCGCGGCTCCACGTCGTGACTGCGAACGGTGCCGTTGACCGTCATCGTGACCTGCATGGCGGATCATCATGGCGCGCCCGGCCGGTCTGCGCCGTTAGTGTGGCCGCCGATGGACGCCGCCACGCTGCGCCCGCTGGGGATCGGCGAGACCCTCGACGTGGCGATCAAGGTCTACCGTGCCCGCTTCGGCACACTGGTGAAGACGGTGGGGGTGGTCGTCGCCCCCGTGTTCGTCTTGGGCGCGCTCGTGCAGCTCTCGCTGTTGCCCGACAGCGAAGACGACGTGGTGCAGACCGACCCGGTCACGGGCGAGATCACCACCGTCGACGCAAGTGAGGTGTGGACGATCGTCGCGGGCTTCATCCTCCTGGCGTTCCTCACCTACCTGGCTGCCCAACTGGCCACCGCGGCGGCGTTCAAGATCATCGGCGCCAGCTACCTCGGCGAAGAGGTGGAGTGGCGCGACTCCCTTCGCTTCGCCTTCGGCCGCCTGCGTTCGCTCGTATGGCTGTCGATCCTCACCGGGCTCGGCCTGCTGCTCGGCTTCCTCGCCTGCATCCTGCCGGGCATCTACCTCTACGGCGCGTGGTCGGTGGCCGTGCCTGCCCTGGTCCTGGAGGACGCGCGCGGCCGCGCCGCGCTCGGTCGTTCCCGGAGGCTGGTGCAGGGCCGGTGGTGGCCGGTGTTCGGCGTGGTGGTGCTGTCGTGGCTCCTCACCACGATCGTCTCCGGCGCGCTCGGCGGCCTGCTGGGCGGCATCGTGGCCTTCGGCGACAACGACACCGTGGCCGCGTTCGCCGATGCCGTGGCGCAAGCCGCCGCCAGCATGCTCACCACGCCGTTCGCCGCCGCGGTGGCCACGGTCCTCTACTTCGATCTGCGGGTGCGCAAGGAAGGCTTCGACCTCGAGCTCCTGGCCCGCAACGTGGGCGTCGAGCCGCCCGCCGACTTCCGTGCCACCGCGCCGCCGCCCACACCCGAGAGCGATGCCGACCAGCCCCCGTTCTGGCCGCCGCCTCCGGGATGGCGTCCGCCGGATGCGTGAGCCGGTTGCCGGGCTCGCCGTCCTCCTGCTGCTCCTGAGCGCGCCTGCGCACGCCGAGGAGGTGCCCGCGGCCGAGCTGCGCCGCCGGGCGGCGGCCGCCGCCGACCGCCCCCACGACCGCACCGCCATGGCCGCCGTGCGAGCGGTCGACCGGGTGGACGGCAGGCCCGTCGACATCGAGCGGGCGCTGGCCGACGCGGAAGGCGACGAGCTCGTGTCCCGCCTGCGCACGCTGGCCCGCAGTGGCGCCGGCACGGCCCCGGTGGGCGAAGCCGAGGCGCGCGCGCAGGCGCGCGACATCCTGGACGGGCGGCGGTTCCGGGAGGCCGATCCGCCTCGGCCGTTGCGTGGCGTCCTGGAGTGGCTGGGCGACCGCCTGCGCCCCGTGGGCAAGCCGCTGGGCGACCTGTGGGACGAGCTGGCCGAGCAACGTCTCCTCCAGCTGCTGTTGGGCCTGACGGTCGTCCTGGGCGCGCTGGCCGTCGCCCTGCGCATGGTCCGACGGCGCAACGCGGCTGCCGTGCTGCGCGACCGCGAGCGCCGCCACGACGGCCGTCCCGAGGACCCGGCCGCCCTCGAGCGAGCCGCCGACGGAGCCGAACGACGCGGCGACCTCGACCTCGCCGTCCGGCTCCGCTTCCGGGCCGGGTTGCTCCGCCTCGACCGGGGCGGGGCCGTCGACCTGCGGCCCTCGCTGACCGCGGGCGAGCTCGTGCGACAAGTGCCCTCGCCGACGTTGCGCGGCCTCACCCGCACGTTCGAGGCCGTCGCGTACGGCGGCAGGCGCGCATCGGCCGGCGACGCCGACGCCGCCCGCCACGGATGGCCGCGGGTCCTCGAGGAAGCACGGCGGTGACCGCCGCCGTCGAGCGCGTCCGCGCCCTGCCACTGGGCGCGCGCGTGGGCATCGGCCTCGTGGCCGCGGTCGTGGCCGTGAACCTCCTCTTCGCCGGCGTTCGCACAGTGGTGGGCGGCGGCCGTCCCGGCGGCCCGCCCTCGTCGTCCTACGCCACCGCCGAGCACGGCCTGGCCGCCTATGCCGACCTGCTGGCCGACCAGGGCCGTCGGGTCACGCGGCTGCGGGTGCCGCTCGACGAGGCGCGCCTCGACCCCGCCGAGACGCTCGTGCTCGCCGATCCCGACGACCTCGACGTGGCGGAGGCGGACGCCGTGGCCGCCTTCGTGGCCTCCGGCGGGCGGCTCGTGGCCGCCGGAGCGCGCGCCGGGCCCGTGCTGCGACGCCTGCTGGGCGGCGACCTGGCATGGACGTCGGCGGGCGCGCGCACGGCCCGCCCCATCGTGCCGGTCCCGGAGACGGCGGGCACCACCGAGGTGCGCAGCTCGGGACGAGGCTCGTGGCGCGACGCCGCCGCCGGGCTGCCCGTCCTCGTCGGCGACGGACGCGTGCTCGGCGTGGTCGCCGACGTCGACCGCGGTCGCGTGGTGGCGCTGGCCGACGCCTCGCCCCTGCACAACCGCCTCCTGGACGATGCGGGCAACGCCGCCTTCGGCCTGGCCGCCGCGGGCGAGCAGGGACGGCCGGTGCGCTTCGCCGAGTCGGTGCACGGCTACGGCGAGGCCGGTGGCTTCGCTGCGCTGCCCGACCGCTGGGTGTTCGCCGCCTTCGTGCTCTTCCTCTCCGTCCTCACGTGGATGTGGTCGCGAGGGAGGCGGCTGGGGCCACCCGACGAGCCGGAGCGTGAGCTGCCGCCGCCGCGGCGGGCGTACGTGGACGCCCTGGCCGCCGCGTTGGCCCGCACCCGACAGCAACCGGAGGAGAGGCGATGGTGAGGCGCAGGACGGCAGTGGGCGCGGCGACGCTGCGCGAGGCGGTGGGTGCCGAGGTGGCAAAGGTCGTGGTGGGCCAGGACGAGGCCGTCGACGTCGTGCTGGCGGCGGCGGTGGTCGGCGGGCACGTGCTGCTCGAAGGCGTGCCCGGCGTGGCCAAGACGCTGTTGGCCAACGCGTTCGCCCGCGCCCTCGACGTCACCTTCCGACGCGTGCAGTTCACCCCCGACATGCTGCCGTCCGACGTCACCGGCACGATGACGCTGCGCGGGCGCGAGCTCACGTTCCGGCCCGGCCCGGTGTTCACCAACGTGCTCCTCGCCGACGAGGTGAACCGCACGCCGCCCAAGACGCAGGCCGCC
>DATAAM010000145.1:0-18161 GCA_036260075.1 Acidimicrobiales bacterium
CCCGCAGCGGCATCAGAGGTCGAAGAGGGCTCGCAGCGCCTCGGCCAACCGGTCGCCGCGGGGCGAGCCCGCCGCGTCCTTGAGCCGCACGGTCGGGTCGTGCAGCAGCTTGGCCACGATGCCCTTGGTGAGCGCCTCCACCGCCTCGCGGCCCTGGGGGTCGAGCCCTTCGAGCCGGGTGCGGAAGCGCTCCAGCTCGGCCGTTCGCACCTCCTCGCCGCGCGCCCGCAGGGCCACGATCAGCGGCGCCACCTCGCGGGCCGTCGAGGTGGCCGCGTGGCGTTCCACCTCCTCGGCGATGATCGCCTGCACCCGCGCCACCTCTCGCCGACGGCCGGCCAGGCCCGCCGCCGCGAACGCCCGCAGGTCGTCCATGTCGAGCAGTGTCACGCCCGGCATCCCCCGCACGGCGGGGTCGACGTCGCGAGGCACGGCGACATCGACGATCAGCAGCGGCCGTCCGGCGCGCGCCTCCAGCACCGGCGCCAGCTCCTCGGCGTCGACCAGCACCGACGGCGAGCCGGTGGAGGTGAGCAGCACGTCGGCCTCGGCCAGCGCGCTCGCCAGCGAGCCGAAGTCGACGGCCCGTCCGCCCACCTTCGCGGCGAGTTGCACGGCCTTGGCCCGGGTGCGGTTGGCCACGAGCACCTGCCCGCCCGCCACCGACTCGGCCAACGAGACCGCCATGCCCTCGCCCATGTCGCCCGCGCCGAGCACGAGGACCGTGCGTCCGGCCAGCGAGCCGCCCAGCTCCCGCGCCGCCAGCTGCACGGCCGCCTGTGACACCGACGTGGTGCCCCGCGAGATCGCCGTCTCCGAGCGCACCCGCTTGCCCACCTCGACGGCGTGGCGGAACAGCGCACCCAGCACGGGGCCGGCGGCGCCCTCCACGGTGGCCCGCTCCCACGCGTCGCGCACTTGGCCCAGGATCTCCGTCTCGCCCACCACCGCGGAGTCGAGGCCCGACGCCACCTTGAACAGGTGCGACACGGCGGCGTCCTCGTAGAACGAGTACAGGTGGTCGGCGAAGACCTCGGGGGGGGCGCCGCTCAGCTCCGAGAGGAAGTTGCGGACGTCCTGCACGGCGCCGTGGAAGCGGTCGGCCACGGCGTACGCCTCGGTGCGCATGCACGTCGACAGCAGCACGGCCTCGCCCAGGTTGTCGCGGCCGCGGAGGTCGGACAGCGCCTTGGGAAGGTGGGCGTCGCTCACCGTCATGCGCTCCAGCACCTCGAGAGGCACCGTCCGGTGGTTCAGCCCTACGACGACGACAGACACGCCTGCAGGCGCTCCCTTGCTTCCGCGACCCGGCCGTCCCGAATCGCCTCCAGCATTCCGGAGTCCAACGCCTTCTGCCAATCGGCTTCTTCCGTCGAACGCCCTTCGGCCTGCATGGCGGTGCGGGCCTCCACGAGCAGGTCGAGCAGCACGTCGTACTCCGGCCCCAGCTCGGCCTCGAACCGACGGCGCAGCCACGTGGCCAGCGCCGGGCTGTGGCCGCCGGTGGCGATCGCCACCGTGATCGGCCCGCGCCGCACGACGGCGGGCAGCGTGGCCGAGCAGTTGGCCGGGTCGTCGGCGCTGTTGACCCACACGCCCGCCGCCTCGCCGTCCTCGAAGACGGCCCGGTTGACCGCGGGGTCGTCGGTGGCGGCCACGACGTAGCGATACCCCGCCACCTCGCCCCGCTCGTAGGGCCGTTCCTCGATCGCCACGTCGAGGGCGCGCACCTCGTCGTGGACGGTGGGCGCCACCACGTGCACCACCGCTCCGCACGACAGCAGCCCGGCGACCTTGCGAGCGGCCACCCGTCCGCCCCCCACCACCAGGCACCGGCGCCCGGCCACCACCAGGTTGACGGGGTACAGCGAGGCGTCGACCGGCATGGTCAGGCGGGCTCCTCCAGCGAGCCGTTGCGGCGCTGCTGGTAGAAGCTCAGGATCTGCAGCTCGATCGACAGGTCGACCTTGCGCAGCGACACGTGCGGGGGCACGGAGATCACGGAGGGCGCGAAGTTGAGGATCGAGGTGACGCCCGCCTCGACCAGCTGGTCGGCCACGTCCTGGGCCGCCGCCGCCGGGGTGGCGATGATGCCGATGGCCACCTGCTCGCCCTGCACCACCTCGGGCAGCTCGCTCACGTGGCGCACAGCGAGCTCGCCGATGCGCTCGCCCACCTTCGACGGGTCGGCGTCGACCAGCGCCACGATGCGGAAGCCGCGGGCGGGGAAGCCCCGGTAGTTGGCGAGGGCGTGGCCCAGGTTGCCGAGGCCCACGATGACCACGGGCCAGTCCTGCGTGAGGCCCAGCTCGCGACTGATCTGGTACAGCAGGAACTCGACGTCGTAGCCCACCCCGCGGGTGCCGTAGGAGCCGAGGTAGGAGAGGTCCTTGCGCACCTTGGCCGCGTTCACCCCGGCCAGCTCGGCCAGCCGCTCCGAGGAGATCGTGGGCGTCTTGGCCTCGGCCACCTCCAGGAGGCTCCGCAGGTACACGGGCAGGCGGGCCACCGTCGCTTCGGGGATGCGTCGCCTCGACCGGTCCACGCTCCGCATCGTAGCGACGGAGGGTGACGATTCACGAGTTCACGAGGCAGCCCCGGGCTGTTCTGGGGGAGGGATCCCGACGTGGACAGCGGGATCCATCCCCCAGAATGGGCGGTGGGATGCTGCACACCGCCCTCGCCACCGCCGCCGCCCTCGTGGCGCTGGCCTTCGCCATGTCGACGTTCGAGCGCTGGCAGGACCGGCGGCGCCGGCACGAGCTGGCGTGGAGCGCGGCGCTCACCCTGTTCGCACTGGCGGCGGGCGCGCTGGCGGCGGGCGAGGCCGTGGGCTGGAGCGAGCCGCTGTTCCGCCTCTACTTCCTCACCGGTGCCGTCCTCAACGTGCCGGTGCTGGCCCTCGGCACCGTCTACCTCCACGGGGGCGGGCGGCGGGCGGGCCTGGCCGTGGCGCTCTTCTGCGCCTTCGCCACCGGCGTGCTGGCCGTCGCCCCCCTCACCGCGCCGCTCCCCGTCGACGAGCCGGCCCGCGGCAGCGAGGTCTTCGGCCCGCTGCCCCGCATCCTGGCGGCGGTGGCCTCCGGCGGCGGCGCGCTGGTCGTCTTCGGCGGGGCGGCGTGGAGCGCCTGGCGGTTCCGGCGGGGGCGCAGGCTGTGGGCCAACGTCCTCATCGCCGCCGGCGTCGTGGTGCTGTCGAGCAGCGGCCTGCTCAACTCGGTGGCCGACGAGGTGACGGCCTTCGTCGTCACCCTGCTCGCGGGCGTGGTCGTGCTCTTCGCCGGCTTCCTGGTGGCGACGACGGCTACGCCGAGGACCGCAGCTCCCGCCGCAGCAGCTTCCCAGCCAGCCCGACCGGCAGCGACGGCACGAAGTTGACCTTGGTGGGGCACTTGTAGCGAGACAGGCGATCGGCGCAGAACTCGATCACCTCGTCCTCCTCGAGCAGCCGTCCGTCCTCGGGCACCACGAAGGCCACCACCGTCTCGCCGGAGTACGGGTGCGGGTTGCCCACGACCGCCACCTGGGCGATGCCCGGGTGCTCGAGCAGCGCCTCCTCCACCTCCGCCGGGTAGACGTTGAAGCCCGACACGATGATGAGGTCCTTGGCCCGGTCGACGATGTAGAGCCAGCCCTCGTCGTCGGCCACGGCCACGTCGCCGGTGCGCAGCCAGCCGTCGGGCGTCAGCGCGGCGGCGGTGGCGTCCGGGTTCTCCCAGTAGCCCTTGAACACGTTGGGGCCGCGCACCCAGATCTCGCCCGGATCGCCCACCAGCGCGTCCTCGCCCTCCTCGTCGACCAGGCGCACCTCCAAGCCGGGCAGGGGCACCCCGATGGAACCCGGCCGGGGCGGGCGATCCACCAGCGAGGAGGTGACCACCGGCGCCGCCTCGGTGAGCCCGTAGCCCTCGTGGATGGGCACGCCGAAGCGCTGCTCGAACAGGGGCCGGGTCTCGTCGGGCAGCGGCGCCGCCCCCGAGGTGGCCAGCCGCACGGTGCCGAAGGCGCCGGGGTTGGCCCCGGGCATGGTGGCCCACGCCGCGTACATGGGCGGCGCGCCCGCCACCAGGGTGATGGCGTGGCGCTGGAGCGTGTCGAGCGAGGCCACGGGGTCGAAGCGCTCGACCAGCACCACCCGGGCGCCCGCCGACAGCCCGAGCCCGAGCACCACGTTGAGGCCGAAGATGTGGAACAGCGGGAGCACGCCGAGCAGCGCGTCGGTGGGCTCCACCCGCCGGCCGGGGTGGCGCTGCACCTGCTCGATGTTGGCCAGGAGGTTGCCGTGGGTGAGCATGGCCGCCTTGGGCGAACCGCTGGTGCCCGCGGTGAACACGAGGACGGCCAGGTCGTCCTCGGCCCGGTCGACGAGCGGCGCCGTCGACCCCCCGAACAGGTCCTCCACGCGCGGGCCCTCGCCCTCGGCCGCCCCCGCCAGCACCACGTGCTCGAGCCCGGCGGCGGTGCGGTCGACGGCTTCGATCGCCTCGCGGGCCGACGGGCCGACCACCGCCACCCGGGCCCGCACGGCGGCCAGCTCGCGCTCGAGCTCGGCCCCGGGGCTGGCGGGGTTGAGCGGCACCGCCACCGCCCCCACGCCGAGGGTGGCCAGGTAGGTGACGGCGAAGAACCAGTTGTTGGCGGCGGCCAGCGCCACCCGATCGCCGGGCTCGATGCCCAGGCGGGTGAGCCCGCCCCGCAGCTCGGCCACCTGCGCCCGCAGCTGCCCGTAGGTGGTGGGCTCTCCCCGGCTCACGAGGGCGACGGCCTCCTCGGGGTGGGCTTCGATGACGGCGGCCAGGTTCACTGCTGCTCCCCTCCGAGAAAGGCGCCCTGCTCACGGAGCGACGCCTGCACGGCGGCGACGTCGAGCTCGCCCCGCGATTCCAGCACGGCGGCGGTGCCCGCCGCCTGTCCGAGCGCCATCGAGGGCGCCATGACCCGCAGCGAGGCCAACGCATCGTGGTCCGCCGACACGCAGCGGCCCGCCACCCACACGTTGTCGAGGCCGACCGGGCGCAGCGAGCGCAAGGGCACCTGGTACCAGCCGCCCTCGGGCAGGTGCACGTACTCGGTGGAGCGGCCCGCCACGTGGTACTCCCGCGGCCAGGCGCCCGCGGCCACGGCGTCGGGGAAGCGGGCGCAGCCCGCCACGTCCTCGCCGGTGAGGACGTAGTCGCCGACCACCCGGCGGGTCTCTCGCACGCCCAGGTTGGGCGCGGTGTCGGCCAGGAAGGCGCCGGCAAAGCCGGGCACGTGCTCGATCACGAAGGAGGCCGCCTCCTCGGCCAGCCGTCGCCCTTCGAGCTCGCCCCAGGTGGCGTGGTCGAGCCGGGTGGCGTCGAGCGGGCCGCCGTCGGGCGCCCGCACCCGCGTCATGGCGCCCACGAACTCGCCCGGTCGGAAGGTGGGGATGAGCGCGCCGCCGTCGCGGGAGAGGCGGCTGCCATGGGCCTCGATGGCGGGCTTCAGGGCGGCCAGCCCCTCGCCCAGCGCCACCGCGTCGTCGGCGTGCTCCATGAGGAACTGCATCGACGCGTGCTGCCGGAAGCCGGGCTCCCCCAGCATCCACCGCCCGCCCGCGAACGCCACCACGTCGCCGTCGCCGGTGGCGTCCACGAACGCCTTGGCCCGCACGGCCACCGGCCCTCGCTTGGTGGCGACCACCACCGCCTCGACCCGCCCGCCGGCGCTCACCACGTCGGAGACCAACGCATGGAGGAACAGCGTGACGTTCGGCTCCGTCGTGACCAAGTGGTCGAACAGGCGCTTGGCCGCCCACGGCACGTACAGGAGCACCGCGCTCCCTTGGAAGGGGATCGGCCCCATAGCCCGGCCCGCCGCCTTGAGCGACTCGGCCACCTCCTCGGCCAGGCCCCGGGTCACGTAGTCGAAGCCACCGGAGCCGTCGCCCACGTAGAGGCCGCAGACCGAGCCCACCGAGGCGGCGGTGAAGTTGCCGCCCAGGAAGCCGTGGCGCTCGAGGAGGCACACCCGCGCCCCCAACCGGGCGGCGGCCAGCGCCGCGCCCAGCCCGGCCGGGCCGCCGCCGGCCACGCAGACGTCGACGTCGGCCACGATCTCGGCGTCGCGAGCCGCGATTCGGACGAACTCCCCCACGGAGCGGCGACCTTACCGATTCTTGGATCAAGCGAGGAAGGCGTTCGGACGACACACCTCGTACCACGAAAAGGCAACCCCGGGGAAACCCGGGCGGCGCAAAGCCACGGGCCTACCGGGGGACCCCTCCCCAAGGCCGCCGAGCTACCGAACGGGAGGACAGCCTTGCGGCTGCGGAACGTATGTGTCGTGCTGGGGTTGGGCGTGCTGGCGGCGATGATCCCCGTGCTCGTCGCCGTGGCCCCCGCCCGGGCCGCCACCGACCCGCAGGCCGCCGAGGCGGCGTTCGTGGCCAAGATCAACGCGCTGCGGGCGAGCAAGGGCCTCGGCACCCTCCGGGTCGACGGCGAGCTGACCGCCATCGCCCGACGCTGGGCGGCCCACATGGCGGCCCAGGGCGACATCGCCCACAACCCGAGCTTCTCCAAGCAGGTCACCGCCAACTGGGCGAAGCTCGGCGAGAACGTCGGCATGGGCCCGGACGTGGATGCCCTGCACAGCGCGTTCGTCGCCAGCCCCACCCACTACAAGAACCTGGTCGACGGCGACTTCCAGCTGATCGGCGTGGGCGTGGTGGTGGCCCCCGACGGCACGCTGTTCACCTCGCACCAGTTCGAGCGCCTGGCCGACGCCCCCGCCGCCGCTCCCGCCCCCGCCGCCGCTCCCGCGCCCCGTCCGGCCCCTCGTGCCGGTCGCACCGCCGCTCCCGCTCCCGCCCCCAAGCCCGTGGCGGCGCCTGCGCCCGCACCCGCACCGTCTCCGGCACCTGTCGTGCCGACCGCTCCCGCACACGCCGTGCAGGTGCTGGAGACCCTGCGGACCTTCGCCCGTCCGGCCGCCTAGTCCGACAGCAGCACGAGCTGCACGAAGGCGGCGCCCACGATGAGGAGGAGCAGGGCGGCGAGGGCGATCGTGGTGCCGGGGCGCATGCGGCGACTCTACGAGGAGCCCGGTTCGGCCAGCGACACGGCGTCACCCGCCCCCAGCCGAAGCAGCTGGGCCGCCGACTGCCGGTCGAGCGCAACCGACACCATCCCGTAGGAGTCGACCACCAGGCCCACCTCGCCCGGCTTCAGGTCGCCGTAGGCGTGCGCCCGCACCGCGGTGCGGGCCTGGTCGCGCCAGCGCAGCGCCACCCGCTCGCCCAGCGGGTCGACGTCTTCGGGGGAGAGGTTCAGCTGGAGGTTGCCGTAGCGGTCGACCCACAGCACCTCGGCGTGCAGCACGCCGCCTTCCACCCGGGGCACCGGCAGCACGCCGGGCAACAGCGTCATCGGGTCGAGGAGCTCGCCGAGCTCGGCCAGGTCGACGCCGTTGCACACGTGGGCCGCGGCCGGGCCGAACACGTCGCGGCCCGCGAACGTGGGCCCCGGGGCAGGCAGGTGGTAGTCGTCGTTGGTCAGCTCCACGGCCCGAGTGGCTCCGCCCACCATGGCCACGGCCGCCGCCAGCAGGCCGTTGTCGGGACCCACGAAGACGGCCTCGCCGTCGGCCACCTCCACCGCCACCGCCCGCCGGGCCGTGCCCACCCCGGGATCGACGACGGCCAGCACCACTCCCGGGGCCAGGTACTGCACGCTGCGGGCCAAGGCCAGCCCGCCTGCCCGCACGTCGTGGGGCGGCACCTCGTGGGTCACGTCGACCACCGTGACGTGGGGCGCGATCGTGCGGACGACCGACTTCACCACGCCCACGAACTCGTCCACCAGCCCGTAGTCGGACAGGAAGGAGACGGTGTCGTGGTGGCGGCTCAGCCCGCCTCCGTGTAGCGGTCGGACAGGTACTTGTCGATGTCGTCCTCGCGCAGGCGGTAGGACTTGCCCACGCGGACGGCGGGCAGTTCGCCCGCGTTGATGAGCCGGTACACGGTCATGTTCGAGACGCGCAGCATGGCGGCAACCTCGGCGACCGTCAGGAACCGGCCTCTCGGGTTCTGGACCTCTGACAGTGGAATCACCCCTCTCCGCCTGGAGGGGACTGTACGCCACTGTGGTTCATGAGGGAAGTGGGGTTGTGGTGGTGCTTGGGAGGGCGCAAAAGGACCGAAACGGCCAGGCACAGCGTCGCCGCCGCCCCCGAATACGGGAGGGCGATCCACAGCGGCGCCCCGAGCGCAGCCATGGCCGGCGTGCCCGCCACCAGGCACAGGCCCGCCAGCCCTCGGGCGGCGGCGGACAGCCGGGCCCGGTGCCCGCGGCGCCACTCCAGCACGGCGAAGCCGACCAGCACGACGGTGCCCGCTCCGGCGGCCGCCGCTGTCGTGGGCAGGAACAGCTCGATGCCGTCGTCGTAGGGCGCTCGCTCGGTGGCGGCGGCGGCCACGAAGGCGGCGACCAACCCGGCGCCTGCCGCCACCGCCAGCGAGGCGTAGGCCCGACGTTCGAACGAGCCCGCCTCAGCCACCCGCCAGCTCGCGGCTGCGCTGGGCCGCCGCCTGCACCGCCTCGATGAACGCGCTCCGCACCGCCCGCTGCTCCAGCACCCGCAGGCCCGCCGCCGTGGTGCCACCGGGCGAGGTCACGTTGGCCCGCAGCGCTTCGGGCCCCTCGCCCGACTCCACCAGCAAGCGGGCGGCGCCCAACAGCGTCTGGTGGGCGAGCGCGGTCGCCGTGCCTCGGGGCAGGCCCGCCAGCACGCCGGCCTCGGTGAGCGCCTCGGCCAACAGGAACACGTAGGCCGGCCCCGAGCCCGACAGGCCCGTGACCGCGTCGAGCAGGGGCTCGGGCACCCGCACCACGGTGCCCACCGCCCGCAGCACGTCCTCCGCCCACGCCAGGTCGTCCTCGCCCGCGGCCCGACCCCCGGCCACGGCCGCGGCGCCCGCACCCACCAGCGCGGGGGTGTTGGGCATGGCCCGCACCACGGGCACGCCCTCGCCCAACCACGCCTCCAGCTTGGCCAGCGGCACGCCCGCGGCGATCGACAGGGCCCGGGCCACGCCGGCCGCCGAGGCCGCCCGGCACGCCGCTTCCACGTCGCCGGGCTTCACCGCCACCACCACACCCTCGCAGGCCACCGGCTCGGCCACCACCGTGACGCCGGGCAGGAGGTCGGCGAGCTGCTTGCGGCGGGGCTCGACCTTCTCGGCCACGGCGACGTCGGCGGGCGGCGCCCACCCCGCGTCGAGGAGGCCCCGCACCAGCGCCTCCCCCATGCGGCCCCCACCGAGCACTTGGAGTCGAACCGTCATGTCGAGCAGGCTACGACGGCATTCCGTTCCCGGCCGGCGCACCCGGGTGCGCCATACGGGAATCGAACGTCGCTACTCGTCGGCCAGGTCGCCCCAGAAGTCGCGCTCGGCCTTGGGCGGCTCCCACCCGGGCTCGGCCCGCTTCTCGCGTCGCTTGTCCCGCCGCGGCCTCTTCTTCGGCTCTTCGGGCGGCTCCTCCCACTCGGCCCACGGGTCGACCTCCACCGGCCGGGCCTGTGACACCACGGCGGCGGCCAGCGCGGTGGTGACGGGCACCGAGGCGATCAGCCCCACGCTGCCCACGAGGGTGCGCACCACCTCCTGCGCCACGACCTCGCCGGTGACGACGGCGCCCACCGGCTGGCTCGACAGCGTGAACAGCAGGAGCAGCGGCAGCGACGCGCCCGCGTAGGCCAGCACCAGGGTGTTCACGGTGGAGCCGATGTGGTCGCGCCCGATGCGCAGGGCCGATCGGTACAGCGCCCGCGCCGACTGGCTGGGGTCGGCCCGGTGGAGCTGCCACACGGCGGACGCCTGCGTGACGGTGACGTCGTCGAGCACGCCGAGCGAGCCGATGACGATCCCGCCCAGCAGCAGCCCCCGCACGTTGACCTGGCCTGCCGCCGCCTGCAGGAAGTTGGCCTCCTCCGAGGCCAACCCGGTGAAGCGCGAGGCGCCCACGAAGACGGCGGCCAGCACGGCGGTGAGCGCCAGGCTCACGAGCGTGCCCAGCACCGCGGTGGTGGTCTGGGCCGTCACCCCGTGGGTCAGGTACAGCGCCACGAACATCACCGCCGCCGCGCCCACGACGGCCACGGCCAGCGGGCTGCGCCCGTCGAGGATGGCGGGCAGCACGAAGAAGACGATCACGAGGAGGCTGACGGCCAGCGCGCCCAGCGCGGCCAGGCCCCGCCACCGTCCCAGCACCACGACGGCGACGGCGAACAGCGCCCCGAGCAGCAGCAGCGGTCTGTCACGCTGGTGGTCGGCGAAGTAGTAGTCGGCGGTGCTCTCGGCGCCCGGGGCCCGTCCCAGCACCACGGGCGCGCCCTCCCGCAACCGGGGTGCCTGCGTGCCCTGGCCGACCTCGACGGCCACCTGCTCCCCCTGGTCGGGCCCCTGCGACAGCCGGACGACCACGTCGAAGCAGCGCGCCTCGGTGTCGCCCAGGCACGGTCGCTCCACGACCTCGGTGACGCGGCCGTCGTACAGCTCGGCGGGGGGCCCCAGCACCTCCGAGCCGGTGGGCGGGTCGGACGGCCACAGGAGCACGAGCCCGGCCACGGTGGCCACCGCGAACGGCACCACCGCCAGCAGGAGGAGCCGCCGCACCCGCTGCGGTACCTCGACCCGCTCGTGGTCGTGCATGGGCTAGCGGAGCGTCGACCGATCGGCGGGGTGGGCGGCCCGGGTCACTCGGTGCCGCTCGCAAGGGCCCACGACGAGGGAGGTGCCTGCGCCCACCTTCGAGGAGGAGGAGGACCGGCGTGCACCCTCGATCCGATCGATCGACGTTCCCCTCAAGGCAGGTAGTTGCGCGGGTTTCGTGGCGAGCCGTCGACGCGGGTCTCGAAGTGCAGGTGCGGGCCGGTGGAGTGGCCGGTGGAGCCGACGTAGCCGATGACCTGGCCCTGGCTCACGCTCTGCCCGTCGGAGGCACCCAAGCGGCTCTGGTGCGCGTACAGCGTGGTGAAGCCCCCGCCGTGGTCGACGACGATGCAGTTGCCGTAGCCGCCCATCGAGCCGGCGAAGATCACCTCGCCGCCCTTGGCCGCCCGGATCGGCACGCCCGATCCCGCACCGATGTCGATGCCCTGGTGCATGCGGCCCCAGCGGTACCCGTAGCCGGAGGTGACCGGCCCCCGCACCGGCCAGATGAGGCCCGAGCCGGAGACCCGTCCGTCGGTGCCGGGGTCGGCCGCGCTGCGGGAGGCGCGCGCCGCCTGCCGCTGCTGGATCAGCGCGGTCAGCCCCGACTCCGTCTTGGCGACCTCGTCGGCCTCCCGCTGGTACTCGGCGATGCGGGCCTCGAGCGCTGCGCTCAACCGCTGCTTCTCCGAGTGCGCCTTCTGCACCTCGGAGAGCCGCGCCAGCACCGCCTTGCGTCGCTCGGCGGCCACGTCGCGCGCCTTCTGCGCCTTCGCCTGCTTCTCGGCCAGGTCTTCGCGCGCCGCCCGCAGCTGGTCGATCACCTCGCTGTTGCGGTTGGCCACCTCCGACAGCAGCGAGGCCCGACGGGTGGCCTCGTTGACGTCCTCGGAGGCGATGAGGTCGGCGAGCGAGTCGTCCTGGGGGCGCACGTAGGCGGCCACGGCCCGGTCGACCACCGCCTTGTGCAGCCGGGCGATCTGCGCCTCGGTGGCATGCAGCTCGGCGTCGGCCTGGGCCACCGCCGCCACCGCGGCCTGGACCGCCTGGCGGGCGGCGTCGGCGCTCGCCTGCTGGGCCAGCACCTGCCGGTTCAGCGTCTTCACGGCCCGGTCGAGCTCTTCGTCGGACGCCTCGAGCGCGTTGATCTTGGCGGCCAGCTGCGCCCGCCGCGTCCGGGCCTCTTCCCGCTTGCGCTTGGCGTCGGAGAGCGTGTCGGCGCCCGCGGGCGCGGCAGCACTCAGCACCGTCATCAGCAGTGCGAGGAACAGCGCGACGAGCGTGGGTCTGGAAGTCTTCGGCATGACGTCGTTGACAGCAGCCTGCGCCGTCTGGGCCGTCCCGTGGGGGACCCGAGGAAGCTACCGGTCAATTCGTGGCCGGCGCAACCATCCCCTGCCCGCTGCGAAGGAGCCCCCACACGGCGGGCACGAGCACCGCCGACAGCACCGCCCCGCCCGCAAACGTGGCGCGGGCGCCGGGGCCGTCGAGGCCCGCGGCAGCCACCACCGGGCCGAGCGTCTGGCCCGCCCGGGCCGCGCCCACCCACACGGCCACCACCGCCCCCCGAACGGCGGTGGGGGCGGCCCCGGCCACCGCGTTCTGGAGGCCGGCGATCGTCACGCCCTCGCCCGCCCCGTACAGCAGCACGCCCGCGCACAGCGCCCACAGGGCGGGCACGGCCGCCGCCAGGCCGAAGCCCATCGCGAACAGCGAGAAGGCGACGGCCAGCACGGAGCGCAGGGCGTAGCGCTCCTGGAGCCGTCCGAGGTTGAGGGCGGCCACCGTGGACGTGACGGCGGGCAGGGCGAGCACCAGGCCGCGGCCGCCCGCTCCCACCTCGAACGTGCGATCGAGGTAGAAGGGCACGATCGTGAAGAACAGACCGAAGACGAGGACGAACACCACGAAGCCGAGCACGATGGGAGCGAGCACCGGGCGCGAGCCGAGCAGCGGCCGCACGGCGCGCACCTGGGCGGCGACCGAGGCGTCGCCCCGCCGGCCCCGCGGGAGGCGCACCGACACAAGGACGGCGGTGGCGAGCGCGATCCAGTAGGGGGCGAACGTCATCCGCCACCCACCCACCTCCGTCAGCGCCCCGCCGATCGGCGGCAGCACCACGATCGAGGCGGTCAGCGCGGCGGCGTTGCGCCCCATCATGCGTGCCCGCTGGGCGCCGTCCCACGTGTCGCCCACGAGCACGATGGCCAGGTTGATCAGGCCGGCCGAGCCGATCCCCTGGATCAGGCGCAGCCCCACCAGCGCCGGGTAGGTGGGTGCCAGCGCGCTCAGCCCGCCGGACACGCCGAACAGGAGCAGGCAGGGCAGCAGCACCTCGCGGCGGCCGTAGCGATCGGCCAGCACGCCGATCACCGGGGCCAGGAGGATGGCGGGGGCGGTGGTGGCGGCGAGCAACCAGCCCGCGGCCGAGGTGGGCACGCGGAAGTCGTCCACGATGTCGGGGATGGCCGGGGCGATGAGGACGTTGCCCATGATCCCGGTGATCGTGATGGCGACGATCAGGCCCAACCGCACCCCCGGCGCGTCGGAGCCCGAGGAACCTCGCGACGTCATTCGCACTTCCCCGAACGAATGGCGCCGGTCCGCACCTCGGGCCCGACCGGCGGGAAGGTAGCACGCCGTGCGGCGGGCGGGAACGGGCCTTTGCCGGCACCGCGACGAGGTGTCCGCCGACGCGCCGTCACCGCCGGAATCGACCCGCGTACCCGATCCGCATGGCGGGCCGGAACCACTGCTCCACGGCCGCGTACGTCGACCCCACGATGCGGTCGAGCTCGTCCTCGTCGAGTGCGGACAGCGGCATCTGGCCCACCAGGTACAGGGCGTCCTCGCCCCCGATGGCGAAGCGCATGCCGTACAGCCGCATGTTGAGCCGCAGCACGTACTCGTACAGCGACATCGCGTTCGTCTCGGGGGCGGGCATGAAGTACGTCTCGTACTGCAAGGTGCGCTGTCCCAACGTGAGCCAGATCGTGGTGAAGTCCTTCTCCTCGCCGCGCAGGCGGACGTACCAGCGGCGCACGTCGGGGTCGCGGTCGACGGCGAGGACCACCGGGT
Organism: Acidimicrobiales bacterium; assembly: GCA_036260075.1. Classification (GTDB taxonomy): domain Bacteria; phylum Actinomycetota; class Acidimicrobiia; order Acidimicrobiales; family JAHWLA01; genus DATAAM01. The sequence continues at coordinate 13,754 of DATAAM010000145.1, forward strand.
TCTCCGCCAGCTCGCGTGCGGCCCAGGCATCGATCAACGCCTCGACTGCGGGAACGGCGTCGGTCAGGGACACTCGACCAGCGCGCGCGACGTGAGGTCCTCGTACAGCCGGCGGAGGCGGGCGGCGGCCAGGCGCCACGTGTACCCGCGGGCGCGCTCGGCCGCCGCCACCGACAGCTCGGCGGCCAGGAGCGGGTCGGCCAGCAGCTCGGCCGCGTGGGACGCGAAGGCGTCCGGATCGCGACCCTCCACGAGGAAGCCGGTGCGGCCGTGCTCGACCAGCGTGCGGAGCCCGCCGACCGCGGCGGCGACCACCGGCGTGCCGCAGGCCGCCGCTTCCAGCGCCACCAGGCCGAACGACTCGGAGCGGCTGGGCACCAGGCACACGTCGGCGGCCCGGTAGTAGGTCGACAGCAGCTCGTGCGGCTGCGGCGGCACCCAGCGGACGCGGTCGGCGGCGGGAAGGGCGTGGACCCGCTCGATCTCGGCCTCGCCTTCGGGGCCGGAGGGCCCGCCGACCACGACGAGCAGGGCGCCCTCGAGGCGGTCCAGCGCCCGCACGGCCACGTCGAGGCCCTTGAGCGGCTGGATGCGCCCGACGAAGAGCAGCACCGGCCGGTCCGCGGGAAGCCCGAGGGCGCGGCGGGCCTGCGGACGGTGCCCCGGCGAGAAGAAGGCGTGGTCGACGCCGGGGGCGACGATCTCGATGCGGTCGCGGTCGGCGCCGTACAGCTCCACGATCTGCCGGGCCTCGACCGAGCACGACGCCAGCACGGCGTCGGAGCACCCCATCACGTGGGCCTCCGCAGCAGCCCGCCGCTCGGGGGCCACGTCGCCTTCGGCCTTCACCCGGGCCAGGGTGTGGAACGTGGAGACGAGCGGGAGGTCGAGGCGGTGCTTGAGGGCGTGGCCCGCGATGCCCGACAGCCAGTAGTTGGCGTGGATCGCCTGCGGCTCGTAGCCGTGCTCGATGCGGGTGAGCACGCCCTCCCCGAACTCCTCGACGAACGCGGGCAGCTCGTCCTTGGCCACGGGGGCGAGCGGGCCGGCAGGCACGTGGTGCACCCGGAAGCCGGGCTCGACGTCGACCACTGCGTGCTCGGTGGGGGCCGTCGCCCGGGTGTAGACGTCGCACTCCACGCCGGCCCGGCCCAGGGCGGCCGCCAGCTCCCGCACGTACACGTTCATGCCGCCGCCGTCGCCGGAACCCGGCTGCGCCAGCGGCGACGTGTGCATGGAGAGGATCGCCAGGCTGCGCATGACCGCCTGCAACCCTACTCAGAGGCAGATGATTCCACCGCCGGGGCGACAGGCCGGTCCTCGTTCTCGTGACGGAAGGCGCGGTACACCTGCAGCAACGTCTGCTTCTGGTCCTCGGTGAGGAAGCGGTCGCGGAGGATCTCTCCTTCGAGGTCGTCGTCGCCCTCGCGCTCTTCGAGGATGCCCGCCCGCACGTACAGCGTCTCGGCGGAGATCCGCAGCGCCTTCGCGATCTGCTGGAGGATCTCGGCCGACGGCTTGCGCAGGCCGCGCTCGATCTGGCTGAGGTACGGGTTGGAGATGCCCGCAGCCTCGGAGAGCTTGCGCAGCGACAGGCGCGCCGTGCTGCGCTGCTCGCGGATGAACTCGCCCAGCTCGTGCCAGCGGTCCTGCAAGTGCGGGTCGAGCGAGGGCATCACGTGGTGGTGTCAGCGGGCAGGAGCCGTTCGCAGAGGGGCACGAACGCGTCGACCACGTCGGGGTCGAACTGGGTGCCCGCCATGCGCTCGAGCTCGGCGGCGGCCTGGTCGACCGGCATGGCCGCACGATAGGGCCGATCGGTCGTCATCGCATCGAAGGCGTCGACCACGGCGAACACGCGAGCGGGCAACGGGATCTCGTCGTGCTTCAGCCCTTCCGGGTAGCCGGACCCGTCGAACATCTCGTGGTGCGACCGCACGATCTCGGCCGCGTTGGTGAGGAACGGGATGTGGGCGACCATCTGGTAGCCGATAAGCGGGTGCGTGCGCATCACACGCCACTCGGCGGCGGTGAGCGGGCCGGGCTTGCCGAGGATGCGCTCGGGAACGCCGACCTTGCCGGAGTCGTGCAGGAGGAAGCCGTACTGGGCGTCGGGGTAGTCGTCGGCGATGCCCAGGGCCTGCAAGAGCGAGACGCCGTAGACGCGGCACCGTTCGAGGTGCTGGCCGGTGTACGCGTCCTTGGCCTCGACCACGAAGGCCAGGCTGCGGATCGTCTCGAGGTAGGCGGTCTGGAGCTCTTCGAGGGCGTTGCCCAGCTCGCGGGCCCTCGTCTTCTCGCGGCGGTAGGCAGCCACCGCGTCCTTGGCGAACACGTGGAGCTGTCGTTCCAGGCCGGCCGCGTCGAGCACCGGGAAGGCGTCGTCGCGGGCCTCGCTCACGGCGTCGTCAGCTCCTCGATGACGTCGAGCAGGGTGAGCGAGGAGAACGGCTTGGTGAGGAAGGCGTCGGCCCCCGCCTCCTTGCAGGCCTGCTCGAGGGCGGGGTCGTCGCGGGCGGTGAGCATCACCACCTTCACGACGTCGTGGTCGAGCTTGCGGCAGACCTCGACGCCGTCCATGCCCGGCATCATCACGTCGAGCACCACCACGGCGGGGTCGGCGTCTTCCAGCCGGGCGAACGCCTCGTTGCCGTCGCGAGCCTCCACCACCGTCCAGTCGTCGGCTTCGAGCACCGTGCGCACCAGTCGACGGATCATCTCGTCGTCGTCGACGACGAGCACGAGCCGCCTGCTCATCGCGGCACCCGGCGGCGACAGGCTCCGTCAGCCATCACTTCAGGAGCGAGTCGACCGTCGCCTCGCCGGTCTTGTACCGGCGCACGATCTCCTCCTGGAGTGTGTTGGCCCGTTCGTGCAGCGAGCCGCGCTGGCTCGACACCCGCCGCTCGAGCTCCTCGAGCTTGTCGGCGATGTCGCGGACGGCGTCCTCGTCGAGGTCGGGCAGCGCGCTCATGCGGCCCGCGGCGACGATCGTGTCGAGCTCGGCGGCGATCCACCCGTCGAGGTCGGCGGGGGCCAGGCTGGTCGGGAGGCGGCCGAACCCCTGGGCCCGGGTGCCGTCGGCGATGATCTCGCCCCGCTTCAGCTGCTCCACCAGGTCGTGCAGGTCGCCGGGCTCGCCGCCCGCCCGGCGTTGGAGGTCGGCGTGCACGATGTCGAGCCTGCCCTGCACCATGCGGCGGAGGTAGGAGAGCGCGTCGGCCGCCTCCTGGCACTCGTCGCGCCGGGCACGGACGTCGGTGATCGGCAGGTCGGCCAGCCCCTCGACGTAGGCCGGGCTCAGGATGTCGTCGATGCGGGAGATTGCCATTCGCCCGAATGCTACCGCCGGCCGCCGCCCCCCTCGCCATTCGCCCGAATGCTACCGCCGGCCGCCGCCCCCCTCGCCGTTCTGGGGGAGGAAACCCGGCGGTATCGCCGGGTTTCCTCCCCCAGAACGTCGCTGTCGCACCCTGTCGCTTGAATACAGGCATGCACGAGACGGACAGGTTGCGACGACGCGCGGAAGAGCAGCACGGCGTCGTCTCACGATCGCAATGCAGGCTGCTGGGCCTCGACTACGACCGCATTCGGATCGGCATCCGACGAGGCGAGTGGGAGCGGGTCTCCCCGCGGGTGGTCCGCCTGGTCGGTGCTCCCCGAACGGAGCGAAGCGAGCTGATGGCAGCCGTCCTCGACGCCGGGGACTCGGCAGTCGCCTCCCGCCGCTCGGCGGCCGCCCTGTGGGGCCTGCCCGGGTTCTCGCTCGGCGATCTCGACGTGACCCGCCCCCACGACGGCGACTACCACCGGCCGTCGCTCGGCCGGCTGCATCAGACCCGCCGCCTGCCGCCGCACCACGTGACGTCGGTCGACGGCATCCCTGTCACCACGCCGGCGCGCACGATCTTCGACCTGGCGGGCATGCTGACGCCCGCCCGCACCGAGCGGGCCCTCGACAACGCGCTCGCTTCGAGCCCGGCACTGCTGCGGGCGCTGCATCGAACGTTGCCGGAGCTCGCCGAGCGAGGCCGTACCGGAACGACCGTGATGCGAGAGCTGCTCGCCGCTCGCCCGATGGGCTACATCGCGCCCGCATCAGGGTTGGAGGCCCGCCTGATCCGCATCCTCGAAGAGGCGGGCATCGCCGCCCGTCGTCAAGTCGACCTCGGCGGCGACGACTGGATCGGGCGCCACGACCTCCTCGTCACCGGCACCAACGTGGTCGTCGAGGTCGACAGCGCTCGGTTCCACACAGCGCTGCTCGACCGTGAGCGCGACGCCCGCCGCGACGACGAGCTGCGCGCCGCCGGTTTCGTGCCCGTGCGCATCACGGAAGAGGACGTCTGGCGAGCGCCCGCCACCGTGATCCAGACGATCCGCGCCGTTCTGGGGGAGGGATCCCGGC
>DATAAM010000146.1:0-1630 GCA_036260075.1 Acidimicrobiales bacterium
CGGTGTCGTCGGCGTCGGGCTTGCCGGGATCGTCGGGCCGGTGCTCGGTGGACTTGCCGGGCGCCTCCGGCCTGCCGGTGCCGGCCGGCTTCCTGCCGCCGTCGTCGGTCTCGGTCTCGGCCGTCTCCGCGTCCTGCTCGATGGCGTCGAGCGGCTTGCCGCAGGGCGACTGGGCCGCCAGCTCGCGCTCGTTGACGTCGGCCGTGGCCGGGTCGTCGGGGTTGGCCTTGACGTACTGGCCGTGGTTGCCCACGAAGGCGCCGCCGCCGGGCAGCGTGCACGGCGTGGTGGCGTCGCCCAGGAAGCGCTCGACGTTGCCGGGCCCGTCGGTGTCGTCGACCTTGGCCGCCTTGCCCTTGGCCTTGGGGACCTCGATGCCGACCTTGGCCAGCGCGCTGTGGGCGACGTCCTGGGCCGGGGCGGGCAGGTTGCCCGTCAGGGCGCCCGCCAGCGTGGCGCTGCCCAGCATGGTGCCCGCCACCACGGCACCCATCACGACCACGCGGCTGCGGCGGCTGGGCCCGACGGGAGCGGCCACGTCGGCAAACATGCTCAGGTGGCGCTGGGCCACGGCATCGTCGACGGGGGCGGAGGCGAGGGCGCGGAGGCGGTTGAGGACGGCGTCGTGCTCGGTCACGTCTCAGTAAGCGCCGGGGTGCCCACCGAGGATACGGGTCAGGCTCTCGATCCCACGGTGCTGGAGGGCCTTGACCGCCCCTACGCGGCGGCGGGTGATGCGGGCCACGTCCTCCAGCGGGAGGTCGGCCACGAAGCGCAGGACGAGCACCTCGCGCTGGTCGGCGGTCAGTTCTTGGAGGGCTTCGACCAGCGCGGGGTCGACGGGCTCGGGGGGCGGCGGCACCGAGCGATCGGGCACGGCGTCGTGGGAGACCGCGGGACGGCGGCCCTGGCGACGGCGGGCGTCGAGCAGGCGGTTGTGGGCGATGGCGAACACCCAGCGGCGCAGGGCGGCCTCGTCGCCGCTGAAGCGGTGGAGGTCGCGGGCGACCTGCAGGAAGACCTCGCCGAGCACGTCCTCCGGGTCGGGCGCCCGCTGGGCCCGCAGGTACCCGAGCACGGCGGGCGCCAGCGCCCGGTACACCTCCCCGGCGGAGTGCACGGGCTAGCGGAGGCCCATCGGCACGTAGTCGCGTCCCTCGGGGCCGATGTACAGCTGCCGAGGCCGGTAGATCTTCTGGTCCTGGTCGAGCAGCTCGATCCAATGGGCCAACCAGCCCGACGTGCGCGGGATGGCGAAGAGCACCGGGAACATCTCGATGGGGAACCCCATGGCCTGGTAGATCAAGCCGGAGTAGAAGTCGACGTTGGGATAGAGGCGGCGCGAGACGAAGTACTCGTCGGCCAACGCCGTCTCCTCCAGCTTCAGCGCGATGTCGAGGAGCGGGTTCTTGCCGGTGACCTCGAACACCTGGTCGGCGGCGTGCTTGATGATCTTCGCCCGAGGGTCGTAGTTCTTGTAGACGCGGTGGCCGAAGCCCTGCAGGCGACCTCGGCCCTCCTTCACCGCGGCCACGAAGGCGGGCACGTTGTCGATCGACTCGATCTCGGTGAGCATGCGGATGACCGCCTCGTTGGCCCCGCCGTGGCGGGGGCCGTACAGCGCGGCGGC
>DATAAM010000147.1:0-17502 GCA_036260075.1 Acidimicrobiales bacterium
TTGTCCTCGAGCACTTCGTCGATCTCGTCCAGGAGGTCGTCGAGCTCTTCCTTGAGCTTCTCCCCGCGATCGGTGGTGGCGGGGGCAGCCTCCTCGACGGTCTCGTCGGTTCGGGTCGTCGAACTCTTCTTCTTCAGCTCACGCTCTGCCATCTCGGTTCAACTGCCTCCTATGAGCCCAACCGCTCCAACAGCTCGGCGGGGCTCGAACATCCCTCCAACAACGTATCGACCATCGCGGCCGTACCTCTGAGCGGTTCCATCATGGGAACCCGGCGCAGCGGGTCGGTACCCAGGTCGAACACCAGCGAGTCCCAGTTGGCCGCCGCGATCGACGACGCCCACCGCTGCAGGCACTTGCCGCGGAAGTACGCCCGGGTGTCGTGGGGCGGCTCCGTCACGGCCGAGGCGACCTCGGACTCGGTGACCAGGCGCTCGGTGCCCACTCGGGCGAACAGCGACTTCTCCGGTCGCAGGTCGTGGTACTGCAGGTCCATCGCCGCCAGTCGGGGGTCGGTCCAGGCGAGGCCGTGACGCTCGCGATAGCCGTCGAGCAGGCGGTACTTGGCCACCCAGTCGAGCTGGCCCGCCAGCGAGAGCGGGTCGGTCTCCAGCGCGGTGAGCACCCGCTCCCAGCGGTCGAGCACCATCGGGCCCACGGTCTCCCCCACGGACTCGAAGCCGTGGGCGTCGACGTACTTCTGGGCCAGGTTGAAGTACTCCCACTGCACCTGGAGCGCCGTCATCGTGGACCCGTCGGCCAACGACAGCGGCTCCTCCAGCGACAGGTCGTACGACACTGTGCGCATGGCGGCCACGGGCGTGGCGAGGGTGAAGTCGCGATCGCCGAACCAGTCGTCCTCGATCATCGACAGCACCAGCGCGGTGACGCCCACCTTCAGGAACGTCGACACGTCGGCCAAGTTGGCATCGCCCACGATCACGTGCAGCCGCCGGTACTTCTGGGCGTCGGCGTGGGGCTCGTCGCGGGTGTTCACGATGGGCCGCTTCAGCGTCGTCTCCAGCCCGACCTCCTCCTCGAAGAAGTCGGCCCGCTGCGTGAGCTGGAACGGCACGTCCCGGTCGGACGGCGGGGCCTCGGAGCCCACCTTGCCCGCGCCGGTGTAGACCTGCCTGGTCACGAAGTGCGGCATCACGTGCTGCACGATCCGCGAGAACGGCACCTGCCGGTCCATGAGGTAGTTCTCGTGGCAGCCGTAGGAGTTGCCCTTGCGGTCGGAGTTGTTCTTGTAGACGACGACGCCCTGGCCGTCGGGCAGGAGGCGGGCCGCCGCCTCCATCGACCGCACCAGGATGCGCTCGCCCGCCTTGTCGAAGCGGACCGCCTCGAGCGCGTCGGCGCACTCGGGCGTGGAGTACTCGGGGTGGGCGTGGTCGACGTAGTAGCGGGCGCCGTTGGTGAGCACGGCGTTGACGAGGTGCGTCTCCACCTCCGGCGGCATCGAGCCTTCGCGGGCGAAGCCGCGGGCGTCGCGCCCGGGCGACTCGTCCTCGAAGTCCCAGCCCACCTTCCGCTGGAGCTCGTTGACGTACGCGTTGATCAGCAGGGAGGACGCGGCGATCGGGTTGGACTCGCCAGAGCCCCGGAGCACGATGCCGTACTCCGTCTCGACGCCGCACACCTTCCTGATGGCCACGGACCGACCCTACCCCTTCACACTCACAGGATCGCTTCCCTGCGGGTGCAACGAGCAGGCCGGGTGGCCGGTGCGGGAAGGGGCCCGCCGGGCGGCAGCCCGGTGGGATGGGATCCCGTGCCGGACAGGACCCGGCCCGACGTCAGAGGTACTGGCCCGTGCCCACGCGTTCGATCGCACGCCCACCGGTGGTCTCTTTGCCTTCCGACATGAGCACCCGCAGGAAGACGATCCGCTCCCCCTTCTTGCCGGAGATCTTGGCCCAGTCGTCGGGGTTGGTGGAGTTGGGCAGGTCCTCGTGCTCCTTGTACTCCTGGCGGATGGACTCGAGGAGGTCCTGCGTGCGGATGCCGCGACCGTCGCCTGCGATCTCGCGCTTGATGGCCCGCTTCTTGGCCCGGCGCACGATGTTCTCGATCATCGCCCCGGAGGCGAAGTCCTTGAAGAACATCACCTCCTTGTCGCCGTGCTGGTACGTGACCTCGATGAAGCGGTTCTCGTCGGTGGTGGCGTACATCTCCTCGACGGTGCGCTCGATCATCGCCTGCACCGCCTTGGCCGGGTCGCCACCACCCAGCGACTGCACCTCGTCGGCGTCGAGCGGGAGGTCGGGCTTGAGGTAGCGGGAGAAGATCTGCGCGGCGGCCTCGGCGTCGGGCCGCTCGACCTTGATCTTCACGTCGAGGCGCCCGGGTCGCAGGATGGCCGGGTCGATGAGGTCCTCGCGGTTGGAGGCGCCGATCACGATGACGTTCTTCAGCGTTTCCACGCCGTCGATCTCCGCCAGCAGCTGCGGCACGATGGTCGACTCCATGTCGGAGCTGATGCCGGTGCCGCGGGTGCGGAACAGCGAGTCCATCTCGTCGAAGAAGACGATGACCGGCATGCCCTCCTCGGACTTCTCCCGGGCCCGCTGGAAGACCAGCCGGATCTGCCGCTCGGTCTCGCCCACGTACTTGTTGAGCAGCTCGGGGCCCTTGATGTTGAGGAAGTAGCTCTTGGCGTTGGCGTTGCCGGTGACCTCGGCCACCTTCTTCGCCAGCGAGTTGGCCACCGCCTTGGCGATGAGGGTCTTGCCGCACCCGGGCGGGCCGTAGAGCAGGATGCCCTTGGGCGGCGGCAGCTCGTACTCCCCGAACTTCTCGCGGTGCACGAACGGCAGCTCAACGGCGTCGACGATCGCCTCGATCTGGTCGTCGAGGCCGCCCACGTCCTCGTAGGAGATGTCGGGCACCTCTTCGAGCACCAGCTCCTCGACCTCGGGACGGGGCAGGCGCTCCAATAGCAGGCCCGTCCGGGAGTCCATGAGGATGGTGTCGCCCGCCCGCAGCTTCACGCCGTGCAGCGCCTCGGCCAGCTCGACCACGCGCTCTTCGTCGGCCCGGCCCACGATCAGCGCTCGTGTGCCGTCCTCCAGCAGCTCCTTCAGGGTCACGACCTCGCCGGACACCTCGGGGCCGCGGGCCAGCACCACGTTGAGCGACTCGTTGAGCACGACCTCCTGGCCGCGCTGGAGTGTGTCGACGTCGATCTCGGGATGTAGCGAGACGCGCATCTTGCGGCCACCGGAGAACACGTCGACGGTCTCGTCGTCGTTGATCCCGAGGAATGTGCCGTAGGCCGACGGCGGCTGGGTGAGCTTGTCGACCTCCTCCCGGAGCGCGGCGATGTGCTCCCGCGCTTCGCGCAGGGTGTAGGTGAGCTTCTCGTTCTGGGACACCGCCTGGGCCAGCTGGCCCTTGGTCTCGAGCAGCTTCTCCTCGAGCGTGCGGACCCGCTTGGGGGCCTCCTGGAGCCGCCGCCGGAGGGTGATGACCTCTTCCTCCAGGACCTTGGCCTGCTCCTGGAGCTCGGCGACCTCACGCTCGTACGCCGCCAGCCGTCGTTGGTACTCGGAGTCGGCCACGGACCACCTCCTTCGGAGCGACCATACACCGCTGCCTTCTCGACTGGTACGACACTGTGCCGAGTTTCACTCGCCGTTGCCGTGCAAATTGACTGTTCCGAAGCCCGATGGGTACGTTCGCAGGCATGAAGGTCTGGATCGATCAGGATCTCTGCACCGGCGACGGCCTGTGCGAGGAGATCGCCCCGGCGGTGTTCACCCTTCTGGACGACGGCCTCGCCTACGTCAAGGAGGGCGACAAGGTCTTCAGCGATCCGGGCGGCCCCGAGGGCCTCGCCAACGTGCCTGCCGGCATGGAGGAGGCCACCATCGAGTCGGCCGAGGAATGCCCCGGAGAGTGCATCTTCATCGAGGTCGACTGAACCCCTCCCGTCGCACCCCGACACTCGATGTGCAAGCGGCCCCCGACAGGGGGCCGCTTCGCGTCCGTGGGCTAGGAGGAGCGGTTGATGACGGTCGCCGCGATGGCAGCCCGCAGGCGCTCACCGCATTCCACGAACCAGTCGATGTACGCCTCCCACGCCTGTTCCTCCAGGACGTCACCTGTCGAGTAGTCGGCGATCCGCGACGCCCGCTTGCCCGGTAGCTCCTCCCATGACAACGGGCGCCCGTAGACCTGCTCGAACTCGTCCTTGCGAGCGAGGAGCCCGGCGAACACGTTCTCGTTGGTCGCGACGTCACCCGAGTCGATGTAGAGCTCGTGGCGGAGGCGCCCGCCCGCCGCGAACGATGGGGTGATCTGCGTTCCTGGGATCGGGCTCGGGAAGCCCATCCAGTTGGTGGACTGCGGCGTCCGGCGCCTACTCCACTCGGGGTGCGCTGCATGCACGCGGGCGAGGTACCGCTCCCAGAACCGTACATAGCGCTCGGCCTTCCCGCCGGTGCCGGCGCCCCGGGCTGTCGAGCGCACCTGCTTCTGCCAGTCGTTCGGCTTGGCGACAACCTCGAACAACGGCGCGGGAAGCGAATTGCCGATTCGTACCACGCGCAGTTGCACGCCGAAGAACCGCACGTCCTCCGCCGTCTGCTCGTTGAGCCAGTCGAGCGCTTGTCGGTGCTCCTCCCGGAAGGCGGTAGCGAGCCAGATGATCGTCTTGGCGCCGGTGCCCGCCGCGTACGTCAGGAGTTGTCCGAGGTGGCCGTGATCGGTGCCGCCTAGCTGGTTCTCGATGATGAGCGCTCCCTCGTCGGCCAAGTCGCGGCCGATGAGGTCGAGCGAGAACCCCCCGACTGGGTGCTCGGCCACCTGCAGCTCGATGTCGATCCCCAGCGCCTCCCCGAGGCGTTCGGCGTTCCCGAGGAGCCAAGGAGTGAAGTCGTACGCTTCGTTCCCCCACACGTCCCGGGCGGGGACGTGCTCCAACCGGCCCAGCTCCACGAGGGAGAGAGTACGTCGCTGGCTCAGGAGGAGCGGTTGAGCGGGCCCCAGTCGGCCTCCGCCGCGTCCTCTACGATGCGCGCGGCCTCGGCCACCACCTCGTCGGCCACCCACGCCACCGGGCGCTTGCACTCGACCAGCGGCTCGTTGTCGGGCCCCCGCCCGATCTCCTCGCCTTCCAGCACCCACGCCCGCACGTCGGGGCCACGCTCCTCCCGGAGGTGGTGGTAGTCGTGCACCCGTCGGGCCACCCACAGCCGCAGGGGCCGGTCGCCCCACCACTCCTCCACCGCCAGCGGGTTGGCGCACAACCCGGGGAGCGGCGCCCCGCTCAGCTCGTCGCGGCTGGTGCGGTTGGCGTCGGCTTCGGGGCCGCGCGACCAGCGGATGTACAGCGCCGGGCACTCGACCACCAGCGCCGCCAGCTCCTCGAGCGACCGGACCTCGTGCATGGCGCCCTTCTTACCCGCGGCGCAGGCAGCGACCCGTGTTGGCTGTCGCCTGCCTCGGCGCCGCCAGCGCGGCGCTGAGCTCCCGGCTGGTCAGCGCGTAGGCCGTGCCCGGTCGGTCGGGCGCGATGGCGAAGGCCACACCGACCACGGCGCCGTTGGCGTTGACCAGCGCGCCCCCGGAGTCGCCCGGGCGCAGGTCGGAGGCCAGGATGAACACGTCGCGGCGCGTGTTGTGCGAGTCGTACAGGTCGCGCCCCACGGCGTCGACGCGCTGGCGGATGGCGGCGGGCGCGATGCGCAGCGGGTCGCGGCCGCCGGGGTGCCCGAAGACGGCGCCCCGCTGGCCCACGCGGGCCGTGGTGATGCCGAGGGGCGGCTGGCCGAGCCCCGCCACCCGCAGCACGGCGAGGTCGCGGTCGGGGTCGAAGTACTGCACTGTGGCCCGCAGCTTGCGCCCGTCGGGGCGCATGACTGTTGTGGTGCGCTCCCCTGCCACCACGTGCGCGTTGGTGACGATCGTGTCGGGCCCGGCGGCGAACCCGCTGCCCTCCTGGACGCGGTTGCACGCCTCCCCGGTGACCTTCACCGTCGAGGCGCTCACCCGGTCGAGCACGGTCTGGCTGAGGCCGGTGGAGGCAGGCGGCGGCCCGGTGGCGGGCGCGGGCTCCAGGGCGTTGAAGACGCGCGGGAAGTTGGTGTCGCCCACCAGGCGCCGGAGCGCCTGGAGGGTGTCGGGCGCACGGGGAGCGTTGCGGTCGATGAGGCGAGCCAGAACCGAGCCGCGGGCCTGGCGGGACACGGTGCCGGGCACGTCGGCGATGGCGGGCAGCAGCAGCCACACCGAGATCAGGACGCCCGCTGTGCCCACCAGCGCCCCGATCGTGCGGTCGAAGGAGCGGGCCGGGCCGTGCGGGAGCGAGCGCCCCATGGCCGAGCCGATGACCAGCCCCAGGGCCTGCCCGGCGAACGCCCCGCCGATGAGCACGACCGCGGCCACCAACAGCTTGCTGGTGGGGTCGGGGCCCTCGAACAGGCGCATGGCCGCGGGCAGGAAGCGGGCCCCCAGGAACAGGCCGACGCCGAGGCCGATCCACGACGTGGCCCGGGCCAGGAAGCCGAGGCGGTAGCCGCCCACCGCCGCAGCCAGGGCGGCGACCACGATGACGAGGTCGAACAGGTTCACTGCGTGCTCGCGGGACCCACCAGCCGTGCGCTCGTGAGGAAGCCCGTGTGGCCGACCATGCGGTGGTCGGGGCGCACGGCGTTGCCCTCGACGTGCCAGGTGCGCACCAGCACCTCCACCGTCTCCGGCATCCGGAACGCGCTCGCGGCCAGGGCCTCCCGCAGCTGGGCCACCTGCATCACGGAGGGAACGTAGGCCACCAGGATGCCCCCGGGGTGGAGCGCCGCCTCCGCGTGCTTCACCACCCGCCACGGCTCGGGCAGGTCGAGCACCACCCGGTCGAGCCCGGCCTCGTCGATGCCCTCGTACACGTCGCGCAGCTCGACCCGGTAGCGGGCGGCCGCCTCGGCTCCGAGGAAGGCGGCCACGTTGGCGCGCGCCCGCTCGGCGAAGTCGTCCCGCAGCTCGTAGCCCACGACCTCCGCCCCGGCCCGCAGCAGGGTCATCGAGAGCGCTCCCGACCCCACCCCCGCCTCCAGCACCCGGGCGCCGGGGAAGACGTCGGCCATGAGCAGGATGGGGCCGAGGTCCTTGGGATAGATGACCTGGGCGCCGCGGGGCATCTTCAGCACGAAGTCGGACAGCGTCGGCCGCACCGCCTGGTACCACGCCCCCGCCGTGGACCGCAGCTCCACCCCCTCCTGCGCGCCGATGACCTCGTCGTGGCGCACGAAGCCCGCGTGCGTGTGGAACTCGCCTCCCTCCTGCAGCGTGACGAGGTAGCGACGGGCCTTGCGGTCGAGCAGGAGCACCCGCTCCCCGGCGGCGAACGGCCGGCTCACCGCGTCGCTCGCACGACCAGCTTGCAGAAGGCGCAGGTGTCGCCGGTGGTGGTGGGCGCCCCGCACGAGACGCAGGGAGCGAGATCCTCCTGCTCGGCCTGCGCCTCGGGCACGAAGAGGTGCGAGGCCCGGTCGAGGAAGCCGAAGTAGAACGCCGCCTTGCTGCCCGGCGACTGCTCCTCGATGGCGTTGAGCGCCTCCTTGTAGCCGAGGTGCTTGTTGCCCGCGGCCATGGGGCACTCCTCCACGATGTAGTCGATCCCGCGCAGCACGCAGTAGGCCGCCATCTCCCGCTCGCCCAGCTTCACCAGCGGCTTGACCTTCCGGACGAAGCCGGGCCGGGCGGGCAGCACGGGCAGCTGGCGACCGAGGTAGTCGGTCGACCACCGCAGCACGTTGCCGAACAGGACGGCGGCCTCGTCGTCGAGGTTGTGGCCGGTGGCCACCACGTCGTAGCCGCCGTCGAGTGCCGCCTGGTTGAACAGGTGCCGCTTCGACAGGCCGCACGCCGAGCACGGCACCCGCTTGGCCGCCGCCGCCCCCGTGGGGATGTCGAAGCCGAACTCGGTGGTGATGTCGACCTCGACCAGCTTCGCCCCTCGCCGTTCGGCGAAGGCACGCGTCGCCTTCCCCGACTCGTCGCTGTACTCGCCGATGCCGAGGCCCAGGTACAGCCCGTCGGCCTCGTGGCCGAGGTCGAGGAGCAGGTCCCACAGGGCCAGGGAGTCCTTGCCGCCCGACACCGCCACCAGTACCCGCTCGCCGGGGGCGATCATGCGGAGCTCGTCGATCGTGCGCCGCACCTGCTCCCGCGTGTGGTGGAGGAAGCAGTCGGCGCAGAACGAGGCGTTGTGCCGTCGCAGCTCGATGACGGCGGGGCCGCGACAACGCCTGCACTTCATCGTTCACCCGGCCGGGCACCCCGCAGGCCCGGCGCCGTCATGCCGCACCCCCCGAGATGACGGGGCGGACCTCGACCTCGTCGTCGTCCGCCAACAGCGCGTCGCCGGTGACCAGCGTGTCGCCGCGGATCACCAGCACCGACTCGCGGTTGAGCGCCAACCGGTCGAGCAGCGCGTTGACCCGCAGCGGCCCCTCGATCTCCATCTCGCGCCGCGGGTTGCGGAGGAGCACCTTCACCCCACCATTGTCGCGTCCCGCCCGTTGGCGATGACGAGCGCCTCCCCTTCCTTCAGCTCCTCGGAGTAGACGACCTCGGGCTCGCTGCCCGCCAGCTTGTTGAGCAGGCGCAGCGCCAGCGCGGCGCCGCCGACGACCAGCCACGTGCGGTTGCCGCCGAGCACGCCCCGCTTGAACCCCTGGCGCAGGAGCAGTCGCAGCACGGATCAGACCCGCCGGATCTCGACGACGGTGCTGCGCTTGCGGCCCCGGCGCCTCCCCCACACGAAGGCCAGGCCGACGACGGCGACCACCGCCACCACGCCGACGGCCAGCGCGACGGGCTTGGCCTGGTCGGTCGTCTCGTCGACCTCGCCCTTGATCTCGCGCAGCTTGGCTTCGATGTCGTCGCGCGTGATCGTCACGATCGCCCCTTCCGCTTGTGGCGCCCGATGGAGCGCAGGGCCACCACGGTGATCAGCCCGCTGCCCGCCACGACGATGAGGTAGGGCGCCCACGTGAGGTCGCCGTCGAAGGCGTCGCCGGTCTCCGTCTGCAGCACCCGCAAGCCCGCCAGCGCCAGCAGCACGAGCCCGATGCCCAAGGTGAACGACGACAGCAGGCCGAAGGCGAGGAAGCGGCCCAGCCGCTTGAGGGGGTCGACGGTCTCCTGTTTCGCGTAGCCGACGACGAGCTCCCACAGCTCGCCCGCCAGCGTGGGCAGGCCCTTGTCCGTGTCCGCCATCGGCGGCGCACGCTACTCGTTCTGGGGTGCAGATCACGCGCCGGAGCGCGTGATCTGCGGTCCGGAAGCCGTCAGCCTGGGGACAGCCGGTACGCCAACAGGTCGCCCGCGTCCTGCGCGAGCGCGGTGAGGAGCGTGAGGCGCTGCTCCGGGTCGTCCGTCTCCAGCAGGCGCTGGTGGTCGACCGGGCTCAGGGGCGCCAGGGCGGCGAGCTGCCAGGCGGCGGCGTGCACGTCGTCGTCCAGCTCGAAGCGGGACGAAGGCGCGGGCTCGCCCAGCTCGGCCTTCAGCGAGAGGGCGCGGCGCACGAGCCGGGCGGCGTCGTCGACGGCCCTGAGGGCGATGTCGGGCAGGCGGGGCTCGGGCACGTCCTCCACCAGCGCCACCGGGTACGGGTCGTCGGGCAGCCACGTGGCCACGCGGATGCGGCGGGTGCCGTAGGTGACGAGGATCCAGCGTCCGTCGGGCAACGGCGTGGCCTCCCGGATGCGGGCCACCGTGCCGACCGGGAAGCGGGTGTCGCCTCCGCCCACCTCGCTCCCCCGCTCGATGAGGACGACGCCGAACTCGTGCCCTGTCTCGAGGCAGTCGGCCACCAGCGTGCGGTACCGCTCTTCGAACACGTGGAGAGGGAGCACCGCGTGGGGGAACAGCACCGTGCCCAGCGGGAACATGGGCAGCGGGATCACCGGGGTGCGAGCTCCTCGGGCGGCGGGGCGTCGGGATAGCGGGCGAGCACGGCGGCCACGTTCTCCTGCAGTGTGCGGCCCACGGCCTCTCGGGGCACGTCGTTGGCGAGGAAGGCGAACGCCAGCGAGTCGAGCCAGCCGCTGAGGCCGGTGACGCCCGCCAGCGAGCCCGTCTTGGCCCGCAGGCGCCCGGCCGCGGGATGGCCTGTGAACCGCTGGGCCAGCGTGCCGTCGCGAGCCGCCACCGGCATCCCGGTGCCGATGGGGCTCTCCGGGCCCGTCTTCTCCAACGCCGCCAGGATGGCGGTGCAGCTGGCCCGGTCGCCGCGGTCGAGGCCCGAGCCGTCCACCGTCACCACGTGGTCGGCGGGCAGGCCCTCGGCGGCCACCGTCTCCCGCAGGACCCGGAGGCCGGCGGCGGTGCTGCCCTCGCGGGCGAAGCGCACGCCCAGCTCCTTCACCAGCAGCTCGGCGGTGAGGTTGTCGCTCTCGCGCAGCATCTGCCCCACCACCTCGCGCATCGGCGCCGAGTCGAGCGTGGCGAGGCTGCGGGTGCCGTCCGGCTGCCGTCCCTCACCGGCGCCGCCCGCCACCGCCACCCCGCGCTGTTGCAGGAGCGTGGCGAGCATGCCCGCCGCGTGCGTGGCAGGCGCCGTGGCGGCCACGTGCCTGGGCCGCCACTGGGCATAGCCGTCGTTGACGGTGAGCGCGGACGCGGGCCCCACCTCGGCGTCGACGATGTATGTGGGTCGCCAGGTCGGGATGTAGCGCTGGGTGTCGTAGCGCGACTCGTCGCCGCGCACGGCGCCCACCACGGCCGTCACACCCGCCGCCTTGATGCGGTCGGCCAGCTGTTCCAACGGCGTGTAGAGCTGCGGCTGGTTGCGGAGGGAGGCCGCGTACTCGGCCGTCCCCAGCAGGGGGTCGCCTCCGCCCACCAGCCACAGGTCGCCGTGCAGGACGCCGTCGCGCAGGGGGGCCGCCGTGCGGACGTCGGTGGTGAGGCGGGAGTGGGCGCCCAGCTTCTCGAGCACGGCCAGCCCGGTGAGGATCTTGAGGTTGGAGGCGGGCACGAGGCGGTCGTCGGCACGCACCTGGTGGACCCGTGTGCCGTGGCGCGACACGACGAGGCAGGAGCGCGGCGTGCCCGCGAGGGCGGCGTCGAGGTCGGCCCGCAGCCGGGCGTCGGCGATGGCGGCGGAGAACGCTCCCGGCACCCGCCGAGGCGAGAGCACCGGCACCAGCGGCGGCGCGAACTCCTCGCTCGACGCGGCGGGAACGGCGGGCGTGGGATCGACGGCCGCGAACGCCCCGGCCGCCACCGACACTGCCGCCAGCCCGATGGGCAGCAGCCTCCGTCTCATCCCTCGCGGGGCGAGAGCAGGTACGTGGAGCTGGCCTTCGCCACCAGCCGTCCCTCGCCGTCGACGATCTCGGCTTCGAGGAAGGCGGCCCGGTTGCCCCCCGACACCACCCACGCGGTGCAGGTCAGGTCGCCCCCCGGCGACACCGGCCGCAGGAAGCTGATCTTCAGCTCGGCGTTGGCCGAGTGCACCTTGCGCTCACGGGCCCACGTCACCGAGGAGGCGCCCATGGCCGAGTCGGCCATGGCGGCCAGGAAGCCGCCTTGCAGGATGCCCGCCGGGTTGGTGAAGCGCTCATCGGCCGGCATGCGCCACACCGTGCGGCCCGGCTCGCTCTTGTCGAGGCAGGTCATCCCGAGGGTGAGGTCGCAGTTGGGGGGTACCTGCACGGGCGCCGAGGGTAGCGAACACGTCATGTCGAGCACCCCGGAGTACGCGTCCGACGGCACCACGCTCGTCGAGGTGATCCGGCAGTTCGAGGCCGACGGCTACAGCGGGCAGTTCGCCGTCGTCGACGGCGGGCGGGTCCGGTGCTTCACGTGCCGGCAGGACAGCGACGCCGACGAGGTGGCGCTCGATGTGCTCCGGCGCACCGAGGGGGCCTCCGACCCCGACGACATGGTGGCGGTGGCGGCCGTCGAGTGCCCGCACTGCGGGACGAAGGGGACGATGGCGCTGAAGTTCGGCCCCGAGGCCACGCCCGAGGAGGACGAGGTGCTGCGGCGCCTCGACGACGCCGCCCGCCGCAGCGGCGGCCCCGAGGACGGCTAGTCCGCTAGTCGGCCGGCTCCAGCGCGGCCCGGAAGAACGACCGCACGTGCTCCAGGCGTGCCTCCAAGGCGTCGGCCGCCAGCGGGTCGCGGCTCAGCAGCGACTCGAGGAACGGCAGGTCGCTGAAGTAGCTGAGCAGGGCGCCGTAGCCGGTGAGGAGCAGCTGCTCGGGGTCGTGGCGCCGGAAGCGGCCCGCGTCCATCTCCTTCTGGAGGAAACCCTCGGCCCGTTCGAGCAGCGGGCGCAGCGCCTCGCCCAGGTCGATGCCGAGGCGGTCGCCCCCTTCGAGGGCTTCCCGGCGCACCAGGCGCACGAACTCCTGGTTCTCCATGAAGAAGCGGAAGCCCGCGGTGAGCACGTGGTCGACCTGGGCCCAGCCGTCGCGGGGCTTGGCGGTGGCCTCCTCGACCCGGCGGAACCAGTCGGTGAGCGAGGCGGCGAACACCTCCCGGTACAGCGCCTCCTTGGAGGGGAAGTGGTGCAGGAGGCTGGGCCGGCGGATGCCCACGGCGTCGGCGATGTGGTTCAGGGACGTGCCGTCGTAGCCGTGCTCAGCGAACAGGCGCAGCGCCTCGGACAGGATGAGGTCCCTCGTCGAGACCCCCGCTGGCAGCGCCATGACGAGCGAGGGTACCGGGTGCCCGGCTGGGCCGGGTCCCTACCGACCGGTCGGTAGACGATCCGCGCTACCGTGGCCTGCATGTCCTCGTGGTTCCTCGCCGTCCTCGTCGGGCTCGCGCTCGCTCAGTTCGCCACCCTCGTCACCACCGTCTTCCTGCATCGGGCCCTGTCCCACCGCGCCCTCACGCTGGCCCCCGGGGTGACGACGGCGTGCCGGGCGATCACGTGGATCACCACCGGCATCCGGCCCCGGCAGTGGGTGGCCGTGCACCGCAAGCACCACGCCTTCACCGACGTCGAGGGCGACCCGCACTCGCCGCTCCTCGAGGGCTTCGCCGCCGTGCAGCTCGGCAACGTGGTGCTGTACCGCCGCGTGGCCAACGACCCCGCTGCCGTGGCCCGCTACGCCCGCGACGTGCCTGCCGACGGCTGGGACCGGGCGCTGCTCGACCGGGCCTGGCTCGGGCTCGGCATCGGCATCGCCTTCCTGTGCCTCGTCCTCGGCGTGGGCGCCGGGCTGCTGGCCGCCGCCGTGCACACCGCCTCCTACCTCCTGCTCAACGCGGCCGTGAACGCGGTGGGCCACATGTGGGGTGGCCGGCCCCACGACAACGCCGCTGGCAACAACCAGTGGCTGGCGTGGCTCACGGCGGGCGAGGGCCTGCACAACAACCACCACGCCGCCCCCACGTCGGCCCGCCTGGCCTTGCAGCCGGGCGAGGTCGACCCGGGCTGGTGGGTGGTGCGGGCGCTGGAGCGGCGCGGGTGGGCGACGGTGCGCCACCACGAGGCGCGGCTCAAGCAGTCGGCCGCCGCCTGAGCCGCTCCTCGGCCAGGCGGGTCGCGGCCACGAGCGGCGTGACGCCTTCGCGGTCGGCTTCCGCGAGCACGCGCAGCACGGTGTCGTGGATGCGGCGGACGGCGGCCTCCGCCCGGGCGCGGTCGTAGCCGTCCGGCTCCTCCGCGATGTTGACGATGCCGCCCGCGTTGGCGACGTAGTCGGGCACGTACAGCACGCCGCGACCGGCGAGACGGTCGGCGCAGGCGTCGTCGGCCAGCTGGTTGTTGGCCGAGCCCACCACGGCGGCGCAGGCCAGCTCCGGGATCGTGGCGGGCGACAGCACGCCGCCCAGCGCGCACGGGGAGAACACGTCGCAGGGCACCGCGTGGGCGCGGGCCGGGTCGACCACCTCCACCCCCTCCACCGCGGTGGCCGCAGGGTCGACGTCGGCCACGGTGACCCGACAGCCCGCGGCCAGGAGGTGCCCCACCAAGGCCCGGCCCACCTTGCCGACGCCCTGGACCACGACGTGGCGACCCGCCAGGTCGGCGCTCCCCCACAGCGCCTCGGCCGTCGCCGTCATGGCGCAGAAGACGCCGAGAGCGGTGGGCGGGCTGGGGTCGCCCGACCCCTGCGACGTGCCCGTCACGTACGGCGTGATGGTGCGGACGAAGTCCATGTCGGCCTGCGTCGTGCCCACGTCCTCGGCCGTGAGGTAGCGCCCGCCGAGGGAGTCGACGCAGCGGGCGAAGGCGGCCAGCCGCTCCCTGCGGTCGGCGGCGTGGGGGTCGCCCACGATCACCGCCTTGCCGCCGCCGTAGTCGAGCCCGGCCACCGCCGCCTTGTACGTCATGGCCCGGGAGAGGCGGAGGACGTCCTGGAGAGCCGCCTCCTCCGACGGGTACGGGCGGAAGCGCACGCCGCCCAGCGCGGGGCCGAGCACCGTCGAGTGGATGGAGACGATGGCGCCGTCGCAGAAGAGGACCTGTTCGTACTCGGCCGGGATCATGGCAGCCGCGTCACCGAGGTGGTGCAGCCCGTCACGGCTCGAACTCCGTGATCCGCACGGGCCAAGGGTAGGTTTCGCCGGCATGGACATCGTCTCGGCCCTGTTCTGCGAGAACATCAACCTGCGCCAGGTGCCCGGGCCGTCGACGCGCATCGACCTGAGCGGGATCATGTTCTCGCTGCCCGCACCGTCCGAGCCCCCGGTGACGATCACGCCGCACCTGGTGGTGCTGGTGCGCTGTCGAGCCGACGAGCCGGGCAACGGCATCCTGGAGGTCGTGTTCCAGGACGAGGCGGGCGAGGAGGTGGCCCGCAACGCGTCGCCGTTCACCGTGGAGCCGGGCAAGTTCACCTACCGCCTCGTGCGAGCGGAGCTCACCTATCCCGCCCCCGGCACCATCGAGGCCCACTGCCGCATCGACCGCGGCCCGTGGACGGTGGTGCCGCTCACCCTGCTGCCGCCCGTCGCATGAGCCGCTTCGCCGCCGCCGTGTCGGAGCACCCGGTCACGGCCACCGCCGTGGGCGAGGTGGCAGGCGAGGTGCTGGAGCGGCTGGGGGGCCCGGCGCCCGACCTGGCGCTGCTGTTCGTCACCGAGGCGCACGCAGGCGCGCTGGAGGACGCGGCGGCGGCCGTGCGGGCCGTCCTGTCGCCCGGCGTGCTGCTCGGCTGCGCGGCCGTGGCGGTCGTGGGCCCCGGCGTGGAGGTCGAGGAGCGGCCCGGCGTGTCGCTGTGGGCCGGGCGGGTCGGCGCGGTGGCGCCGTTCTTCGAGGGCGTCGACCCCCCGTTCGAGCCCGTCGCCCTGTTGCTGGTGGGCGACCCGTTCACGTTCGACGCCGAGACCTTCCTCGCCGACGTGGGCGTGCCGGTGTACGGGGGGATGGCGTCGGCGGCCAGGGGACCGGGCGGCAACCGCCTGGTGCTCGACGACCGGGTCACGACGTCGGGGGCGGTGGGCGCCTGGCTGGGGCCGGGTGTGCGGGTCCGCAGCCTGGTGTCGCAGGGGTGCCGGCCCATCGGCAGCCCGTACGTGGTGACCAGGGCCGAGCGCAACGTGATCTACGAGCTGGGCGGCGCCGCGCCCATGCAGCGGCTGCGGTCGATGGCCGACGAGGAGAACATCGAGGCGATCAACCGGGGCCTGCACATCGGGGTCGTGGTGGACGAGCGCAAGGCCGAGTTCGGGCCGGGTGACTTCCTGGTGCGCAACGTGCTGGGGGCCGATCCCGACAACGGCGCCGTGGCCGTGGGCGACGTGGTCGAGGTGGGCCGCACCGTGCAGTTCCACGTGCGCGACGCGGCGTCGGCCGATGTCGAGCTGCGGCGGCTGCTGGCGGGCGAGGAGGCCGCTGCCGCGCTGCTGTTCACGTGCAACGGGCGGGGACGGCGGCTGTTCGGCGAGCCCGACCACGACGCCGGCCTGTTGCACGAGGCCCTCGACGGCGCCCCCGCCGCCGGGTTCTTCTGCGCGGGCGAGCTGGGGCCGATCGGCGGCCGCAACGCCCTCCACGGCTTCACCGCCTCCGTCGCCCTGTTCGACTGACAGCGGTTCTGGGCTGCAGATCACGCGCTGCAGCGCGTGATCTGCAGCCCAGAACGGGGGGTGGGGTATGGCTAGGGTGGCCTCATGACGCAAGCCGACCTGGAGCAGCTGGGCATCAACGTCGTCCGCGGGTTGGCGATGGACGCCCCGCAGGCGGCCAACAGCGGCCATCCCGGCACCGCCATGGCCCTCGCTCCCCTGGCCCACGTCCTCTTCACCCGGGTCATGAAGCACGACCCGTCCGAGCCCGACTGGCCCGACCGCGACCGCTTCGTCCTGTCGGCGGGCCACGCCTCGATCCTCCTCTACTCGATGCTCCACCTCACCGGCTACGGCCTCGAGCTCGACGACATCAAGGCGTTCCGCCAGTGGGGGTCGCGCACGCCCGGCCACCCCGAGGTGCACCACACCAAGGGCGTCGAGGTCACCACCGGCCCGCTGGGGCAGGGCTTCGCCAATGGCGTGGGCATGGGCGTGGCCGAGCGGTACCTGCGGGCTCGCTTCGGCCCCGAGCTCGTCGACCACCACACGTTCGTCGTCTGCTCCGACGGCGACCTCCAAGAGGGCATCAGCCACGAGGCCGCCTCGCTGGCCGGCCACCTCGGGCTCGGCCGCCTCGTCTACGTCTACGACGACAACCACATCTCCATCGACGGGCCCACCGAGCTCTCGTTCACCGACGACACGCCCAAGCGCTTCGAGGCCTACGGCTGGCACGTCGACGACATCGGCGAGGCGGCCAACGACACCGACGCGCTCGAAGCCGCCCTGCGCCGGGCCATGGCCGTCGAGGACCGGCCGTCCCTGGTCGTCCTCCGCAGCCACATCGGCTGGCCCGCGCCGAACAAGACCGACACCGCGTCGGCCCACGGCGAGCCGCTGGGAGCCGACGAGATCCGGGCGACGAAGGAGCTGCTGGGCCTCCCCCCCGACGAGTCGTTCTGGGTGCCCGAGGAGGTGCTCAGCCTCTACCGCCAGTGCGTCCCGCGCGGCACATCCCTGCGGCGCGCGTGGGAGGACCGCGTGGCCGCCTGGCAAGGCGACCGGGCCGAGTGGGAGGCATGCCTGAAGGGCGGCGGCCTGAGCGGTTGGCACGCCAAGCTGCCCACGTGGCAGCCGGGCGACAACGTGGCCACGCGCACAGCGAGCGGCGACATCCTCAACGCCGTGGCCGACCTCGTGCCCGGCTTGGTCGTCGGTGGCGCCGACCTGACCGGGAACACCGGCACGATGCTGAAGGACCACGGCGTGCAGTCGGCCGACGACCCCGCCGGGCGGCTTCTCTACTACGGCGTGCGCGAGCACGCCATGGGTGGCGTGATGAACGGCATGGCGCTGCACGGCGGCGTGGTGCCGGTGGGCGGCACCTTCTTCGTCTTCAGCGACTACATGCGAGGTGCGGTGCGGCTGGCCGCCATCAGCGAGGCCAAGGTCGTGTACTCGTGGTCGCACGACTCGGTGGGCCTCGGCGAAGACGGCCCCACGCACCAGCCCGTCGAGCAG
>DATAAM010000148.1:0-2338 GCA_036260075.1 Acidimicrobiales bacterium
CGAGCGTGGTAACGGCGCGGACCTCCTTGATGACTTGGATCTTCTTGTCGCCTGCGCCCGTGAGGATCACGTCGAACTCGTCCTTCTCCTCTGGGGCCTCGGCGGCAGCGCCGCCGCCACCGGCCGGCGCGGCTGCGGCCACGGCCACCGGAGCGGCGGCGGTCACGCCGAAACGCTCCTCGAAGTCCTTGAGCAGCTCGCTCAGCTCGAGGACGGTCATGCTCGAGATCGACTCGAGGATCTCTTCCTTGGTCGCCATGTCCTGGTGTCTCCTTGCGTGGTGGGCGTTCCGCTCGGCAGGTCAGCCGGCGGACTCGAGCTGGGCCTTGGCCTTCTCGGCGTCCTCCTTGGACACCTTCTCGAGGACGGGCTTGGGAGCGCCGTCGACGAGGTCCTTGGCCTCCTTGAGCCCCAGGCTGGTGAGCGCCCGCACCTCCTTGATCACCTGGATCTTCTTGTCGCCTGCGCCCGCGAGCACGACGTCGAACTCGTCCTGCTCCTCCTCGGCGGGCGCCGCCTCGCCGCCGCCACCGGCGACGGCACCCGGCGCGGCCACGGCCACGGGAGCCGCGGCGGTGACGCCGAAGCGCTCCTCGAAGTCCTTGAGCAGCTCGCTCAGCTCGAGGACCGACATGTTGCTGATGGCGTCGAGGATCTCTTCCTTGGTTGCAGCCATTGCCTTACTCCTGTTCCTGCTCGGTCTCGGTCGTGGTCTCGGTCTCTGCGGGGGCGGCGGGCGCCTCGGCCGTCGGTTCTGCGGCCTGCTCCTCCGCTATCGGGGCCGGTTCGTCGGCCGGTTCCTCCGCTGCGGCCGGCGCCTGCGCGCCGCCGCCTTGGTCGATCAGGGCCTTCAGCCCGTAGGCGAAGTTGCGGGGCAGCGCCTGGAGCAGCCCGGCGAACTGCTGGAGCGGCGCCGCCAGGCCGCCCGCCAGCCGAGCCAGCAGCACCTCGCGAGGGGGCACGTCGGCCAGCGCTCCGGCATCCTTGGCCGACAGGATGCGGGTGCCGAGCACGCCGCCCTTCACCACCAGGTTGGGGTTGGTGCGGGCGAAGTCGCGCAGGGCCTTGGCCACGTTGACGGCGTCGCCGTCGACGAAGGCGATGGCCGTGGGTCACTCCAGGAGCGCCTCGAGCTCGTCGAGCCCGAGGTCGCGCGCCGCGAAGCGCACGAGCGTGTTCTTGTAGACCTTGTAGTCGCCGCCGGCCGCCCGCAGGGCACGCCGGAGGTCGGCCAGGTCCTTGACCTTCAGGCCTCGGTACTCGGTGAGGATGGCTGCGCTCGACGAGTCGAGGCGGTCACGCACCTCCTCGACGACGGCGACCTTCTCGGGCCTGGGGTTGTCCAACTCGTTTCACCTCCTCGGGCGGGCCGCAGCCCATTACGCGCCGGAGCGCACCACGATCTCTTCGGTGTGGGAAGGGGTCAGCGTAGCGGGGTCACGCGACGCCGGCCACCTCCTCGTCGGTGATGCGGACGCGGTTGGGGTCGACCCGCACGCCGGGTCCCATGGTGGACGACAGCGTGACCGACTTGATGTAGCGGCCCTTGGCGGCGGCGGGCTTGGCCCGCACCAGCTCGTCGATCACGGCCCGCATGTTCTCCATGAGCTTGGCCCGATCGAAGCTGACCCTGCCCACGAGCACGTGCACGTTGCCGAACTTGTCGGTGCGGTACTCGACCCGGCCGCCCTTGAACTCGGTGACGGCCTTGCCCACGTCGGTGGTGACGGTGCCGGTCTTGGGGTTGGGCATGAGGCCCCGGGGGCCGAGCACCCGGCCCAGCTTGCCCACCTGGCCCATCATGTCGGGCGTGGCGATGGCGATGTCGAAGTCGAGCATCCCCCCCTGCACCTGGGCGACCAGGTCGTCGGCGCCCACGATGTCGGCGCCCGCCTCCCGGGCTTCGGTGGCAGCGTCGCCCGCGGCGAAGACCGCCACCCGCACGTCCTTGCCGGTGCCCGCGGGCAGCCCGACGGTGCCGCGCACGATCTGGTCGGCCTTGCGGGGATCGACTCCAAGCCGCACGGCCAGCTCGACCGTCTCGTCGAACTTGGCAGGTGCAAGCTGCTTGACCAGCTCGACCGCCTCGCCGGGGGCGTGGAGCCGCTCCCGGTCGTAGCGCTTCGCCGCGTCCGCGTACTTCTTGCCTCGTGCAGGCATCTCGTGCCCTCCCTCTGTGTCGTGCGGCCGCCGGGCGAGGTCGTCCCGGTCGAGCCGTTCCTGCCTACTGGACGGTGATGCCCATCGACCGGGCGGTGCCGGCCACCTGCTTCTTGGCCGCCTCGATGTCGTTGGCGTTGAGGTCGGGCATCTTTGTGTTGGCGATCTCCTCGAGCTG
>DATAAM010000149.1:0-18209 GCA_036260075.1 Acidimicrobiales bacterium
AAGGACGACGGGTTCCGCACCATCAAGGTCATGGGCAAGGAGACGCCCACAGAGGAGGCGAAGGCCGCCTTCGAGCTGGCGGGCATCGCCTTCGACAAGGGCGACCACGCCACCGCCGTCCAGTACTACCGGCGGGCTTACTCGATGCCCGAGCTGACCGAGCTCCAGCGGTTCTCGGCGGCCAACAACATGGGCGCGTCGCTGGAGCGGCTCGGCGACCGCGAACAGGCCATCGAGATCTACCAGGAGGCGTTGCTCTTCCCGAGCGTCGAGAAGGTGAGGCGCGCCCGCATCCTCGAGGCGCTGCGGCGCCTGCGCACGGGCGAGGAGGCGCCCGAGGGCAGGAAGAGCGACACGCCCAGCCCTTCGCCCGAGGAGCGGAAGACAGCCGACGAAGGGGCGTCGGCCGAGATCGAGGCGGGCAACGCCGCGCTGGCCGGCGGAGCCGCCCAGGACGCGCTGGCGCACTTCACGGCGGCGTACGCCTCACGCAACGCAAGCCCGGGGGTGCGGGGCAAGGCCTGCTTCAAGGCAGGCGAAGCCCACCAGCAGCTGGGCGACTTCGCCAAGGCGCTCGACATGTACCAGGAGGCCCTCGCCTTCCCCGACACCGGCGCGCTGAAGCCGCAGATCCTGGAGCGCATGCGCCAGGCCCGCCTGGGCCAGCCCGCGCTCGGTGGCGGAGCGTCCGACGAGATGCCCGTCGACGAGCAGAAGAAGGTGTTCGAGGAGGCGGTGGCGGCCTTGGATGCCGGGCAGTACTCCGTGGCGCTCGACGGCTTCACCCGCGTGTACGCGGTGCGGGACGCCAAGCCCGAGGTCCGCCGCTCGATGGCGTTCAACATGGGCGTGTGCCACCAGCGCATGGCGCACTTCGACGAGGCCGTCTCCATGTTCGAGGAGGCGCTCGGCATCGGCGGCGACCAGGCCTTCACGCTGAAGGCGCTCGACTTCATCCGCCAGGCCCGGCGACGGCAGGTCGGCTTCGGCGTCACCAAGGGGGACGAGACAGGGGAACCGGGCCCGCCCGGCGCCGAAGAGCGCCTGTTCAGCGCCGAGGTGTTCTATGCGACCGGGGGGACGGAGCCCAAGGGGAACGCCCTGTCCACACTGACCTCGCTGGCCACCCGCATCCAGGAGCACGCCAAGGCCACACCGGGAGGCAGCTACCGCGTCGTGGCGATCGGCAAGAGCAGCAGCAAGTGGGCGGGCGCCGACGAGGAGACGGCCGACGCCAAGAACGCGGCGCTCTCGCGGGAACGGGCGGACAACGCCACAGCCAAGCTGGCCGACCTGCTGCCCAAGAACCTCGTGGTCGTCATGCAGCCCGACGCGAAGGGCGACGCCGAGAGGGAGCAGCTGGGGCTGCCGCCGAGCGACAACTCGTGGGTGGAGCGCACCGTGGGCATCGCCGTGTTCTTCACGGTTGGAGCGGGCGGCTGACGGCCGGGTACCTTGCCCGCATGCAGGAGATCCTCGCGGCTATCCAGTCGGGCGCTTCGGGGGAGGACATCGGCAACCTGCCCCTCCCCGAGTCCTATCGAGCGGCGTTCGTCCTCCGTGAAGAGACAGGGATGTTCGAGGGCATCCCGTCCAACGAGAAGGACCCGCGCAAGTCCCTTCACGTCGACGAGGTGCCACTCCCCGAGCTGGCGCCCGACGAGGCGTACGTGGCCGTCATGGCCGGCTCCATCAACTTCAACACGGTGTGGACGTCGATCTTCGAGCCGCTGCCGACCTTCGCCTTCCTCGACCGCCTCGGCAAGGAGAGCGAGTGGGGCGCCCGGCACAACCTGCCGTACCACATCGTCGGCTCCGACGCGAGCGGCGTCGTGCTCCGGGTGGGCTCGGCCGTGCGCAACTGGAAGCCGGGCGACCGGGTCACCATCCACTGCAACCACGTGGACGACCAGGACCCCTCCGCCCACGACGATTCGATGATCGCCGCCAACCAGCGCATCTGGGGCTTCGAGACCAACTTCGGTGGCCTCGCCGACCTGGCGCTGGTGAAGGCCAACCAGCTCATGCCCAAGCCCGCCCACCTCACGTGGGAGGAGGCCGCGGTCAACGCCCTCACCAACTCCACGTCGTACCGGATGCTCGTGTCGAAGAACGGCGTGGATATGAAGCAGGGCGACGTCGTGCTGATCTGGGGCGCGTCCGGCGGCCTCGGCGGCTACGCCGTGCAGTACTGCCTCAACGGCGGCGCCATCCCGGTCGGCGTGGTGTCCTCGCCCGAGAAGGTCGAGCTGCTCAAGGAGATGGGCTGCGAGCACGTCATCGACCGCTTAGAGAAGGGCTACCGGTTCTGGAAGGACGAGCACACGCAGGACGAGTCGGAGTGGCGGCGGTTCGGCAAGGACATCCGGGCGCTCGTCGGGGAGGACCCCAACATCGTGTTCGAGCACCCGGGCCGGCAGACGATGGGCGCGTCGGTGTTCGTGTGCGCCCGGGGCGGCACGGTCGTCACGTGCGCGGCCACGTCCGGCTACATGATCGAGTACGACAACCGCCACCTCTGGATGAAGCTGAAGTCGATCAAGGCCTCGCACTTCGCCAACTACAAGGAGGCGTGGGAGGCCAACCGGCTCATCGCCAAGGGCATGATCCAGTCGATCCTGTCGGCGGTGTACCCGCTGGAGCAGACGGGCGAGGCGGCGTACCAGATCCACCACAACCTGCACGAGGGCAAGATCGGCGTGCTGTGCCTGGCGCCCGAGGAGGGGCTCGGCATCGACGACCCCGAGTTCCGGGAGAAGGTCGGCGAGGACAAGATCACGCTGTTCCGGAGGCACAGCGCGTGAGCAAGCTCACCGAGATCGACCACGTGGGCATCGCCGTCTCCGACCTGGAGGCGGCGGTGAGGTGGTACGAGCAGATGTTCGGCGCCGTGGTCCATCACCGGGAGAGGATCGAGAGCGACGGCGTCGAGGAGGCTCTCATCAAGGTGGCCGACTCGTACATCCAGCTCTTGCAGCCGTACACCGACGAGTCGCCGCTGGCCAAGTACATGGCCAAGAACGGCGAGGGCATCCACCACGTGGGCTACCGGGTCGAGAGCTGCGCCGAGGTGCTCGAGGACGTGAAGGCCCAAGGGGCACGGGTGGTCGACGAGCACCCGCGGACCGGCAGCCGGGGCACCACCGTGGCGTTCCTGCACCCGAAGACGAGCTTCGGCACGCTCATCGAGCTCGTCCAGGAGTAGCCCAGAGCCCGTTCTTTTCCCCGTTGGCGCACTGGGGTGCGCCAACGGGGAAAAGAGTGACGGGAGGCACATACGAAACCGTTGCGTTTCGTAATAGGAGGTCGTACCGTCACGCGCATGACTGTCGAAGCGCGTGACCCGAAGCGTTGGTGGGTCCTCGGCGTGCTGTGCTTCAGCCTCCTGCTCATCGTGGTGGACAACACGATCGTCAACGTGGCGCTGCCCACGATCCAGCGGGAGCTGAACGCCACCACCAACGAGCTCCAGTGGATCGTCGACGCCTACATCCTCGTGTTCGCGGGCCTGTTGCTCACCGGCGGCACGCTGGGCGACAAGTTCGGGCGCAAGGGCGCACTCGCCCTCGGGCTCGTCGTCATGGGCGGCGCGTCCGGCCTGTCGGCACTGGCGGACGGGGCGGGCCAGCTGATCGCCACCCGGGCCGTGATGGGCGTGGGCGCCGCCCTCGTCATGCCGGCCACCCTCTCGATCCTGACCAACGTGTTCGAGGACCCCGTCGAGAGGGGCCGGGCGATCGCCATCTGGGCGGGCACGGCGGGCATGGCGGTCGCCATCGGGCCGGTCACGGGCGGCTGGCTGCTGGAGCAGTTCTGGTGGGGATCGGTCTTCTTCGTCAACCTGCCGGTGGTCGTCGTGGCGCTCGTCGCGGGCGCCCGGCTGATCCCCACCTCACGCGACCCGCACAACCCGCGCCTCGACGTCGTCGGTGCCCTCCTGTCGGTCGTGGCCCTCGTCACGCTGGTCTGGGGCATCATCGAGGCTCCCGACAAGGGCTGGCTGTCGGCCCCGACGCTCGCCGCGTTTGCCGTGGCGGCGGTCGTGCTCGTCGCGTTCCTCTGGTGGGAGCGCCGCGTCGAGGAGCCCATGCTCGACATCGGCCTCTTCCGCAACGCCCGGTTCAGCGCGGCGAGCGCCGCCATCACGCTCACGTTCTTCGCCATGTTCGGGTCGTTCTTCCTGATGACCCAGTACATGCAGTTCGTGCTCGGGTACACGGCGCTGGAGGCAGGCGTGCGCATGACGCCGATGGCCGCCGTGATGATGGTCTTCGCCCCGACGAGCGCGCGGCTCGTGGAGAAGGTCGGCACCAAGGCGGTGGTGGGCGCGGGCATGGCGATCGCGGGCGTGGGCCTGGGGCTGACCTCGCTGCTCACGCCCGACAGCACATACCTCAACCTGCTCGGCACGATGGTGGTGATGTCCACCGGCATGGCCCTCACGATGGCGCCTGCCACCGAGTCGATCATGGGGTCGCTGCCGCCCGCCAAGGCGGGCGTGGGCTCCGCGGTCAACGACACCACCCGCGAGGTGGGCGGCGCACTGGGCGTGGCCGTGCTCGGCAGCGTGATGTCGTCGGTCTACACGAGCACCATGCCCGACGGCCTGCCCGCGGCGGCGCGGGAGTCGATCGGCGCGGCGATGGCCATCGCGGGCCAGGCGGGCGAGGCGCCCGGTCGGGTGCTGGCCGCGGCGGCGTCCAACGCCTTCGTCGACGGGATCGGCGTGGCCCTCCTCATCGGCGCAGGCATCGCCGGGCTCGGGTCGGTGATCACCTGGGTGTTCCTGCCCGCCCGGGGGCACGACTTCGTGGGCGACGACGAGACCACCGAAGCGGCGGAGCCCGCCGTGGCGTGACCGCCCTCGCCCGTCCGCCCGGTCGTCCCCGCGACCCCGGGGCCGATCGAGCCATCCTCGAGGCCGCCATCGACGTCCTGCGCGAGCACGGCTTCGGCGGCTTCACGGTCGACGCCGTCGCCGCTCGGGCCGGCGTGGGGAAGGCAACGATCTACCGACGGTGGTCGGGCAAGGAGGAGCTCATCCTGGCCGCGGCCGAGACGGTGGTGGGCGACATGCCGTCGCCGGACACCGGCTCGGTGCGTGACGACCTGCTGGTGCTGGCGGGGGCCCTCGCCGCCCACCTCACATCGGAGCCGGCCGGCTGCCTGGCGGCCGACCTGGCAGCCGAGGCGACCCGCAACGAGGAAGCACGGACGCTGATCCGACGGTTCACCTCGACGCGGCGCAAGGTGAGCGCGGCGGTGGTGCGGCGTGCGATCGAACGCGGCGAGCTGCGGCCCGACATCGAGCCCGACGCCGTGGTCGACGCCGTGGTGGGGCCCATCTTCTTCCGGGCCCGGCTGTCGGGAGCACCACTCACGCCCAAGGCGGTCGAGCGCATCGTGGATCTGGCGCTGCACGGCGCCGTCCGTCGATGAGGGTCCACGTCGTCGACGGCACCTATGAGCTGTTCCGCCACTACTACGGCGTGCCCGCCGAGGTGCGGGAGAAGGAGGGCGGCGGGCGGCTGGCCGTGCGCGGCGTGGTCAACTCGCTCCTCAACTGGGTGCGCAGCGGCGAGGTCACGCACATCGGCGTGGCCACCGACCACGTGATCGAGTCGTTCCGCAACGACCTGTGGCCGGCGTACAAGTCGAGCGCGGGCGTGCCCGAGGACCTGCTCGCCCACTTCACGGTCTTGGAGGACGAGCTGCGCAACGCGGGCATCGCCGTGTTCCCCATGGTCGAGCTCGAGGCGGACGACGGGCTCGCCTCCCTGGCCGTGTTGGCCGCCGAGGACGAGCGGGTCACCCAAGTCGTCGTGTGCACGCCCGACAAGGACATGGGCCAGTGCGTGGTCGGCGACCGAGTCGTCCAGCTCGACCGTCGGAAGAACGTCGTGTACGACGAGGCCGGGATCCTGGCCAAGTTCGGCGTGCTGCCCACGTCGATCCCCGACTGGCTGGCGCTGGTGGGCGACAGCGCCGACGGCTACCCGGGCCTGAAGGGGTGGGGGAAGGCAGGCGCGGCCGCCGTGCTGCGCTGCTACGGCCGCATCGAGGACGTCCCCCGCCTCGGCGAGCGGTGGACGTGCGACGTGCGGGGCGCTCGCACGCTGGCGAACACGCTGGCCGAGCAGCGGGAGACAGCCCTGTTGTTCAAGGAGCTGGCCACGCTGCGCGTCGACCGGTCGCTGATCGACTCGGTCGACGACCTGCGCTTCAGCTCTTTTCCCGAATAGCGCGCTCCGGTGCGCCATCGGGGAAAAGAACGGGGGCTCGGCGGGCGACGGCCTCAGCGCCAGGGCATCACCGGCCACGACTCGCCTGTGGAGGTGAGCTCCACCTCGCCGCTTCCGTCCACCGCGATCGAGTAGAGGCCGGCCGAGCGCTCGTCGCACGGGTGGGCCGGCGGTGGGCCGCACGCTTCCTGCAGCGCGTTGGGCGGGAAGCTCGCGTAGATCAGCCGTGACGAGTCGGTGGTCCAGGCGGGCCGTTGCCACGACCTGCCGCTCGGGAGCGTCCGAACGTCGGAGCCGTCCGGCCGGAACAGCGTGAGCTTGGGTGGCGCGGCGCCGAAGCCGAAGGTCGACTGCCGGTGCGGGAAGCCGGCGATCCACGACCCGTCGGGCGACCAGCTCACGACGGCCATGCGCTTCCCGGGCAGCGTGGTGCGCCGGCTGCCGTCCGCCTCGGCCACCACCATCTCGCCGTCCGAGCCCGCACACGACACGGCGGCGATGCGCTTGGCGTCGGGTGCCCACACCGGCTCGCAGGCGTGCACCGGGATCTCGTGGTCGCCGGACCCGTCGGGCCGGACCAGTCGCAGGTTGTGCCAGTCCTGCGGCTTCGGAGACGGGTTCGGGTTCCGGGCCGAGTACACGATCCACTTGCCGTCGGGCGACCAGTCGGCGGACTCGATGAGCGCACCCTCGCCCACGCGGTCGAGCACCGTCACGATGGCGCCTCGATTGACGTCGAGGACGGCCAGCGTGTGCCTGTGGAGCAGCGCCAAGCGGTCGCGCTTGGGCGACCAACCCACCGCCTCGTAGAGGTTGCCGTCGTCGAACAAGAGCCGGCGATCGGTCCCGTCCGGTCGCATCGTCTCGATTCGGGACCCGTACACGAACGCCACGCGGGCACCGGGCGGGGGCGCAGCCACGAACCCCGGCGGCGGCGTGCCTGGGTCGACTAGCGGCACCGTGGTGGGCACGCCGGAGAGCGCCTGCTGCGGGCGAAGCGCTGCCGACGTCGTGGTGGTGGTGGACGACGCCGCGCTTCGCTCGGGCACCGCCCCTGGTGCGTCCTGCAGGGGTGGCCGCTCGCGGCCCGCCGGGCCCACCGTGCGCACGGAAGGCGCGCCGTCGCCGGAGGGCAGCACGGCGGCGCACACGGCCAGCGTCGCCACGGCGACGGCACCACCGCTGCGACCGAGCCACGCCCGGCGCCGGAGACGGCGACAGCGGCGCTCGATCTCGCCCTCGGGCGGCATGGCGGGTACAGGCCCGGCCGCCGATGCAAGCGCATCTCGCAAGGTCGTCGTCATGGCGCTTCCTCCTCGATGTCCTGCAAGCCGGCTGTCTTCCGCAGGTTCTCGATGGCCTGCGCAGTGAGCGCCCGCACCGTCCCGGCGCGGCAACGCATCAGCTCCGCGACCTCCTCGTAGGGCAGGTCGACGAAGTAGCGCAGCACCAGCGCCGTTCGCTGCCGGCGGGGCAGCGACGCCACCGCTTGGCGCAGGGCGAGCGCGGCACCGATGTCGGCAGGCGCAGCCGCCTCCTCGGGGCGCTCCGCCTGCGTCAGCCGGGCTCGAAGGGCGGCGCGGCGCAAGGCGGAGTTGGCGAGGTTGATCCCCACCCGGTGCACCCACGCGGCGGGCGACTCGTAGCTGCCGACGCGGCCCCAGAGCCGCCACGCACGGGCCATGGCTTCCTGGGCCAGCTCGGCGGCCAGCTCCTGGTCGCCGCAGTAGAGGGTGAGCGCGGCGACCAGGCGCGGGTACTCCGCCCGGTAGAAGGCGGATGCGCCGCCGGCTGTCGAGGACCGCACGAGGGCCTCCGACAGGGGCGGGTCGGCCGCCATGGTGTCCATGTCGTATACACCCCTGGGGACGGCGGTTTGCTTAGTCGCCCCCGAGAACTGTTCGACGTGCACGCAGGGCTTCCCCCAGGAGCCGCAGGTACTCGCGCCGCGTCACCTCGATCGCGCCCAGCGATGCGAGGTGGGGCGTGCACCACTGCACGTCGAGCAGCCGGGACCCGGCTGCCCGCATGCGCTCCACCAGCGCGACCATCGCCACCTTCGAGGCGTCGCGCTCGCGGTGGAACATCGACTCGCCCGCGAACAGGCCACCGATGGCGACGCCGTACAGGCCGCCCACCAGCCGACCGTCGGGCGACCACGCCTCCACCGAGTGCGCCCATCCCAACCGGTGCAGCTCGCCGTAGGCCTGTCGGAACTCGTCGGTGATCCATCCGTGCGGGCGGGCGGGGTCGGCGCAGGCCTGCACCACCTCCCCGAAGGCGGTGTCGACCCGGATCTCGTACCGGCGGCACGAACGCCGCAACGATCGGCTGACCCGCAGCCCGTCGACGGGCACGATGCCGCGGGGCTGGGGCGACCACCAGGCCAGGTGCCCTTGCAGAGGCATGGGGAACAGGCCTGTGCGGTAGGCGGCCAACAACGTGCCCGGCGCCAGGTCGGCGCCCACCGCCACGATCTCGTCGTCGCCGTCGGGATCGATCTCCGGGAACGACCAGGGACAGGACGGTGGCTCGACCGGCGTCGCCTCAGTCCTTCTCGACCGGGCGCCCCGCTTGCAGCCAGGCCGTCATGCCCCCGTCGAGGTGGGCCACGTTGCCGTAGCCCATCTCCTTGAGCGTGACGGCGGCCAGCGCCGAACGACCGCCCACCGCGCAGTGCAGGATCACGCGCTTCGACGGGTCGATGGCGTCGGTCTTGAACTCCAACAGCCCCCGGGGGATGTGCACGGCACCGGGGATCCTGCCCGTGGCCGCCACCTCCTCCGACTCACGAATGTCGACGACCTGCACGTCGCTGCCCTCCAGCTCGGCTGCCACCTGGTCGACGGTGAGGTTCTCCACCTGGGCCTTGGCCTCTGTGACGAGGTCCTGTGCTGACTTGGTCATGCCCCGGATGGTAGGCCGACGAGAGCCGCCGGTAGCCTGGCACCCCCGATGGCAGACCACCCGATGCAGCAGAGGCTCGAAGAGCTGGCCAAGCGCAAGGAAGAAGCGCGCCACGCCGGCTCCGAGCGAGCCGTCGAACGCCAGCACGCCAAGGGCAAGATGACCGCCCGCGAGCGGATCGAGTACCTCCTCGACGAAGGCTCCTTCCAGGAGCTCGACATGTTGGCCCGGCACCGGGCGGGCGAGGCGTTGCCGGAGCGGCCCTACACCGACGGCGTGATCACCGGGTTCGGCACCGTCGACGGCCGCCGGGTCTGCGTCTTCAGCCAGGACTTCACCGTGTTCGGCGGCGCGCTGGGCGAGGTGTTCGCCGAGAAGATCCACAAGGTGATGGACCTGGCCGCCTCGCTGGGCGTACCGATGATCGGCCTCAACGACGGCGCAGGCGCCCGCATCCAGGAAGGCGTCGTCTCGCTCGACGCCTACGGCAAGATCTTCTACCGCAACGTCACGTCGTCGGGCGTCGTCCCCCAGATCAGCGTGATCATGGGACCGTGCGCGGGCGGCGCCGTCTACAGCCCGGCCATGACCGACTTCATCTTCATGGTCCGGGAGTCGAGCCACATGTTCATCACCGGGCCCGACGTGGTGAAGACGGTGACCGGGGAGACGGTCACGCTGGAGGAGCTGGGGGGCGCCATGTCGCATGCCACCAAGTCGGGTGTGTGCACGTTCGTGGCCAACGACGAGAAGGCGTGCCTCGACGACGTGCGCTACCTGCTGTCGTTCCTCCCCGCCAACAACCTCGAGGAGCCGCCCCACGTCGAGGCCTCCGACGACCCGCAGCGCTCCTGCCCCGAGCTGCGCGACCTCATCCCTCCGTCGTCCAACCAGCCCTACGACATGAAGAAGGTCATCACGTCGGTGGTCGACGACGGCGACTTCTTCGAGTACTTCCCCCACTGGGCACTCAACCTGGTGTGCGGGTTCGCCCGCGTCGATGGCCACGTGATCGGCGTGATGGGCAACCAGCCGCAGGTGCTGGCGGGGGTGCTCGACATCGACTCGTCGGAGAAGGGCGCCCGCTTCGTGCGCACGTGCGACGCGTTCAACATCCCGCTGGTCACCTTCGTCGACGTGCCCGGCTTCCTGCCCGGCACCGACCAGGAGTACGGCGGCATCATCCGCCACGGGGCCAAGCTGCTGTACGCGTACTGCGAGGCCACCGTGCCCCGGGTGCAGGTCATCACCCGCAAGGCCTACGGCGGCGCCTACGTCGTCATGAACGCCAAGTCGATCGGTTGCGACCTGGCCTACGCGTGGCCGTCGGCCGAGCTGGCGGTGATGGGGCCGCAGGGTGCCGTCGAGATCGTCTACCGCCGGGAGCTGGCCGAGGCGGCCGACCCCGCCGCCCGGCGGGCCGAGCTGGTGGAGGACTACACCGAGCGCTACGCCAACCCGTACCAGGCGGCCGAGCGGGGCTACGTCGACGACGTGATCGATCCGGCCGACACCCGGGTCGTGCTGGCCCGCTCGCTCGACATGCTGCGGTCGAAGCGGGAAGAGCTGCCGAAGAGGAAGCATGGCAACGTCCCCCTCTGAGGAAGAGGCGGCGGCGATCGTCGCGGCCGTCGAGGCGCTGTGGCCGAAGCCGGCTGCGGCCGCGCCCGGTGCCGACGCCCCGAGCCGGTGGAAGTTCTCGGGGCGGTGGTGGCTGTCCGGCACCACGCCCGCCGCCGCCCAGCGGCAGCGACCGTAAGCGCATCCGCTAACATCGGCGGCGTGACCGACGCCGGTGCGCTGCTGTACGAGGCCCGCCACCGAGCGGGCCTGTCTCAGGCCGAGCTCGCCCGCCGGGCGGGCATCCCTCGATCGGTGCTCAACGCCTATGAACGGGGGCGACGCCAGCCGGGGGCCGACACGTTCCTGCGCATCCTCGACGCCGCCGACATCGAGGTGCGGCTGTCGAACAGGACCCGCCGAGCCGAGGAGGAATACCTCGGTCGCATCCTCGGCTTGGCGATCGGCTTGGCCGATGCCTTGCCGTTAGAGCGGAACGGCCCGCTCACGTACCCGAATTTCGGGCGCCGAGTGGGGTGACCGGCCTCGCCGCCCGCGTGCTCGCGGTGCACGGGGCACTCGATGCCGCGGGGATCCCGCATGCTTTCGGCGGGGCCATTGCGCTGGGCTTCTGCGTGCTCGACCCGCGAGGCACCACAGACATGGACGTGAATGTGTTCTTGCCGCCGGACCACGCCGAAGAGGTCGTGCGCGCCTTGCCTGCCGAGATCACGGCGAGGCCGACCGACCTCGCCGTCCTGCGGCGGGACGGCCAGGTCCGGCTGCGCTGGGACAACACGCCCGTCGACCTTTTCCTCATCGTCCACGAGTTCCATCGTGGCGTCGCCAAACGGGTGCGAACTGCCCCTTTCGAGGGTGTCGACATCCCGGTGCTCGACTGCGTCAGCCTGGCCGTCTTCAAGGCGTTCTTCAACCGACCGAAGGACTGGATCGACATTGCCAACATGGTCAAGGCCGGATTGGACGTGCCTGGAGCCGCGCACTGGCTCGAAGAGCTTCTCGGTGCCGATCACGAGGTGACCCAGAAGATGGCGGGGTTCGCGCCGTGACGATCGAGCTGACGACCGTGGCCGACGACGAGGCCGTGTTCCACGTGCCCGGCGAGCCGCGGGCGATCGTGCACGACGGCCTGCGGCCCGACACCGACTACGTCCTCGAGGGCATCGAGCTGCGGACGCTGCCTCGCCCCGGCGGGGAGCTGCTGGCCCGCATCGCCACCGTCAACGACACCCACTTCGGGGAGGTGGAGTGCGGGCGCATCGCCGGCCTCGAGGTCGGGCCGGTGCTGCGCTCGGAGCCGGGCGAACCCCCGTACCCGGAGGTGATGAACGGGGCGGCGGTGGCGGAGATGGCCGCCGCGGACGTCGACCTGGTGGTGGCCAAGGGCGACCTCACCACGCACGGCACCGCCGCCGAGTTCGACGCCTTCCTCCAGTGCTACGACCCGCTGGGCGAGCGGCTGCGGTACGTGCGAGGCAACCACGACGCCTTCGCCGGGCTGGGCTTCGCCACCGATGCGCCCTTCTCGGTCACGCTGCCCGGCGTGACCGTGGCCGTGCTCGACACGGTGGCGCCGGGGCGCGACAGCGGCCGGGTGTCGCCCGAGCAGCTGGAGTGGCTGGACACGCTGGCCGCCGAGGCCGACCGGCCCGTGCTCGTACTGGGGCACCACCACTGCTGGGACCCCGCGAGCCGCTCGCGGGAGGACACGTACTTCGGCATCCGCCCCGACGACTCCGAGCGGCTGGTGGCGGTGGCCGCCCGGCGCCCTCGCATCGTGGGCTACGCCGCGGGCCACACCCACCGCAACCGGGTGCGCCGCTTCGCCGCCACCGGGGCCATGCCGTGGGTGGAGGTGGCCAGCGTGAAGGACTTTCCGGGCGTGTGGGCCGAGTACCGGGTCTACGAGGGCGGGCTGTTGCAGCTGGTGCGGCGGGTGTCGTCGCCCGCCGCCCTGGCCTGGACCGACCGCACCCGGGCCATGT
Source organism: Acidimicrobiales bacterium (assembly GCA_036260075.1). Taxonomy (GTDB): domain Bacteria; phylum Actinomycetota; class Acidimicrobiia; order Acidimicrobiales; family JAHWLA01; genus DATAAM01. The sequence goes on from DATAAM010000149.1 coordinate 12,716, forward strand.
TCGGGGGGCTGTACCCCACCTACGCCTTCGGCACCGTGGGCGACCGCTGCCTACTGTTCGCCGTCAATCGTGACGGTTGACACCCACCCAGCATCTTCCTAGTCATCCACTGCCTGTGGACAACCCTGGGGACGCCGGCACCGGAACGACCGAGGGAAGGGGTGTCAGGCGAGGTCGGCTTGGGCGACTTCGACCTGGCCGAGCCCCCGGCCCGCCTCGGCGGCGCACGCCCGGGTGAGGGCGGCCTGGGCCCGGGCCAGCACCTCGTCGGCCGTGAGGCCGTGGGTCGGGTAGGCGGCCACGCCTGCGGCCAGGCGGCGCACCTTGGACACGTCCTGGGCCAAGGCGATCTGGAGGCGCTCGGCCGTCCACACCCCGCCCTCCTCGGCCGTGTCCTCCAGCACGAGGCCGAATGTGAGCGGCCCCACCCGGCAGGCGATGTCCGACTCCCGCAGGGTGGACTTCATGAGGCCCGCGAACACGGCCACTGCGTCGGCCTGCGGGCGGGAGCCCTTGGCGTCGGCGGCCACGCCGATCTCCAGCAGGACGACGGCAACCGGCCACAGGTGCCGACGGGCGGCTGACACCCGGCCGTCGACGGCCAGCTCGAAGAAGCGGTCGTCGGGCAGGCCCGTCTCGGGGTCGATCAGCGAGGGGGCCTCCTCTCGGGTGGGTGCGGGCAGGTCGAGCAGCTGCACGACGGCAGCGCTGCCCGCCACCCGGCGCTCGGCCGCCTGGAGGCGGCGGAGCAGGACCAAGGCGGCGATCGTGGTCACCAGTCCGCAGGCGGCGGCGGCGATGCCCAGGGACGGCACCCGCAGGACGGCCGCGCCCACGCCGCAGGCGAGTCCGGCCAGGCCGGAGAGCAGCCCCAGCAACGCGCGGCGATCCACCATCCCTCTCCCATCGGCGCGGCGGCCCAACAGGTGTAGCTAGTTCTTCGTGACGGGGAGTGGTGATCCCTTGGCCCCCCCACCGTTCTGGTGGGGGGAATCGACGGCCGGCGGTCGATTCCTCCCACCCAGAACGGGGGGTTCCTCGGGTCAGGCGGAGCGGCGCTGGGCGACCAGCTCGGCCATCTCGCCCATGATGCGGGTCAGCTCGAAGTCCTTGGGCGTGTAGACGGCGGCCACGCCCAGTTCGGCCAGCTTGCCCTGGTCGGCTTCCGGGATGATCCCGCCCACCACCACGGGGGCGTCGACGCCTTGCTCCTGGAGCAGCCGCAGCACCTCGGGCACCAGCTCCAAGTGGCTGCCCGAGAGGATCGAGATGCCGACGAGGTCGACGTCCTCCTCCACGGCCGCCGCCGCGATCTGCTCGGGCGTCAGCCGGATGCCCTGGTACACGACCTCGAAGCCCGCGTCGCGCGCCGCCACCGCGATCTGCTCGGCCCCGTTGGAGTGGCCGTCGAGCCCCGGCTTGGCCACCAGCAGCTTGGGCGGGCCGCCGGGCATCGTCCGGACCCGTTCGACCACCGCGGCCATGGTGGTGCCCCGCTGCCCCACCGCGCCCGCCACGCCGGTGGGCGCCCGGTACTCGCCGAAGACCTCGCGCAGGGCGCCCGCCCACTCCCCCGTGGTGCCGCCCGCATGGGCCAGCGCGATGGTGGGGGGCACGAGGTTCTCGTCGGTCGCCGCCACCCGGCGCAGCTCGTCGAGCGCCTTCTGCACGGCGGCGTCGTCGCGGGTGCGGCGCCACTGGGCCACGTCGGCCCGCATGTCGGCCTCCACCGCCGGGTCGACCCGCAGGATCGACTCCTCGCCGCCGAGGGGCGACGGCTCCGTCTCGGTGTAGCAGTTGACCCCGACGACCTTGAGCTCGCCGCTCTCGATGCGAGCGGTGCGCTCTGCCTGGCTGCGCACCAGCCGGGCCTTCAGCTCGTCGATGGCCTCGAAGGCGCCGCCCATCGAGAGGACGTCGTCGAGCTCGGCCATGGCCGCCTCGGCCAGCTCGGCCGTCTTGGCCTCGACCACCTTCGAGCCCTCGAAGATGTCGTCGTACTCGAGCAGGTCGGTCTCGAAGGCGAGCACCTGCTGCATGCGCAGCGCCCACTGCTGGTCCCACGGACGGGGCAGGCCCAGCGCCTCGTTCCAGGCGGGCAGCTGGATGGAGCGGGCCCGGGCGTCCTTCGACAGGGTCACGCCGAGCATCTCCAGCACGATGCGCTGCACGTTGTTCTCGGCCTGGGGCTCGGTGAGGCCGAGCGAGTTGACCTGCACGCCGTAGCGGAAGCGGCGCAGCTTCGGGTCCTGCACGCCGTAGCGCTCCAGGCAGATGCGGTCCCACAGCCGGGTGAAGGCCCGCATCTTGCAGGTCTCCTCCACGAACCGGATGCCCGCGTTGCAGAAGAACGAGATGCGCCCGACGACCGACGGCAGCTCGTCCTCGGGCACCTGGCCCGACTCCCGCACGGCGTCGAGCACGCCCACCGCAGTGGCCAAGGCGTAGGCCAGCTCCTGCACGGGGGTGGCCCCGGCCTCCTGCAAGTGGTACGAGCAGACGTTGATCGGGTTCCACTTGGGGACGTTGCGCACCGTGTAGGCGATCATGTCCACGATCAGCCGGCGGCTCGGCCCGGGCGGGAAGATGTACGTGCCTCGCGACAGGTACTCCTTCACGATGTCGTTCTGCGTGGTGCCCTGGAGCACGCGAGGGTCGACGCCTTGGTCCTCGGCGTTGGCGATGTAGAGGCCGAGCAGCCACATGGCCGTCGCGTTGATCGTCATCGACGCGTTCATCTCGCCCACCGGGATGCCGTCGAGCAGCTCCTTCATCTGGCCGAGGTGGGCCACGGGCACCCCGACCTTGCCGACCTCGCCCCGTGCCTGCGGCGCGTCGGGGTCGTAGCCGGTCTGGGTGGGGAGGTCGAAGGCGATCGAGAGGCCGGTCTGCCCCTTGGCCAGGTTGGTGCGGTAGAGCCGGTTGGACGCCCGGGCCGTGGAGTGGCCCGAGTACGTCCGCATCACCCAGGGCCGGTCGGGCATCGCCTGCTCCTACTTCCGATAGTCGTAGAACCCTCGTCCCGATTTTCTCCCGAGGAGCTCGGCGCTCACCATTCGGCGCAGCAGGGGAACCGCCGCGTAGTTGGGGTCGCGGAACTCGTCGTAGAGCGCGTCGAGGATGGCCAGGCTGGTGTCGAGGCCCACGAGGTCGAGCAGGGCGAACGGCCCCATGGGGAAGCCGCACCCGCCCTTCATGGCCTCGTCGATGTCCTCCTTGGAGGCCACGCCCTGCTCGTAGAGCCGCACGGCGTTGTTGAGGTAGGGGAACAGCAGGGCGTTGACGATGAAGCCCGCCTGGTCCTTCACCTCCACCGCGTGCTTGCCGCAGGCCTCGGCGAAGGCGCGGGCCGCGGCGATGGTGTCGTCGCTCGCCGTGAGCGGGCGCACGATCTCCACCAGCTTCATGACGGGCGCCGGGTTGAAGAAGTGGATGCCGCACACCTTGTCGGGGCGGTTGGTCTGCACGGCCATCTCCACCACGGGGAGGGTGGAGGTGTTGGTCGCCAGGATCGTGTGGTCCTTGCAGATGCCGTCGAGCTCGCGAAAGAGCTGCTGCTTGGTGCCGAGGTCCTCGAGGATCGACTCGATCACGAGGTCGCACTCGGCCAGCGCGCCGAGGTCGGCGGTGGCGCTGACCCGGCCCAGCGTGGCGTCGCGGTCGTCTTCCGACAGCTTGCCCTTCTCCACCTGCTTGGCCAGCGACCTCTCCAGGCCCGCCAACATGGCGTCGGCCGTCTCCTGCTTGCGCGACCGCAGGACCACCTCGTGCCCGTTGCGCGCCGCGCACTCGGCGATGCCGGAGCCCATGATCCCGGAGCCGACGATGCCCACCCGTGTGATCGACATGCGGCGAGGCTACCGGCCGGGAACGAGGCGGCTCCATTTCCGGCGGTAGGGTCGGAACCGTGAGCGGGACGATCGCGTTGGTGGGCGGCGCCGAATGGCGCGAGGGGTGCACGTTCGACGCCGCGCTGTTGCAGGCGGCGGGGGCCGACGAGGTCCTCGTCCTTCCCACGGCGGCCGCCTACGAGCACCCCGAGCGCGTGGTGGAGGCAGCCGGCAAGCACTTCACCGGCCTGGGCGCCTCGGTGCGCGGGCTCATGGTCCTGCGGCGCGCCGACGCCGACGACGCCGCCAACGCCGACGCCGTCCGCCACGCCCGCTTCGTCTACCTCTCCGGCGGCTCGCCCATGCACCTGCGCTCGGTGCTCAAGGCGTCGGCCGTCTGGGAAGCGCTGCTCGAGATGTGGCAGGCGGGCGGCGTGGTGGCGGGCTCGTCGGCGGGCGCCATGGTCCTCACCGATCCCATGGTCGACACACGGGGTGGCGCGTTCACCGTCGGCCTGGGCCTGGTGGAGCAACTGGCCGTCATCCCCCACTTCGACGCGTGGTCGGAGGAGAAGGCGCACCGCACGCTGGCGCTCGCCCCACGAGGCGTGCCGATCGTCGGCATCCACGAGCAGACGGCGCTGATCCGCGGCCCCGAAGGCGACTGGCGGACAACCGGGCTGGGCACGGTCGACGTCTACGTCGACGGCCGCCCGGCCGACCTCGCCGCGCTCTCCCGCTGACTCACCCCCCGGTCGACCCCGTCTACTTCTCGTCCTTCTGCTTCGACTTCTGGATCTTCGAGATGAGGTCGTGCAACGGCTTGGAGCCACCGGCCACGACCACGGCCGACACGAAGCGGTCGAACCACGGCTCGACACCCTTGACGCCGATCATCGAGAGCAGCCCGATCTCGAAATAGCTGCACGCCACAAACGCCAATCCGGCCGCCAAGCCGAAGGCGAGCGCCCGCGTGTCGGACTCCGCTTGTTCCGCCTCTTCGGCTGTTGCAGGCGCCGGGGCGGGAGCAGCGGCCAGGAGTCGCACCGCTTCGGCCTTTCGGGTCGGGGCCAACCTTTGACCCGCTCCCGTGAAGGCGGCGTCGAGCCACAGAAGCGTGATCTCCACCACCCGTTCGATCGCCTGCGCCAGCACGTACACCAAGGCGAAGAGGCCGATCTCTGCGGGTGGCTTGAATGTCGGCCGCTCGTCGACGAGGAAGAGGCCGCCGATCCACCCCGCGATCGCCAACAGCAAGCCGGCGATGGCATATCCCTTGTTTGCCTTGTGTGCATCAGCCACGAAACGACCCCCCCCTTGCACCGGAAACGACGGCCACAGGGTACGACCGTTACAACGCCGTGGAGAAGGGGTGACGGCCGGTTTTTCGTCCTGTATTCGGCGCAAAGCGACCGATTCGAGGAACGGAATCTCAGTCGGGATGCTCGGTGATCGTCACCGATTCGATGACGACGCGCTCGCGTGGTGTGCCGCCCCCCGAGCCCAGCGCATCGATGGCGCTCACGGTCTCGATGCCGCGGACCACCTTGCCGAACAACGAGTACTGCGGCGGCAGGCGCACGCCGTCGGGCCCGCTGATCACGAAGAACTGGCTGCCGTTGGTGTCGGGCCCGGCGTTGGCCATGGCGAGGGAGCCGATCTCG
>DATAAM010000150.1:0-11382 GCA_036260075.1 Acidimicrobiales bacterium
GCGCTGCTCGCCCGGCTGGAGGCGGGGCTCGCGGTGCTCGAATCCGACCGGCCGATCGAGCCCGGCGAACGTTGGCGAGTTCTCAGGACGAAGCAGTACGGCAGTACCGTTGTCGTCGTGGCACAACCGAACACGGGCGACTCGTGAGGACCGCGCTCTTCCCGGGGTCGTTCGATCCGCTGCACAACGGCCACCTCGAGATCATCGAGACCGCCGCGCTGCACTTCGACCACGTGATCGTCGCCGCCATGCGCAACCCGCAGAAGGGCGAGCCGCTCTTCTCCTTGGAGGAGCGCAAGCAGATGATCAAGGACTCGGTGGCGCACCTCCCCAACGTCTCGGTGGAGCAGTTCAGCGCGCTCGTGGTCGACCTGGCCAGGCAGGTGGGCGCCCACGTCCTCATCAAAGGCCTGCGGGTCGCGTCCGACTTCGAGCACGAGCTGCAACAGGCCCAGATGAACCACGAGATCTCGGGGATCGACACGCTGTTCATCCCGTGCGCGTCGTCGCACTCCTTCATCGCCTCGAACCTGGTGCGCCAGATCGCGCGCTACGGCGGGGCCGACCGCATCAGCGGCATGGTGCCCGAGCCGGTGGCGAAGCGGCTGCAGGAGAAGTTCGCCAGTTGAGCGCCTACGACGACGACCGACCGGCTGGTGGGTCGACGGACGTCGAGGCCGAGACCCTCCTGCGCCGGGTGATCGACATCGTGAGCACGGCCAAGTCGATGCCGCTGTCGGCCTCCGTGCTCATCAGCAAGGACGAGGTGCTGGAGCTGCTGCAGGACGCCGTCGACCGGCTGCCGGAGGAGCTGCGCCAGGCCCGACGGATGCTGAAGGAGCGCGAGGACTTCCTGGCCAAGGTGCAGCGGGAGGCCGAAGAGATCCTGGATGCGGCCCGGGTGCGGGCCGAACGCATGGTGCAGCGCACCGAGATCGTGCGGTCGGCCCAGCAGACGGCTCGTCGCACCGTCGAGGAGGCGGAGGACGAGGCCCGCCGGCTGCGTCACGAAGCGGAGGACTACTGCGACCAGAAGCTGGGCGCCTTCGAGGTGGTGCTCGACCGCACGCTGAAGACCGTGCAGGCGGGGCGCGACAAGCTGAAGGTCACGCCGCTGCCGCCACCCGAGCCCAGCCGAGGCGGCGAGGCGGGCGACGAGCTGCCCGAGCCCGACGAGTCGTTCTTCGACCAGGACGAGCCTTTCTAGCCCTCGTTTTGGGCACGTTTTCCCGGCCTCTGCACGGAAAAACGTGCCCAAATCCGAAAGCAGGGACGACCGCCCGTCAGTCGCCCTTGCAGTTGGGCGGCGTGACGGGGCTGCCGCACTCGATCTTCGTGAGCTTGCCGGTGAGTGTGAAGATCGTCGCCATGTTCGTCGCGCACGGCACGTTCGTTGTGTGGGCCGTCTTCAGCACCACGCCGTAGAGCTCGGGCCCGTGGAAGGTCATGTAACCCAAGCCGGCTGTGAAGTTGAACTTGTGGCCGTTCGACGTTGTGCCGCTCCCGTCGAGCCAGTCGCACCATCCCGCGAGCGACCCTGTCGCTGTGAGGCCCGCCACCTTGACGAGGCACGCCGCCGTCGTCGATGTGAGCACGAACAGGCCCGAGCTGCGGTTGTGCACGGTGGAGAGGCCGAACGGCACCGACGCCGTCATCGTGAATGTGCCGACGCACTCGTCGGTCGTCGCCGCTTCGGACGGTGACGACGGCGTCACGAGCGCGGCGAGCAAGGCGACTGCGGCCGCCGTCCGCCGGAGGTTGTGAAATGCGGCCATGTCAGTCACCCGCCTTGCAGTTGGGCGGCGTGGCCGGGCTGCCGCACTCGATCTTCGCCAGCTTGCCTGTGACCAGCAGGATCTTGGCGGTGCCGGTCGCGCAGTTGTTGCCGGGAATTGTGACGTCGGGGACCATGTCGAGCGCGCCGTACAGCTCCGGGCCGACGAAGTTCAGTGTCATGGAGGAGCCCTTGACGTTGAACTTGTGGCCGTTGGTCGTGATCCCATTGGCGCTCGCCCAGTCGCACCACCCGGAGATGCTGCCGCCGGACGCGTTCAGGATCACCTTGTTGGTACAGGTGACGAATGTGAGGACGAATGTCGTGTCCTTGCGATTGTGGAGCTTCCTCATGCCCAGGCCGCTGTCCACGAACAGCGTGCCCGTCCCCACGCAGCCGCCGTTGTCGACGGCACCTGCGCCGGCCGTGGGAAGCACGGCGGCCACGGCCAGGACGGCGACGTGGAGCGCTGCCGCTCGTCGTCTCATGTTCCCTCCCCCTCGAAGGTTCCGATGTGCCAGGCGAGGGGCCGTGGGCGCGGGAGTCACAGCGACGAGTTGTCGATCGCGGATGCGAAACGATCCCCCCTGTCGGGAACTGTACGGACGAACGGCGTCGCTGCCAACCCTCTCGGACCTGGCGTGACCCCTCGTACACTGGTGGGGTGCCCGCGCGCCCGTTCCTGGTGAGCGTCACCGCGCTCCGCAAGGCCCCCGGTACCGTCCAGCACGAACGGCGTTGTGGCGCCGTCGCGGGCCTGGAGGTCACGAGCGCACGCGTGCCCCCCGGCCACGAGGTGTGCGTCGACGTCGACCTCGAGTCGGTGCACGGGGGCATCATGGCCCACGGCTTCGTCACCGCCCGGTGGGAGGGCGAGTGCCGTCGCTGCCTCGGGCTCGCCACTGGGGAGCTGCGCACCGAGGTGCGCGAGCTGTTCGAGCAGGGCAGCGACGGGCAGGAGACCTACCGCCTCCAGGGCGAGCAACTCGACTTGGAGCCGCTGGCGCGCGACGCTGTCCTGTTGGAGCTCCCCCAGGCGCCCCTGTGTGCAGAGGCGTGCAAGGGGTTGTGCCCCACGTGCGGGGCCAACCGCAACGAGGCCGGGTGCCAGTGCGAATCGACCGATGTCGACCCGCGCTGGGCGGCTCTCGACGTGCTCCGCAACCAGACGTAGCGACCGGGAGAACCGATGGCCGTCCCCAAGTTAAAGACGTCGAAGGCCAAGAGCCGGAGCCGCCGGGCGAGCGCCTGGTCGCTGGGCACGCCGCCCAAGAGCGTGTGCCCGCAGTGCCGACAGGCCAAGCTGCCGCACGTCGTGTGCCCGAACTGCGGGTGGTACGGCGGCCGGCAGGCAGTCGACGTCGACTGAGCCGATGGCGCTTCGCCTGACAGCTCGTCGCGGTGTCGAGGGGGGCTCCAACCCGGTCGGCCGCTCGCTCGCCTCGTCGTGACCCTTCCGATTGCGGTCGACGCCATGGGCGGCGACCGTGCTCCCGGGGAGGTCGTCGAAGGAGCACGACGGGCGGCCGAGGAGCTCGGCGTGCCGATCCTGCTCGTCGGCGACCCCGACGCCATCGGCGACGCCGGCGGCCTCGACGTGCTGCCGGCCTCCGAGGTCATCGCGATGGACGAGGACCCGGCCGCGGGCGTGCGCCGGAAGAAGGACTCCTCCCTCGTGCGCGCCGCCGAGGCCGTGCGCGACGGCCGGGCTGCCGCCATGGTGAGCGCGGGCAACACCGGCGCCACCATGGGCAGCGCGCTCCTGCGGATGGGGCGGCTCAAGGGCGTCAACCGGCCCGCCATCGCCACCCCCATCCCCGTGCCCGGCTCCACCCCCACCGTCCTGCTCGACGCCGGTGCCAACGCCGACTGCCAGGCGTCCTGGCTGGTGCAGTTCGCGCAGATGGGTTCGGTGTACGCCGCCGAGCGCTACGGCCTCGAGAAGCCGCGCGTGGCGCTCCTCTCGATCGGCGAGGAGGCCACCAAGGGCAACGCGCTGGTCAAGGAGGCGCACGACCTCCTGGCCGCGGGCGCCCTCGGCGTCCACTTCGTGGGCAACGTGGAAGGGCGCGACCTCCTCACCGACCAGGTCGACGTGGTGGTGTGCGACGGCTTCACCGGCAACGTCACGCTGAAGACGCTGGAAGGGGCCATGCGCTTCATGCGCGACGCCGTGTTCGGCGCCATGGTGTCCACGCCCGAGGCCCAGCAGGCCTCCGAGGTGCTGATCCCGCTGCTCCTGCCGCTGGCCACCGAGCTCGACCCCGACTCCCACGGGGGCGCCCTGCTCCTCGGCGTGGACGGCGTGTGCATCATCAGCCACGGCTCGTCGTCGGCCACGGCGATCGTCAACGCCGTGCGGGTGGCACGCGACATGGTCGAGCAGCAGCTCGTCGACCGCCTCCGCGAAGCGGTCACGTGACCCGCAGCGCCCGGCCGCTCGCCTTCGTCGTCGCCCTCGTCCTCGTCCTCGGCCTCCTCGGGCTGGTGGTCGTGGACGAGCCCCGGGCCACCCGCCTCCTGGCCGTGGCCCTGGCCACGGAGGCCAAGGGCAGCGCCCGGATCACGATGACGGTCTCGCTCGGTCGCAGCGACCCGCTGAACCGGATCGAGGGCACGGTCGACCTGCGGGCCGAGCGGGCGCGCGCGGCGATCCGGGCGGAGCACCTGGGCGGCCCCATCGAGCTCCTGGCCGACGGCCCGGTCACGTACCTGGGGACGGCGTCGTTGCCCCACTTCCGCCTGACAGCGGCGGGCAAGCCGTGGGTCGTCGTCCGTTCGGTCACCGTGAGCACCGGCCCCGGCCTCGGGACCGACCTGCTGGGCGGGGACGGCAACCCCGTCCGGTGGCTGCGACTGCTGAGGAACGGGCGGGTCACGGGCGAGGCCCGTGAGCACGGCACGGCCGACGTGCGGGGCGAGCCGACGACCCGGTACATCGGCGACGCCGACGTGGCCGAGCTGCTGCTCGCCATCGGCTCCGGCCAGGCGAGGGCGCTGGTGGACATCGCCCGCCACCGACGGGCGACGGGCGAGGTGGAGGCGTGGGTGGGCGGCGACGGCGCCCTCCGCCGCCTCGTGGTGCGGGTGCGGGGGTCGGGCTTCGGGACAACGGTGACGATCGAGCTGCACGACTTCGGCGTGCCGGTGGACATCGTGCCGCCGCCCCCCGACCAGGTGCACTCGCTGGGCTGACGTCGTTCACAAGCGCACGAACTTGCCAGGACGGTACGATGCCGGCGCGACGCGTCCCCCTTCCGCGAGGAGCACCTGTGCCCGCTGAAACGCACGTGGAACGTGGCCCCATGGACCGTTCCCAGGTCTTCGAGCTCATCCGCGACCGCTTGGCCGACATCCTGGAGATCGACCCCGGCCGCATCAACGAGAGCGACTCGTTCAGCGACGACCTCTCGGCCGACTCCCTGGCGCTCATCGAGCTCGTCGAGGCGCTCGAGGAGGAGCTGAGCGAGCGCACCGTGGGCTTCCGGATCGACGACGAGGACCTCGAGGACCTGAAGACCGTCCGCGACGCCGTCGACTACGTCGTCGCCAAGCTCGGCACCGACTGACGGCGGAGCCGGCCGTTGGTCACCAGCCCCGGACGGCACGAGCTCGACGCGCTGGCGGAGCGGCTCGGGCACGACTTCGGCGACCCCACGCTCCTGGCCCGGGCCATGGCCCACCGGTCGTGGTGCGCCGAGACGGCGGGGGAGGACCCCAACGAGCGGCTGGAGTTCCTGGGCGACGCCGTGCTCGGCCTCGTCGTCACCGACCACATCTTCCGCACGTACCCCGACCTGCCCGAGGGCGAGCTGGCCAAGGTGCGGGCCTCGGTCGTCAACTCGGCCTCGCTGGCCGAGCTGGCCCTGGAGCTGGGCCTGGGCGAGGCGCTGCTCCTGGGCAAGGGCGAGGACCAGTCCGGCGGGCGGGAGAAGCCCTCGATCCTGGCCGACGCGATGGAGGCGGTGATCGGGGCCGTGTACATCGACGGGGGCTGGGGGCCGGCGGCCGACCTCGTGATGCGGCTGCTGGGAGAGCGCATCGCCGAGGCGGCGGCGGGGCCGGGCGGCCAGGACTACAAGACCCGGTTGCAGGAGCTGGGCGCCCGTCGCTTCGACGAGCTGCCCCGCTACGAGGTGGCCGACGAGGGGCCCGACCACGCCAAGCGCTTCTACGCGACCGTGCACCTGGGCGACGAGCCGCGGGGCACGGGGGAGGGGCGCTCCAAGAAGCAGGCCGAGCAGGCGGCGGCCCGGGTGGCCTGGGAGATGCTGCACGCCCAGTTCACCGACGAGCTCGACGTGGCGGTGGCCGAGGTCGTGGAGGACGACTCCGACGACGACGAGCCCGAGGTGGAGGCGGCCGGTGCCTGAGCTGCCCGAGGTCGAGACCATCCGCCGCGACCTCGACCGCGAGGTCGTGGGCAAGAAGATCAAGACGGTGGAGGCCTCCGGCCTGCGCTCGATCCGCCGCCACAAGTCGAAGAAGGACTTCGCCTCCCGGCTCGAGGGCCGCAAGATCACGGGCGTGCAGCGGCGGGGCAAGTACCTGCTGCTCAAGCTCGACGGGGGCGATGTGCTCGTGGTGCACCTGGGCATGAGCGGCCAGCTGCTGCGGGCCAAGGGGCCGAAGGAACCGTTGGTCAAGCACACCCACGTGGTGCTCACGTTCACCCAGGGCGGCCAGCTCCGCTACGTCGACCCCCGCACGTTCGGCGAGCTCTTCGTCACTGCCCTCGACGAGGTGGAGTCCGCCGTGCCGGAGCTGGCCCACCTCGGCTTCGACCCGCTCGACGACGTGATGTCGTGGGCCCGGTTCGGCGCCGTGCTCCAGGCGAAGAAGACCAAGCTGAAGCCGCTGCTGATGGACCAGAAGGTGATCGCGGGCATCGGCAACATGTACGCCGACGAGATCCTGTGGGCGGCGGGCCTGCGCCCCGACCGGAGCTCGGAGACGCTGTCGTCGCAGGAGATCCGCCGGCTGTACCGGGCGATGGTGGAGACCTTGCAGGACGCCATCAAGCACCGCGGCTCGTCGCTGGCCGACGAGCAGTACCGCGACCTGTTCGGCGAGGTGGGCGGCTACCAGGGCGAGCACAAGGTGTACGACCGGGAGGGCGAGCCGTGCCGTCGCTGCCGCAGCCCCATCGCCCGCACCAAGGCGGCCGGTCGGTCCACGTTCTCCTGCCCCCAATGCCAGGTCTGAGCGCCGTTCTTTTCCCCGATGGCGCACTGGGGTGCGCCATCGGGGAAAAGAAGGTCGGTAACCTGAGCCCCGCGTGTTCCTGAAGTCCCTCACCCTCAAAGGGTTCAAGTCGTTCGCCGACGCCACCACGCTGGAGTTCGAGCCCGGCATCACGGTCGTCGTCGGCCCCAACGGCAGCGGCAAGTCGAACATCGTCGACGCGGTGGCGTGGGTGCTGGGCGCCCAGGGCCCCCGCTCGTTGCGCTCGCAGAAGATGGAGGACGTCATCTTCGCGGGCTCGGCCAAGCGGCCCGCCCTGGGCCGGGCCGAGGTGTCGCTCACCATCGACAACTCGGCGGGGCTGCTCCCCATCGACTTCGCCGAGGTCACCGTCACCCGCACGCTGTTCCGCAGCGGCGACAGCGAGTACGCGCTCAACGGCGTGCCGTGCCGGCTGCTCGACATCCAGGAGCTCCTGTCCGACACCGGCGTGGGCCGCCAGCAGCACGTCATCGTCTCGCAGGGGCAGTTGGCCCAGATCCTCGACTCCCGCCCCGAGGACCGGCGCCTCGTCATCGAGGAGGCAGCCGGGGTGCTCAAGCACCGCCGTCGCCGGGAGAAGGCCCAGCGCCGCCTCGAAGCCACGGAGGGGAACCTCCTCCGGCTCCAGGACCTGTTGCGCGAGGTGCGCCGCCAGCTTCGACCCCTGGAGCGCCAGGCCGACGCCGCCCGCCGCCACGGCTCGCTGGTGGAGGAGCTGCAGGGCATCCGCCTGTTCCTCGCGGGCCGGGAGATCAGCGTCCTCCAAGGGCGGCTGGAGGGGGTCGCCCGCACCAAGGCGGAGCTCGACCGGGCCGACCGCGACCTGCGGGCGGCGCTGGCCCGCCTCGACACCGAGGTGGCGGCCGCCGAGGCGGACGTCAACGCCCAGCGGGGCGACGACCTCGGCGACTCGCTGCTGCGCTACGAGGGGTTGCGGGAGCGGGCTCGGGGCCTGGCCGCCGTCTTGGCCGAGCGTCGACGGTCGGTCGAGCGGGAGTTCGCCGCCGCGGTCGACGAGGACGTGGTCGCCTCCCTGGAGGCCGAGGCCAACCGCCTGGCCTCGCAGCTGCAAGAGGTGGAGGCCGACGCCGCCGCCGTGCTGCCCCAGGCCGACGAGCTGGCCGCCGCCGAGGCGACGCTGGCGGCCGAGCGGGCCGCTTTCGAGGCACAGTGGGGCGAGGGTGCCGCCCCGCCGGTGACCAGCGAGGCGGCCGAGGTGCGGGGCGAGCTGTCGGCCCTGCGCTCCACGGCCGCCCGGGGGCGTTCCGAGGTGGAGCGGGCCGAGTCGCGCTTGGCCGCCCTCGCCGAGCGGGCGGAGCGGCTCGACGCCGACATCGGCCGGCGGCGGGGCGAGGTGGTGGAGGCCGACGCAGGTGAGCAGCCGCTGGCCGTCGAGCTGGCGGCGGCCGAGGCGCTGCTCGAGGCGGCCGAGGAGGATGCCCGCACGTGGACGGCGCGGGCCGAGGCGTTGGCCCTCGCCCTCGACCAGGCCCGGGCCCGGGCCGGGGCTGAGCGGCTGGCCGAAGTGCCCGGCGTGGTCGGCACCCTGCTCGAGGTCGTCGACGTCGACGAGGGCTGGGAGGACGCCTTCGAGGCGGCCCTGGGCGAAGCCGTCACCGCCGTGGTGGTCGACGGCGTCGACGTGGCCCGGGCCGCGCTGGCCGCGCTGCGGGCGGGCGACGCCAGTGGCGCCGTGCTGGCCCTCGACGCCGTGGGCTCGCCTGCCAGCCTGGCCCTCGACGCCGCCGCCGTGGGCGGCGAGCCGGTGCGCTCGCACGTGCGCTCCCGCCTGCCGTCGGTCGACCGCCTGCTCGACACGCTGTTGGGCCACGCCGTCTGCGTGGAGGGGGGCTGGGAGCGGGCGCTCGACGTGGCCCTGCAACACCCCGGCGTCGTCGCCGTGACCCGCGAGGGCGACCGCTTCGCCGACACCGGCTGGCGGGCGGGCGCAGCCGGCACCCGGGCCACCGGCGCCGCGCTGGAGGAGGCACGCGAGCGGGCCGCCGCCGCCGTGCCCGCGCTGGAGGCAGCCAAAGCCCGTCACGCCGAGCTGGCCCACCGCCTCGACGAGAACGACTCGCGGCTGGCGGCGGCGACAGACGCGTTGCAGCGGCTGGAAGCCGAGCGCCGCGACGTGGCCGTGGAGCACGACACCGTCGTCTCCACGCTGGCCGAGCTGCGCGAGCGGGTGGAGCGCGAAGAGGCCCGCATCGCCGAGCTCGACGCCCTGCTGCCGCCGCTGGAGGCGGAGGAGGCGGCGGGCGTGGAGCGGGTGAAGGCCATGCGGGCGGCCCGCAGCCGCCTCGACGAGCAGATGGCCGCCGTCGGCTCGCTCCGCCGCGACGTCGAGGTGCGGGCGGCCGGGCTGGAGGAGCGGCGCACGCTGCTGTCCCGTCGGCTGGCCGAGGTGGAGGACCGGCTGCGCCGCAACGTCTCCGTGCGGGAGGCGGCGGCATCCCGCCGCGAGGGGCTGGAGGCGCGGCTGACCGCCACCACGCGGCTCGGGGCCGTCGTCTCCGACCGGCTGGCGGCGGTGGAGGGCGCGCTGGCGCACCTCCACGACGAGCGGCGCCGGCAGGCCGAGCGGCTGCAGGCCGCCGTCGACCACGTCGACCAGCTGCGCCGCGAGCGGACGACGGCGGAGCGCCAGCTGGGCGAGCTGCGCGAGCGGCAGCAGCGGGCCGAGCTGGAGGAGGCCGAGGTCAGGCTGCGCCTGGAGACGGCGGTGGAGACGCTGCGGCGCGACTTCGACTGCGAGCCCGAGGTGGCGGTGAAGGCGTCGTGCCCCGAGCTGCCCGAGGGCACGGCCGCCGCGGCCCGGGCGCGCGAGCTGGAGCGCGAGCTGCGGCTCATGGGGCCGATCAACCCGCTGGCCCTGGAGGAGTTCACCGCTCTGCAGGAGCGCCACCAGTTCCTCGAAGCGCAGCTGGAGGACGTGAAGGCGGGACGGCGCGACCTGGCCAAGGTCATCAAGGCCATCGATGGCGAGATCGTGGAGGTCTTCGCCGCTGCCTTCGCCGACGTGTCGGAGAACTTCCCGCCTGTTCGCCACGCTGTTCCCGGGCGGCACCGGTCGACTGAAGCTCACCGACCCCGAGAACCTGCTGGACACGGGCATCGAGGTCGAGGCCCGGCCCTCGGGCAAGAACGTGAAGAAGCTGTCGCTGCTGTCGGGCGGCGAGCGGTCGCTGACCGCCCTGGCGTTCCTGTTCGCCGTGTTCCGCAGCCGGCCGTCGCCCTTCTACCTCATGGACGAGGTCGAGGCCGCCCTCGACGACGTCAACCTCCACCGGTTCATCGACCTCATCAACGAGTTCCGGCAGGAGGCGCAGCTGCTGATCGTGTCGCACCAGAAGCGCACGATGGAGGCGGCCGACTGCCTCTACGGCGTCACCATGCCGCCCGGCGGGTCCACCAAGATCGTCAGCGAGCGGGTGCGGGCGGGGGCGTAGTCCCCATCGGGAACACCAGGAACATGACCTGCGTGGCGTACGCCAGCAGCCGCCCGTCGGGGTCCCACAGCTCCATGTCGACCGACGCGTAGCCCTCGCCCGCCCAGCGGGCCCGGTTGCGCCCGATGATCCACTCGGCCTGCGTGGTGCCGAACAGGTGCACGGTGAAGTCGCAGCTGGGCGGGAGCCAGATCGGGTGGTCCGTCGGGCCTGTCTTCTCGCCCACGGCGCCGGGCATGGTGTCGCCCAACGCCAGGATGGCCAGCGGGTCCCAATACCCGTCGTCGTCGACGGGCGGCTCGTTCCAGCGGTACCAGTACACGCGCTCGGAGCCGTCGGGCTCGTACACCTCGTCGGGGAAGTGGCCACGCGCCAGGAGGCTCGTGGCGTGCTCCCAGAAGTTGAAGGGAAACGCGTCACGGACGGGGTTGGGCCGATCGCGCCAGTCCTCGCACTCCAGCGGCGGCCGCAGGCCGGTAGGCGGTTCGAGGTCGACGAAGTCGAAGCCCGGCCGAGGGGCGCCGAACACGGCCATCGCTGTGAGGCCTGCGTCCTCGCCGTCGTTGCGCACCGTGGCGGTCAGCTGCGAGATCGAACGACCCCGCCGCATGACGGTCACGTCGATCGTGGCCGGCCCCGGCTTGACCTGCGCGGCGAACACCGAGGTGATCGAGCGCAGCGGCTGCTCCGGTGCGTCGAGCTCGGTGGCCATGGCCTTGGCGGCGATGGCGGTGACGAGCCCCCCGTGCGGCACGATCGGGCAGTTCCACGCCTCGTCGACGTCGACCCGGTACCGCCCCGGCCGCTCGTCTGCCTCCAACAGCATCTGCTGCTCGAACCGGGTCCCCATGCCCGGAGTGTTGCCGACGGCACCCGACGGCCGCACGCGGTTTCCTGTCACACCCTCGTTCTGTGAGGAGGATCGTCGCA
>DATAAM010000151.1:0-5659 GCA_036260075.1 Acidimicrobiales bacterium
GCCAACAAGGTCGACTCCGACTCGCGCGAGGCCGACGCGTGGGAGTTCGCCCGACTGGGGCTGGGCGACCCGTGGCCGGTGAGCGCCGTGCACGGACGTGGCACGGGCGACCTGCTCGACGAGGTCGTGAAGCTCCTGCCTCCTCCGACGGCGACCGCCGAGCCGGGACCGGAGGAGCGGAACGACGACCGCGACGAGGAGGACCTCACCGCGGTGGCCATCGTCGGCCGGCCCAACGTGGGCAAGTCGACGCTGTTCAACCGCCTGATCGGCGACGAGCGCTCGATCGTGCACGACATGCCCGGCACCACCCGCGACGCCGTCGACACGGTGATCGAGACGGAGGACGGCCCGCTGCGGTTCGTCGACACCGCAGGGATGCGGCGCAAGTCGCGGGTCGACGAAGGGGCCGAGTACTACTCCCTGGTGCGGGCGCTCCAGGCCATCGATCGGGCCGACGCCGCCTTGCTGGTGATCGACGCCTCCGAGGGCGTGACCCACCAGGACCAGCGGCTGGCCGAGCGGGTCGACGCCGCAGGCAGCCCGGTGGTGATCGTGCTCAACAAGTGGGAGACCCTCGACGCCGAAGGGCGGGCCGACATGCTGGGCCAGGTGGCCGACCGCCTCGCCTTCCTCGGCTACGCCCCGGTGCTGAAGGTGAGCGCCAAGACCGGCTTGGGCGTGCACAAGCTGCTGCCCGCCTTGCAGCAGGCGATCGACGCCTACCACCGGCGGGTGCCCACCGGCGAGCTCAACCGGGTGGTCCAGGAGGCGCAGGCCGCCCACCCGCCCCCGGGCGCCCGCATCCTCTACGCCACGCAAGGCGCCACCGACCCTCCCACCTTCACGCTCTTCGCCAACCGCACGTTGCCGCCCACCTATCTGCGCTACCTGGAGCGCAGGATCCGGGAGCACTTCGACTTCGGGCCGACGCCCCTCAAGCTGCGCGTCCGGCGGCGGGCGAGCTGAGCGAGGTACGGTCGAGGGCGAAACGATGAACCCATCCTTCCTGCTGGTGGTGGCCGCCGCGTGCGTGCTCGCCGCCTACGTCTGGGGCCGCTCCGCCGTCCGGCTCGACCGCGCCGCCCGCCGCATCGCCTCCGAGGCGGCGGCCACCGGCAGCGGCCTGGAGGCGGCCCGCCTCATCCGCTCGGCGTTCCGCAAGAGCGTCCACACCACGCTCCTCTACGCCATCCTGGCGGGCGGCATCGCCGTGTCTTCCATCGCCGAGGACTACTGGTTCGACCTGCCGCTGGCGCTGCTGCTCGTGCCCGTCGTGTTCTCGCTCCGGTCGTGGCGCTCGTTCCTGGCGGAGGCGCCGCTGGCGGAGGCGCTGGCCACGGCCGAGCGCCGGGCCACCGAGATCCTGAAGCAGGAGCAGTCGGCCCCCCTGGCCTGGGCGGCCCGGCTTGCACCCCCCACGCTTCCGGAGATCGAGGGCTTCAACGTGGGCCAGGTGTACGAGCCCGGCACCGGCGCGATGGCGGGCGACTTCTTCGACCTGTACCAGACGTCGCCCACCCGGCTGGCTGCCGTCATCGGCGACGTGGCGGGCCACGGCATCGAGCCGTCGATCACCGCCTTCCAGGTGAAGTACCTGCTGCGGGTGTTCCTGCGCCAGTACCGCGACCCGGCGCAGGCGATCGAAGAGCTCAACATCGTGCTCTCCCAGAGCGGCAGGCCCGAGGAGCTGGTGTCGCTGTGCGCCGTCGTGTTCGACACGGCGGCAAGCACGTTGCGGTTCGCCTCGGCGGGCCACCCGGCGGCGTGGCTGTGGCACGACGGCGAGGTGCGGCCCTTGCGGGCGACCGGCCCCGTCCTCACCCTCGACCCCAAGGGCACCTACACGAGCCGCGAGGTGCCGCTCGACCCCGGCGACCTCCTCCTCATGTACACCGACGGGCTGGCCGAGGCCCGCCAGGGGGAGCAGCTCTTCGGCGAGGAGCGCATCGGCGCCATCCTGCGGCGCGACCCCGGGGAGTCGGTCACAAACCTCTGCAAGGCGCTGCTCGAGGCGGCCCGCGACTTCGCCACCGAGCCGCTCAGCGACGACGTGGCGATCCTGGCCATCCGGAGGATCTGAGGGATGACGGGCGACATCCGGCGCGCCACCGAGCGGGCGTTGCAGGGCAACCTGGCCAAGGAGGGCGAGAAGCTGGCCCGGCAGCGCAAGCTGTTCGTGCGCGAGCGGCTCGCGCTCCTGCTCGACGAGGACTCCTTCGTGGAGGACGGGCTGCTGGCCAACGCGGGCGCCGCCGACCTGCCTGCCGACGGCGTCGTCACCGGCCGAGGGACGGTCGACGGCCGCCCCGTGTGCGTGATGGCGAACGACCCCACCGTGAAGGCGGGATCGTGGGGAGCGCGCACGGTGGAGAAGATCGTGCGGCTCACCGAGTACGCGCTGGAGCACGAGCTGCCGGTGTTCTGGCTGGTCGACTCGGCCGGCGCCCGCATCACCGACCAGGTGGAGCTGTTCCCCGGCCGTCGCGGTGCGGGCCGCATCTTCTACAACCAGGTGCGGCTGTCGGGGAAGGTGCCGCAGATCTGCTGCCTCTTCGGGCCGTCGGCGGCGGGCGGCGCCTACATCCCCGCCTTCACCGACGTGGTGATCATGGTCGAGGGCAACGCCTCGATGTACTTGGGGTCGCCGCGCATGGCGGAGATGGTGATCGGCGAGGTCACCACGCTGGACGACATGGGCGGGGCGCGCATGCACGTCACCGTCTCCGGTTGCGGCGACAACCTCGCCCGCGACGACGCCGAGGCGATCGAGCTGGCCCGCTGGTACTTCTCCTACATGCCGGGTTCGTGGCGAGAGGCGCCGCCCGCGGTGGAGCCGGGCAAGCCCGTCACCGCCCTGACCGCGGCCATGATCCCCGAGGCCGACGCCGAGGGCTACGACGTGCACCGGGTGATCGACGCGCTGGTCGACGAGGGCTCCTTCTTCGAGGTCAAGCCCCTGTTCGCCCCCGAGCTGGTGGTCGGCTTCGCCCACCTCGAGGGCAACGTGGTCGGCATCGTGGCCAACAACCCGGCGGTGAAGGGCGGGGTGCTGTTCACCGACACGTCCGACAAGGCCGCCCGGTTCGTCTGGTGCTGCGACGCGTTCAACATCCCGCTGGTGTTCCTGGCCGACGTGCCCGGCTTCATGATCGGCACGCAGGTCGAGCGGGAAGGCATCATCCGCCACGGCGCCAAGATGATCACGGCCGTGTCGGAGGCCACCGTGCCCAAGGTCTCGGTGATCCTGCGCAAGGCCTACGGCGCGGGCCTCTATGCCATGGCAGGGCCCGCCTTCGGCTCCGACGCGGTGATCGCCCTGCCCACCGCCAAGATCGCGGTGATGGGGCCCGAGGCCGCCGTCAACGCGGTGTATGCAAACAAGATCGCCGCCATCGAGGACCACGACGAGCGGGTCGCCTACGTGGGCCGGCTGCGGGAGGAGTACGAGGAGGACGTCGACCTCCTGCGGCTCGCCTCCGACCTGGTGATCGACGCCGTGGTGCAGCCCGAACACCTGCGCGACGAGCTGGTGCGGCGGCTGGCCCTTGCCGCCAACAAGGACCGGCTCTTCAGCGAGCGGCGCCACGGCGTGCCGCCCGTCTGATGACGGCCGTCGACATCCGGGAGGTGGGGCCGCGCGACGGCCTCCAGGCCGAAGCGCCCGTGCCCGTGGCCGACCGCGTGCGGCTCGTCGAAGCGTTGTTGGAGGCGGGCGTGCGCCACGTCGAGGTGTGCTCGTTCGTGTCGCCCAAGGCGGTGCCCTCGATGGCAGGCGCCGCAGAGGTGGTGGCGGCGCTGCCCGCCGTCGAGGGGGCGCGCTACGTGGCGCTGGTGCCCAACCTGCGGGGGGCCGAGCTGGCGCTGGAGGCAGGCATCCGGGAGCTGTCCGTCACGATCTCCGCCTCGCCCGCGTACAACGAGAAGAACGTGCGCATGACCGTCGACGAGTCGGTGGCGGCCATCGAGTCGATCTGCGCCCTCGGGGTGCCGGTGGACGCCGTGGTGTCGTGCGCGTTCGGCTCGCCCTTCGAGGGCGACATCGCGCCGGAAGACGTGGCGGGCCTGGCCGCCCGGCTGCGCGACGCCGGTGCCGCCTCGCTGACGTATGCCGACACCACCGGCATGGCCACCCCGCGGCGGGTGCGCGACCTCCTTGCCGTCGTGGGCACCGACGTCGGGCTGCACCTGCACGAGACGCGCGGCACCGCGCTCGTGAACGCATTCGCCGCCTTCGAGCTCGGCGTGCGCCGGTTCGACACCTCCGTGGGCGGCCTGGGCGGCTCGCCCTTCGCGGCGGGCGCCGCGGGCAACCTCGCCACCGAGGATCTCGTGCACCTGCTCGACGACCTCGAGGTGGAGACGGGCATCGACCTCGAAGCGCTCCTGCGGGCCGGCGCCCTCGTGGCCGAGCTCGTGGGGCACGACGTGCCCAGTCGGGTGGCGGCGGCCGGGCCGCGGAGCCGACGGGCGGGCTAGCGGTGCCCTGGTGCGAGGACTGCAACCGGTTCTGGAACCCCACCACCATGGGGTCGGGCGGCACGTGCCCGACGTGCGGGCGCGCCATCGCAGAAGCCCCGGGGGCACCCTGGCACTTCAAGCTGCTGGTGGCCGCCGTCGCCCTCTACCTCGGCTTCCGCGCCTGGCAGGGCGTCGACTGGGTGGTCGGGCGCTTCTGACCGCGGACGTGCCCGGCCGGCGTCAGGCGCGGCGGGCCACGAGCACCACGAGCAACCCGCCGTCCGTGGAGCCGGGCACGACCTCGGCCGAGTCGAACACCTGGCGGGCGTACCACAGGCCGTAGCCGCCCTCGGCGTCGGGCGGGGGTGGCCGCAGGCCGATCAGGCTGTCGTCGCTGCCGTCGCCGTTGTCCTCGACGGCGCACGTGAGCGCGTCGTCGCCGGTCCAGATCCGGATCGAGGCCCAGCCGCCGCCGTGGACGAGCGCGTTCGTCAGCACCTCGCTGATGCCGACGGTCAGCTCCTGCACCCGTTCCTCCGGGAGCCCCCACGCGCGGGCGGCCGCCGCGAAGGCCCGTCGTCCCGCGCGCACCGAGGTCTCCTGGAACAGCTCGACCTCCGGACGGTGGCGGGGGAGGCGAACCTGCGCTGTGAGCATGGCGAGGAGCCGCTCGGGCTCGACGTACCGCTCGCTGGGGCCCTGGGTGAGGAGGTGGGGGTGCGTGCACTCGGCGTCGCGCACGACGGAGGACGGCAGCGTCCTCTCGTCGTAAGGGCACACGACCCGAGCGGGGTAGCGCGCCAGCACTCGGTTGAGGGCGGACTCGTAGCGGGTCCAGGCGCGCCACTCGGCCTCCGTCCGGCCGAACTGCACCTCGCCCACGACGAAGGCGGTGGCACCGGGCCGGAGGCTGCGCAGGATCCCGTCGTAGCCGGCGATCGTGCGGGCCGGCTGTCGGTACCACTCCTGGGCGTCGACCCACTGCACCCGGGCGGCGTCGGCCCCCAGCTCGTCGCGCAGCAAGGCGGCGTTGCGGCTCGGGACCACGCCGAACACGACCTCGCCCGCAGCCACGGCGTCGGCCAGCAGTGGGGCCAGCGTGCCGACGTAGTCGGCGTCGGAGCCGTAGACGAACGCCTCGTGTTCGAGCCCGGCGCCGTGGACGTCCTGGACAGCGGTCACGCGGCGAACCGTTTCG
>DATAAM010000152.1:0-8781 GCA_036260075.1 Acidimicrobiales bacterium
CGGCCTGCGGCCGTTGAGCGACGCCGACCTCGCCGTCAAGATCGGCTTCGCAGGCGTCGTGGCCTCAACCGATCCATGGCTGGCGGCGTACATGACGAAGCTGTTCGAGCTCTACAACCGCAACCACACAGAGGCCGTGAACTGGCAACGCAGCGCATCATCGACCTCTACAAGCCGACGAAGCTGTCCATCGAGGCGTACTGGAACGGCGCGTACCCGGACATCGTCGCCACCGTGAACGGCCAGCTCTTCTTCTGGGAGGTCAAGCCCAACACGCCGTACGGCACACGAACGGGGACAAGGTGGCCGCTTACCGAGAGGCCCTGGCCCCGGAGGGCACCTTCGGATCGCCGATCGGCACGGTGCCGACACCGATGTCCTCGACGGGGGGCCTGTATGTCCACGATGCCCCCACACGGGGCCTCATCTACTACGAGAAGGACCAGCAGAAGCTGCGGGAGGAGGCCCTGGAGCACGCCAACAGGAAGGTGCCCGAGTCGGCGGTGCCGATCATCGTGGTACCCCTGCCCGTGCCCGTACCCTTGCCCGGATGACGGACGCCGCCGACACCGTCGTGCCGCAGTTGCCGCTCGTCTGCGAGGTCGTCTGCGGCGAGCCCCTGGAGGAGCACGTCGAGGAGTTCCGCACGTGGGCGGCGCTCGTGTGGAATCTCACTGTCGAGGCGCTGCTGTCCTCCGGCACCATCGCGCAGCCGGGCGACGTGTACAACAAGGCGCTGTGGGAAGGCGTGGTGGGTACCGGCGAACCCCCCCACGTGAAGCGCCGGACAAGGTTACTGAGCGCACGCGCCTGGGCGGAGGCGCTGGAGGGGGACGACCTGCGCGGTTTCGGGGTGACGGCCCGGCCCCTGCCCCATGTGCCAGAGCCAACTGGAACAGACTCGACGATCCATCTCTACAGCGGCTGGCACTCGCACCACATCATCCCGAATTGGACGAGCTGGCTACTGCCCGCTCGCTACACGATGGCTGTCAACGACGCCTGGGTGTCCCGACTGGTTGCGGGCTTCGTGGCCTTCGGTACGGCGACACGAGCTCGTGTGGGGCTGATCGGCTGGACATGGCGCATGTGGGGATTCAAGGCCTACCCCCAGGCGAAGACCGACTATGGCACAGTCCTGTGGCTGCCCGGCTGGGCCATGCTCCTGAGCGAAGGGCATTTGGCGAAACTCGGTGGGGTTGCGACCCTGGAGCAGTCGGCGCTGTTCCGTCCAATCGAGCAGGTGGGCGACGGCACATACCTCGTCCGGTCCCGCACCGACCTCCCGGACTTCGACGCTGATCGTCTGCGTGAAGTCGAATCGGTGCTCCAGCCGATCCTGCTGCCGCCCCCCTACACCGAGGCCGCCGCCGCCCTCTACCGATCCTGATCGGGCGCGGGACTACACCCCGGGCTTGGCCGCTTCACCGCCGTCGACCCCTCGTGCGACCGTGCCCCGCGGGCGATCAGCGTGCGAACGGCTCAGCGACTGCTCTCCGAGTCGACGGCGTCAAGGCACGGGGATCGGCCGCCTTCGAGCTGCGATGGCCGCCGGAGGACGGGACATGGGCGTTGCCGAGGAGGAACTCCTCAAGCACCGCGACGACCGGCACCGCTTCGTCGTGGTCCGTGTCAGTCGGCTTCTGCGGTGAAGCATGAACACCTCGTGGACGAAGCCGGTGCCGTCGTGTCCCGTGTCCCGTGTCATCTTCGAACGAGCGCGGCCGTCTGGGTGCGCCGCTTCTCGCCGGGCGGAGCGCGGTCCTTTCACGCATCGTCACTGGCCCGGTTGCAACCCGGGACGGAACGAGTGACCTCGCTCCCGCCCAGTTCAGACGACCCCGCTATAACTTGACCGGCGCGCACACGTGCCAGGCTGTGTGCACCTTGATCGACGGGGATGTGACGTGGAAGAAATGTAATGTCCCTGTCAAGACGACATGCCCCGTTAACTGGTGTTGGCCAGGGATGTCGACGACGTGCACTGTTAACGCCTCGGCGATGCAGTTCGATCGGGCAACGACGCCTGCGAGCACGATGAAGTCCGTCGCCCCTGCACCGGCTAACGGCGGCCCCACTGCCCCGCCGTGGAGGCATGTGTTCACAGCCGCGTTCGGCACCAGCACCGCCGTGCCTGTCAGGCGCCCCGTGATGGCGACGAGCCCACCGGCGCTGACGAACGAGAACGAGTGGCCGGCGTTGTCCACGCCGAAGCCCATGGCATGGCCGCAATAGCCGACGACGACCCCCGTCCCGAACAACGTGCCGACGGAGCATGCCGCCGCGGTGGCCGTGGCGATGTCGAAGACGAACGACGTCACCACGTGCTCGTCGTTCAGCGACACCGAGGTGGCGTTCCCGGCTGTTGTCAGTAACGGCACGCCTACCGGATATAAGAGCGGGGCCATCGTTGTCACAGCCCCGACCAGTTCGGCGCAGACGTTCGTGGCGTGTGCAGGCGCCGACGGCGCCGACAAGACCAGTCCGCCCACGAGCACCGACGCCAACAGAGAAGCAATCCTTCGTCGCATGTTCGGCCTTTCCCCCACTCCTGCATCGATCGCGGGAAGGCGAGGTGAGCCGTTTCTGCGTCTTCCGTTCCGCCCCGGCGTAGCCCATGCGTTGCTGCGAAGCCCTCACCCCTTGTATACGGGGAAGCTCGGCGCCGGTCAACCGGGTCGGTCGGTGCTGCGCACATCCAAGAGACAGCCGTCGGCCTCCGCCGGCGTGAAGCGAGAGCTCGGCGCCGCCCAGGTCTTTCGGCCCGACCTCGGACGCGCCGCAGGGCCCAAGGGGGCGGCGGCACCGGCAGCGGCTGGGGAACACTGCCTCAGCAACGCCACCCCCTTGGGCCCTGCTGCAAGGACCGTACGACAAGTGGTCGATTTGCGGACAGCATCAAATCGGAAATGACGCGAACGACCTAGTCACCGACAGCACCGGCCGATTGCCTCAGCGGGTGGTGCCATGGAGGCCACGATGGGCAAGCCCCATCGGAGGAACCCCTGGCAACGGGACCGGTGAGCCACTCACTCGCGAACGAGGCGCTTCATCTCCGTCTCGAGCTCCTCGACGGTCCACCGCTCGTTGCGGTCGATCGTCTCGCCCAGCGCCCACGGGCGGAACAGCTGGATGGTGCCGCCCCGGATGAAGAAGACCTGCCCGTTCACCGTGCAGCGCTCCATGGCCAAGTAGGCCACGAGCGGCGACACGTTGGCGGGGTCCCACACGTCGAAGCGCTCGGGATCGTCGGGCGGCTTGACCACGTCGCCGAGGCCGGGAGTCGCCTCCGTCATGCGCGTCCGCGCCGCCGGGGCGATCGCGTTGCTGCGCACGCCGTAGCGCAGGAGTTCCATGGCGCAGATCTGCGTGAACGCGGCGATGCCCGCCTTCGCCGCCCCGTAGTTCGTCTGCCCCGGGTTGCCGAGGAGCCCCGAGGTCGAAGACGTGTTGATCACCGAGGCCTTCACCGCGTCGCCCGCCTTGGCACGGTCGCGCCAGTAGGCGGCGGCGAACCGCGTGGGGGCGAAGTGGCCCTTCAGGTGCACGGTGACGACGCTGTCCCACTCCTCCTCCGACATGTTGACGAGGAAGCGGTCGCGCAGGATGCCCGCGTTGTTGACGAGCACGTGCAGGTCGCCATAGGCCTCGACCGTGGAGCGCACCAACTGCTCAGCCCCGTGCCATTCGGCCACGTTGTCGGTGTTGGCGATCGCCTCGCCCCCGAAGGAGCGGATCTCCTCGACGACCGCTTCGGCGGGCACCGCGTCGAGGTCGTTGACCACCACGCGGGCGCCTTCACGGGCGAGGAGCAGCGAATGCTCACGACCCAGTCCGCGGCCGGCGCCGGTGACGATGGCGACACGGCCGTCGAGCGCACCCATGCCGCGAACCTAGGGGTCAGCGGGCGTAGAGCGCTACCGGAGTGCCCTTCTTCACCTTCACGCCCGCGCCCGGGTCGGTCTGGAAGACGTGCTTGGCGCCGGGCGGGCCGAACACGCCCGAGACCTGGAGCCCGGCGGCGGTGACGGCGGCGCGGGCGTCCTCCACGCGGCGGCCGACCACGTCGGGCACCGGCACCGTCTCCGGCCCTTTCGACACGTTGAGCGTGATGCGAGCACCCCTGGCGACCGGCGTGCCTGCCGCCGGCGCGGTGGACACCACCTTGCCGACCTCGACCTCGTCGTCGAACACGTCCTTCCGCACGGGAACGAGGCCCGCGTCGGTGAGCACCTTGGCCGCCTCGTCGTAGGTCATGCCTTCGAGCTCGGCCAGCGGCTTCGGCGCCGGGCCGTCGGAGATCGTGACCAGGATCTCCGTGCCCTTGGCCTGCGTGCCGCGCGGCTGCCAGTCGAGCACCGCGCCCGCGGGCACCACTTCGTCGTTGCGCTTGGCGACCTTCGGCACGAACCCGGCCTCGGTGAGCCGCTGCACGGCGGCTGCCTCGTCGAGCCTGTCGAGCGCAGGCACGGCGCGCGGCCGCGGGCCCTTCGAGGTGACGACGCGGATGGTGCTGCCTTCCTTGAGCTCGCCGGCCGAGGGGTCCTGATCGAGGACGGTGCCGACGGGCGCGGTCTCGTCGAAGTCGCTGCGTGCCACCTTCACGGTGAAGTCCTCGTCGGCCACCGCCGCCCGCGCCTGGGCCACGGTCTGGCCCCGAAGCGACGGCACCGGGTGCGAGGGCAGCATCGCCTGCCTGATGGCGAAGGCCGCCGCCCCACCGCCGAGGACGACGGCGACGACCAGTGCGGCCACCCACGGCCACCGGCGTCGGCGCCGCACGGCGGCGGGCGAGAGCGCCGGCGGCGAATCGACCTCGCGGTCGTAGAGCCGGCCGTGCGTGGTCGGATCGCGCGGCGGCGAGACCGGGGCGACGCCGTCGGAGACGAGCGGCAGCGGCGGAGGCGACGGGAGGTCGGCCGCCACCTGCTCCAGCTCGTGCACGAACGAGGCGGCGTCGAGGCGTTCGGCCACCTCGGGCGCGGCCGCCCGCTGCACGACAGCGCCCAGCGGCCCGAGGGCGGGGTCGGGGTCGAGCACCGCGTTGACCCGCGCCATCAGCGTGGCGATGGTCGTGTCGGCCGCGAACGGCACCCGGCCGGTGACGGCCTCGACCAGCACGAGCGCCAGCGCGTACACGTCGCTCTTGCCGTCGACCGACAGCCCTTGCGCCTGCTCGGGGGAGGCGTAGCGCGCCGTGCCCAGGACGGCACCTGCCGGTTCCGTCCACGCCGCTTCCGCCAGCGCCCGGGCCAGGCCGAAGTCGGCGATGGCGACCCGGCCCTCGTCGTCGAAGAGCAGGTTGGCGGGCTTCACGTCGCGGTGCACCAGCCCGCGGCGGTGCGCGTACTCCAGCGCCCGCGCCGCCTGGAGGCCCACCGAGACAGCCTGCTCCACCGAGAGGCGAGTGCCGCGGTCGAGCAGGTCGCGCAGGCTCCCGCCGCCGAGGTGCTCGAGCACGAGGAACGGCCCGTCGTCCGCCTCGCCCCAGTCGAAGACCCGCATGACGTGGGGGTGGTTGAGCGCGGCCGCGGCCTGCGCCTCGGCCCGGAACCGGCGCAGGAAGGACTCGTCGTCGGCCAGGGCCGCGTGCAGGATCTTCACCGCCACCCGCCGCCGCAGCGCCACGTCTTCGGCCAGGAAGACGTGGGCCGAGGCCCCGGTGCCGATGGGCGCCAAGAGGCGGTAGCGGTTCCCGAGCACGCGTCCCACGTGGTCGACGATGCGAGACGTGGCCACGTCCGACGAGGCTACCGGCCGCGGTCAGAATGACGGGCGATGCGTGCGCCCCTCGTCGACGAGCTGGAGGAGTTCGTGCGTCGGGGCGGGTTGTGGGACCGGGGCGAGCTCGACGGGCTGGTGACCCGGCTCGAACGGGAGTCCGACGAGACGGGCGACCCCATCCCCCGCCTGCTCGCCCACCCCCTGCGGGCGCTGCTCGTGCGCCTCGGCATGGGCGAGGTCCCCCGCCGGATGGCCAACGACGTGGAGGGCATCCTCTATCCGCGCATCTGGAAGGTGATGGAGGCTGCCCGTGACGGCCTTCCCGACGGCGAGCTGCGCACCCGCATCGAGGTGCTCAACCGGCGGCTGTCGCGGCGCCTGGTGGAGGAGCGGCCGGGGTAGTGGGGCCGGCGCTCTCGAGGAAGGGGGCGCTGCCGGAGCGCCGTCGACGGTCGGCGTCGTGCTGCCGGACGCTCCGCTCGGGCATGCTGAGGCGGTGACGCCCTTCTTCACCGTGCGGCGAGCGGTGATCTCGCTGCTGCTGGCCGCTTCGGTGGTCGGCTTGGTCGTCGCCTTCACCATGCACGAGGAGACCGAGCCGCTCCGCGTGACGCACGCCGCCGTGCGCGTGGTCTCGCCCGCCAACGGCGAGCAGAGCGTGCCGCGACAGAGCACAGTCTTCGTGGAGCTGGAGGGCGACTACACCCTCGACGCCCTGCAGTTGCAGGGACAGGCGGTGGGCGGCGCCGACGTCGAGCACATCCCCGGCCTCAACCGGTGGAGCTTCAGCCCCGGCGAGGGGAAGTCGATCGAACGGCTCCCGGGCGGCCGCACGTGCGCCGTCGCCGAGTTCCACCGCACCGGCGGGGCGCCCGCGTCCGAGCGCTACGCCTGGTGCTTCTTCGTGAACTGACGGCGTTCTTTTCCCCGATGGCGCACGCCAGTGCGCCATCGGGGAAAAGAATGCGGAGGCCGACGGTCAGGCCGGCAGCTCGCCGGTCTCCAGCAGGCGCACGAAGGCGGCCTCGTCGAGGACGGGCACGCCCAGCTCCTGCGCCTTGGCGAGCTTGGCGGCGCCCGGCGACTCGCCCACCACCAGGGCCGTGGTCTTCTTCGACACGCTCCCGGGCGACTTGCCCCCGCGGCTGGTGACCGCCTCCTCGGCCGCCTCGCGCGAGAAGCCCTCCAGCGTGCCGGTGACGACCACGGACATGCCCGCCAGCGTCTGCGGCACCTCCGGCGCCCCCGGACCCTCGAAGTTCACGCCCGCCTGCCGCAGCTTCTCGATCACCGCCCGGTTGCGGGGGTTGGCGAAGAACTCGCACACGCTGCGGGCGATCACCTCGCCGATGCCGTCGATGTGGGCCATGTCCTCGACCGACGCAGCCATGATGGCGTCGAGGCTCCCGAGCTGACGGGCCAGCACCTGCGACCCGGCGCCGCCGAGGTGACGGACCCCGAGGCCCACGAGCAGGTTCGCCAGCGGCCGTGTCTTCGAGTCCTCGACGGCCCGCTGAAGGTTGGCGACGCTGATCTCGCCGAAGCCCTCCAGCTCCCGCACCCGGTCCCAGTCGAGGAAGTAGACGTCGGCGGCGTCCTCGATGAGCCCCTCGCGCAGGAATGTCGAGACCGTGCGCTCGCCCAGTCCCTCGATGTCCATGGCGCCCCGGGACGTGAAGTGGCAGATGCGGGCCCAGCGCTGGGCGTCGCAGTCGATGTTCGTGCAGTAGGTGTCGCTCTCGCCTTCGAGGCGCACGAGCGGGCCGCCGCACGTGTTGCACGTCTTCGGGAACACCCACGGCTTCGAGCCCTTGGGCCGCAGGCTGAGCACCGGCCCCACCACCTCGGGGATCACGTCACCCGCCTTGCGCACGATGACGGTGTCGCCGGGGCGCACGTCCTTCAGCCGCACCTGGTCCTCGTTGTGCAGGGTGGCCAGCGCCACGGTCGATCCGCCCACGAACACCGGCTCCATCTGGGCGAACGGCGTGGCCTTCCCGGTGCGCCCGATCGAGATCATGATGTCCTTCAGCAGGGTGGTGCGCTCCTCGGGCGGGAACTTGTAGGCGATCGCCCATCGTGGCGCCTTCGAGGTGGATCCCAGCTCCTCCCGTTGCGCCAGGTCGTCCACCTTCACGACCACCCCGTCGATCTCGTAGTCGAGGTCGTGGCGGTGGTCCTGCCAGTGCGTGCAGAACCGGTGGACGGCGTCGAGGTCGGGCAGCACGTCGACGTGGTCGTTCACCGGGAAGCCGGCCTGGCGCAGCCAGTCGAGCGACTGCGAGTGCTTCGTGAACGTGGGCCCGCCCGTGAGCTCGCCGATCTGGTACGCCCAGAACGACAGCTCGCGACTGGCGGCGATCTTGGCGTCCTTCTGGCGCAGCGAGCCCGCGGCCGAGTTGCGCGGGTTGGCGAAGAGGCGCTGCCCCGCCTCGGCCTGCCGCCGGTTGAGCTCCTCGAACGCGGGCACCGGCATGTACACCTCGCCCCGCACCTCGAGCACGGCGGGCGCGCCGTCGACGCGCAGCCGTTCGGGGATCACGCCGATGGTGGCGATGTTGTCGGTGACGTCCTCCCCCACTGAGCCGTCGCCCCGGGTGGCGGCCCGGACGTAGCGGCCGTCCTCGTAGAGCAGCGAGATGGCCACCCCGTCGATCTTCGGCTCGCACACGTAGTCGACGTCGCCGCTGATGTAGCGCTCCATGCGCCGGCCCCAGGCGAGCAGCTCCTCCAGCGACGTGGCGTTGTCGAGCGACATCATGCGGGTGCGGTGCCGCACCGGCGCGAACAGCGTGGAGGGCGCCGCCCCCACCGTCTGGGTGGGCGAGTCGGGCGTGACGAGCTCGGGGTGGGTCTCCTCGATCAGCCGCAGCTCGCGGACGAGCTCGTCGTACTCGGCGTCGCTGATCTCCGGCTCGTCGCGCTGGTGGTAGAGGACGTTGTGGTGCTCGATCAGCCGACGGAGCTCGTCGGCGCGGGCGGCCGGGTTGTCACTGCACGACACAGCGTGGAAGTTAGGCGCCGCCCCGTTCTTTGTGCGTCAAGCGCCGCATGCGG
>DATAAM010000153.1:0-10672 GCA_036260075.1 Acidimicrobiales bacterium
GTGCCTCGGAACGTGACCTCCTCGCCGGTCCACAGGCGGCGGATCACGTCGACGTACTCCTCCAGCATCGACTGGCGCTCGCCGATCGTGGGCCACTTCTCGCCCGTCACGTGCTCGTTGAGCCGCTCGCCCGTGCCCATGCCGAGCAGGAAGCGGCCCGGCATCATGGCGGCGACGGTGGCGGCGGCATGGGCCGTGATCGCCGGGTGGATGCGCACGAGGGAGGCGGTCACGCCCGTGCCCACCCGCAGCTGCTCGGTGCGCACGGCGATCGCCCCGAGCACGCTCCACACGAAGGGGCTGTTGCCCTGCTTCGTCACCCACGGGTGGAAGTGGTCGGAGATCATGGCGTGGCGGAAGCCGAGCTCCTCGGCCCGCACCGCGTTGTGGACGAGCGCCTTGGGGGAGTGCTCCTCACTGGACATCCAGTAGCCGAACTCGACGGTCATGCCCGCCGTCCTTCCCGCCTCCTCCGTTTTGGGCACGCTTTCCCGCCGTATTCACGGAAAAACGTGCCCAAAACCGGGGTCGGGGCTACGCGGGCGGTGTCTCGCGGCCGTGGAGGACGTCGACGTCGGAGCGGTGCCAGGCCGGGTGGTCGCCGGAGGTCTCCACGTTGAACCCGTACTCGTACACGAGGGCGCCGCCGTAGATCGACCCGTAGGCGACGAGCACGCCTGCCACGATCGAGAGCACGAGGACCGAGGTGGGCACCACCGGGTCCTCCCAGCTCGACAGCCGCAGCACGATGTCGGCGATCACCACCGCTGTCACGAACACCATCACGGCCATGTGCCAGTTGGCCGTGCGCCACGCCTGGGTGCCCGGCTCGGTGGAGCGCCACCAATCCCAGAATCCGGTGAGGGCCGTGGGCAGGGCCACGACGGCGCCCGCCACGAGCACGTGCGTGCCAGACACGAAGAAGTCCCGGGCGAGAGTGGAGTCGTCGCCTGCCACCGCCGAGACGATGTCGAACGCCATCACCAGGATGTACGCGGCCACCGGGATGTCGGTGAGCGGCGGGTGGAACGGCTTGCCGGCGAACCCCCGCAGTCCCTTGAACTTCCGGCCCCGGACAGCGAGCGACGGGCGGATCGAGAAGAGCTTGGGCATGTGCCCGTTCTAGGTCGTGCGCAGCGCTTCTGCCAGGCCCTCCGGGTCGTCGACGGTCACGGTGAGCGCCGGATGGCGCAGCACGCCGAACGGCAGCGCCCCGGTGACCGGCTGCTTGAAGCGGATGCACACCCCGCGCCGCGTGCTCGTGCCGAACGTGAGGCCCTTGTCCGCCAGCGACAGGTGCGGCGGCCCCACCACCTTCGGGAACGAGTAGGGGCCGGTGACCTCGGCCGCCTCGACGTTGTCGAGCGGCGTGCGCACCGACCACGGGCCGAAGCGGGCGCGCAGCTCGTCGTCCGCCACCTCCACCTTCGCCGTGAGCGGCGTCACGCCGACGGCGAAGGAGAACGGGGCCATGCGGGGCTCGAACTCGAAGTCGAAGCTGCGCCGCGTCGGGCGGGGCGGCTGCTCGGGCGCGGCCTTCTTCTTGGGGGCGCGGGCCTTGGGGCGGGGTGGTGGGCCTTCGGGCTTGTCCTGCTCGTGCTCGGGGTGGTGCCCGGGGAGGTTGTCCTCCGGGACGGGGCCGGTGCGCCCCTTCTCGGTCGTGGGGCCGCCGGTGCGGGTCTTGGCGGCAGCGGGGTCGGCTTCGGAGCGCCGGCTGCGGGCCAGCTCCGGCTGTTGCGGCGTCGTCATGCCCTCACCCTTCCCGCCGGGGTGACGGCAATCACATGCCCGGCGGGCATGGGCGGCCGGCGGGTCGGGGTTGGACCGTGCATGGAACGACCGGTGATCCGCCCGATCCGTCCGGAGGACGCTGCTGCCCTCGCCCGGCTCTTCGAGCGCCTGTCGCCCGAGACGGTCTACCGCCGGTTCCACCAGCCCATGCGCCGCCCCCGGCCCGCCATGCTCGCCTACTTCGCCAACGTGGACCACCGGCGGCGGGACGCGCTGGTGGCCGAGGTCGACGGCGAGATCGTGGCGGTCGCGAGCTACGACGTGCCGTCCAACGGCGACGGGCACGAGGCCGAGATCGCCGTGCTGGTGGAGGACGCCTGGCAGCGGCACGGCCTCGGCCGCCGACTCGTCCGCAGGCTGGCGAAGGCCGCCGCCGAGCGGGGCGTCGACTCGTTCACCGCCTACATGCTGGGGGACAACCCCGGGGCGGTGCGGCTGCTGCGCTCGCTGGCCCCCAAGGCGCCCGTGCGCCCCGACCACGGGGAGCTCGTCGCCCACATCCCCCTCCGCCTGGCCGGGTAGGCCGAACCGACGCAAGGGAGGGTGCGCCCGATCGGTTCGGGAGGCGGAAGGGTCCGCTCAGCGGACCGTTCCGCCTCCAGGGCCTAGGCCTCCGCCATCCAGCAGCCGTGGAAGCCGTAGGGGATGCGGCGCGGCACGTGCACGGTGGCCACGGGCGGGCCGGGCACGTCCTGGGCGTCGAGCACCGCGAGGCTGGTGCGGTTGCTCGCGTCGTCGTGCACCAGCCCGAGCAGCCAGCCGCCGTCCTCCTCGTCCGCCCGGTCGGGATCGCCCACGAACAGGAACTCGCCGGGATGGCGCCCCGGACCGAAGTCGTGCACGTCACGGGCGCCGGTGCGGAAGTCGTGCTTGTACACACGAGTGTCCTCGTACGGCAGGTCGCGGCCCACACCGATGGTGTAGCCGTACCGGTGCGGTGAGCCCAGGCGCGAGTCGTCGACCCGGCAGAACTCCTGTGGCGCGTCGTCGACGACCTCCTGGCGCACCTTCCCCGACGACGGCTCGATCGTCCACCGTTCGAGGCGCGGCCCCCGCCGGTCGAACACCCGGTCGCGGTCGTACACGCTGTCCTGCATGGGGACGTCGACCACGATCGTGCCGTCGTCGTCCTCGTAGGCGTTCATCGGGTGGAAGCAGTAGCCCAGCTCGGTGTCGTACCAGCGGATGTCGCCCCCCGCCCGAGGCAGCACGCCGACCCGCGCGCCGTTGTCGGGCCGCCAGGAGAAGGGGAAGCCCGTCGTCGCCATCGCCTCGAGGTCGAACACCGCGGGCTGGTCGAAGAACAGCACGTGGTCGCGAGTGAGGGCGAAGTCGTGCATCGAGACGGGCGCGGGCAGCTCGATGGGCGTGCTGGTGGCCAACCGGCCGTCGGCGTCGATCACGTGGTAGAGGAGGTAGGGCTGGTCGAACCAGTAGGCGAACCCGTGCAGCTCGCCGGTCTCGGGATCGACCTTGGGGTGGGCGGTGAGGCCGTGCGGCAGCGGGGCGCCCACGTCCCAGCGCCCCAACGTCTCCAGGTCGGGAGCCAACACGTACGGGTAGCAGCCCTCGGTCAACGAGAGCAGTCGTCCGCGGAACGGCACCACGTTGGTGTTGGAGAGGTCGTACAACGGCTGCGCAGGGCCGTCCACCGCCGAGCCGGTGCGCACCCATCGGTTGCGGTACGACACCGCCCGCCCACCCTGCAGGTGGATGCCGTGCACCATGCCGTCGCCTGTGAACCAGTGGTACGGCTGCGGCGCCTCGCCGACGGGGTTGGGGCCGGTGCGGACGTACCGCCCGTCGAGAGCCTCGGGAAGCCGGCCCTCGACCTCCAGGTCCTCGACCGTGGCCTCGTCGGGGACCGGTGCGTAGTTGCCCGAGAGGTATGCGCTCATGTCGACGATCCTGCACCCGGCCCTCTATCTTGTCAATGTAAAGATGGTCACTCGCCCCTACCACCACGGCAACCTCCCCGAAGAGCTGTTGGCCGCCGCCGTGGCGGCCGTCGAGGAGGTCGGTCCCGCCGCCGTCAGCCTCCGCGAGCTGGCCCGGCGCGTGGGCGTGACGCATGCGGCGCCCGCCCACCACTTCGGCGACAAGACCGGCCTGCTCACGGCGCTGGCGGCCGAGGGCTCCCGCCTGCTGGCCGAGGAGCTGCGAGCAGCGTGGGAGCGCACGGGGAGCTTCCTCGAGGTGGGGCTGGCCTACGTGCGGTTCGCCACACGGCACCGGGGCCACTTCGAAGTGATGTTCCGCCCCGACCTGTACCGCACGGACGACCCCGAGGTGGTGGCGGCGCAGGCGGAGATGACGGCGCTCTTGGTGGAGTCGGCGTCGGAGGTGAGCGATGCCACCGGCGGCGACGAAGCGGGCGCCCTGGTGGCAGGCTGGGCGCTCATGCACGGCTTGGCGACGTTGTGGCTCAACGGCAACCTGCCACGCGAGCTCGGGCGCGATCCGGTCGAGCTGGCCAGGCGCATCGGCGCGTACCTCTTCCAGGCCTCGGAGGCGGCGCGCCGTGGATGAGGTCGTCGCCGCCCTGCGGGAGCAGCAGGAGGAGCTGGGCTCGCTGCTCGACGGGTTGGACGACGACGGCTGGGCCGCGCCCTCGCGGTGCGCGGGGTGGACGGTCTGCGATGTCGTCCTCCACCTGGGACAGACCAACGAGATGGCGATCGCCAGCGTGCACGGCCGCTTCGAAGAGACCGCGGCGAGGCTGGCGCAAGGCCTGCCCCCGGCGGCGAACGTCGACGAGGGCGTGGACGCGCTCGTCGCCCGCGAGCGCGGCCTGCCGCCTGCCGCCGTGCACGAGCGGTACCGCCGAAGCTCCGCCGAGCTGTGCGAGGCGCTGCGCTCGTGCGACCCGGGGGCCCGCGTCACGTGGGTCGCGGGCGAGCTGGCGGCCCAGACGCTGGCGACCACCCGCCTGGCCGAGACCTGGATCCACACCGGCGACGTGTTCCACGCCTTCGGCCGCACCCCCGAGGCCGGCGACCGGCTGTGGCACATCGCCCGCCTGGCCTGGCGCTCGCTGCCCTACGCCTTCGCCCGCGACGGGCGCACGATGACGGGGCCGGTCGCGTTCCGCCTCGTCGGCCCCGGCGGCGACGCATGGGACTTCGACGACGACGACGCACCGACGCGTATCACCGGCGATGCGCTGGACCTGTGCATGGTCGCCTCCCGTCGCACCTCGCCCGACGAGACCGGGTTGCGCGGCGAAGGCCCCGACGCCGCCGCCGTGCTCGAGCTCGTGCGGACCTGGGCCTAGCCCGTGGCGTTGCGGTCGAGGTCGAGGGCGCACGAGTTGATGCAGTAGCGCATGCCCGTCGGCGCCGGGCCGTCGGGGAAGACGTGCCCGAGGTGCGACCCGCACCGCTTGCAGCGCACCTCGGTGCGCACCATGCCGTGGCTGGTGTCGGGCACGAGCTCGACTGCCTCGGCGACGGCCGGCTCGGTGAAGCTGGGCCAGCCGGTGCCCGACTCGAACTTGGTGTCGGACGAGAACAGCGCCGCACCGCACGCCGCGCACCGGT
Organism: Acidimicrobiales bacterium; assembly: GCA_036260075.1. Lineage (GTDB taxonomy): Bacteria > Actinomycetota > Acidimicrobiia > Acidimicrobiales > JAHWLA01 > DATAAM01. The sequence goes on from DATAAM010000153.1 coordinate 5,331, forward strand.
ACATGCCGTCGTCGTGGCAATCGACGTACGTGCCCGTGAAGGGACGCTCGGTGCCCGCTTGTCGCAGCACGTGGAACTGCTCGGGCGTCAGTCGCGCCCGCCACTCGTCCTCGGTGCTGGGGATGTCGGTCGCGTCGCCGGCCACGGAGGCCATCCTCGCGCGCCGAGCTACGCCGGTTGGCGCAGCACGTCGAGCGCGCTGCGGCGGAACCCGCTCATGAGGATGTAGGCCGGAGCGCCGGCCGGGGTGGGCGCCTGCACGCCAGTGCCGGCATCGGTGCCGCTCCCGGTCTCGGTCCTGGTCGTGCTGTCACCTGTGGCGGGCGCCTCCTGCTCCGCGGCCGGTCGCTCCGTGCGGCGCTCGCCGCCCTTGTCGTCGCCGCCCTTGTGCTCCTTGGCGGAGACGTCACCGACGGGCAGCCCGACGAGCACGACCGCCGCGAACAGCACTTCCCGCCTTGGCCAGGCCACGGCTGACGATGTACGCGGCGCTCGGCGTCTCGCCGCCTGTCGTCGCGAGCGGTCGCGACGTTGTCACGAGCCGGGCCGCGAACCTCGCCGGTGCCCACCCGCGTCGTGGGGTCCTGCATGGTCATGTCGCACCTCCGCCGTCGTGTTCGCACCCCCTGTACCAAAACTCCATTCCGCTCAAGCCGAGGCGGGAGGGTGCCGAAAGGACTAGTCCGAACGAACTACGCCCCCAAGGAGCAACGTTTGTTTCCGCGCGTCGCGCTCGCTGCCGCCGTCGCTTCCGTGGCCCTCCTCGCGCCTGCGTCGCCCGCCGGCGCCATCGCCAACGGCCGGGCCGACGGGCAGGACCATCCCAACGTCGGCGCCTTGATCGCCGAGTGGCGCACGCCGGGCCAGAAGGAGATCCTCTGCTCCGGCACCCTGATCGCTCCCCGGGTGTTCCTCACCGCTGCCCACTGCACCTCGTACCTGGAGTCGCTCGGCATCGCGCGCGTCTGGGTCACCTTCGACGCGACCTACGACTCGAGGTCGACGTTGGTGGCGGGCACGATGCACACCGAACCCGAGTACCGCCGCAGGCAGGGCGACCCCCACGACCTCGCCGTCGTCGTCCTCGAGCGCGACATCGCCGGCGTTGCACTGGCGCAGCTCCCCACGGCGGGCGCCTTCGACGACATGGACCTGCGGGGGCAGACGTTCACTGCCGTCGGCTACGGCAAGCACGAGCCCACAAGGGAGGACGGGGGCAAGCCCACGCAGACGGCGCCGCTCGTCCGCGAGCAGGCCACTGCGTCGTTCACGACCTCCACCGCGACGTGGCTGAAGATGTCGCAGAACGACGCCCACGGCTGGGGCGGCACCTGCAAGGGCGACTCCGGCGGGCCGAACTTCCTGGGCTCCTCCAACCTGCTCGCCGCCACGACCATCACCGGCGACACGTACTGCAAGGCCACCAACGTGGCCTACCGGCTGGACACCCCCTCGGCCCGCCGCTTCCTCGGGCGCTACGTCGACCTCCCCTGAGCCCCGTCACTGCTCGTCCGCGCCCGTCGCCCCTAGGGTCGGTGCATGGCAGTCGGCGGGGTGATCGGGCCGATCGCGTTCGTGCTCGCATGGGCGGTGCTCGGTGAGGTGACCGACGGCTTCTCGCACCGGCACGACGCCATCAGCGACCTCGCCGCCGACGGCGCGTCGACGCAGCCCGCCATGACGGCCGCCCTCCTGGTGCTCGGCGTGGGGATGGTGCTGTTCGGGAATGCCCTGCGGACGGCATTGCGGCCGTTGGCGGGCACCGCCGCCGTCGTGGCGGGGATCGCCGACATCGGCGTCGCCGCCTTCCCGGTGGGCGCCGGGGTCGACCGCATCCACGGCGACGTGGCCACCGTGGCCTACATCGCGACGGTCGCCACTCCGCTCCTCGCCGTACGCCCGTACGCGGCTCGCGGTCGCCGGGCGCAGGCAGGCTTCGCCGCCGTGGCTGCGCTCGTCACGCTCGCTTGCGTGATCGGCATGCGGTACGGATCGGACTTCGGCCTGTGGCAGCGCGTGGGGCTGACGGCCTCGCACCTGTGGATCGCGGTCACCGCACTCACGATCGCCGTGAACAAGGCGAGGGCCGTGCCGGGAAGCGGAGAGAACCGAGGCCCTTGCGGCGGGGTGCTCTGAACCCCGACGGCAGACGCGCTCGGCGACGCCCAAAAGTTGCCGCCGAGGATCCCGCGGACGTCCTCGTCGCGGCAGCTCGGCCAAACTGCGCAGGCGCCACGAAGTTCCGTGTCAGCACGCGCAACATCCTTCTCTCCTGGCGACTTCGTACTGGGTTCTGGCACCACGACTCCGTGCACGACCAAAAGACGAGCGCCTTTGCAGTTCCTCCCGGGGAACGCGTTTCTCAGGGTGCCTTCATGACGGCTCTGGCGCGACCGCCGTGGTCCAGCTGGTTGACACGATGTCGTCGCCCGCTCGTATAGCTGTATGAAGGCCTTTGTACGCGCGCCGGCGTCAGAGCCGGAGGCCGGGAAGCTCGACGTTCGTCGGATTCGTCCTTCCTTACTGCGACCGAAGCGAAAGGACAGACGAATGAGAAGGCATCTCGCGCTGCTGCTGTCGGCGGCACTGACGGCCACGCCGGGAGCGCTCACGTCAGTGGCGCCCGCCCATGCCAGTGGTGTCTGTTCCGGTCTCGGCACGATGAGCGTGGGTGGGGCCGGCCTCTTCTTCCCCGGCGCCGTGCACCAGGGGGGCCCGACACTGACCATCCAGGCCACGCCGCAGACGCTGCCGTTCAACCTGTCGTTCAGCCTGGCCAACACGTGCGCACCGAATCCCGCCAAAGGCTTCTCTGCCGGAGGGATGGTGTCCGGCTGGTGTGGCCACACCTGGGGCCAAGGGATCACCGGGCACGGGTACCGCTTCGCCTGGGTGCAAGCCGGCCCCCTGCTGCTGCTGACAGGAGCGCTGGAAGGCAAACTCACGATGGTCCCGGACATCCTCGCGGGCCAGAGCTGCGCCACCGGGGCCTTAGGCTTCGTGGTGAGCGGATCCGTCACCAAGGTGACGTGCACGACAAAGAGCAAGACAAGCCATTTAACAGCGGTTCCGGGGACGCACCAGTTAGTCGGGAACCCCGCCACCCACGTGACAGTCCCGGACGGCAGCTACCACACATGGACGAAGGCCTGCGCGGGCGTGTTATGAACGAGCTCCCCCGGTGACACGACGCCGCTTCTCGTTCGTATAGGAGGGTAAGGCCTCGGAGCAACGCCAGTGCCACCGAGGGGGGCTCGGACAGCGGGGGAAGCCGTCGGACTCGGCCTTGGATGAATGACGTCCGAGAGAAAGGACCGACGATGAGACGTCGACTTGCTGTACTCCTCGCGACGACGCTGGTCATCGCGACGCTCGGGATGCTGCCGTCACCTCCACCGGCTTCGGCCACAATGTGCGTCGGGCAAGGTACCGCCAACACTGGGGCGCCGTTCTACTACCCGGGCACTCCCACAGTCACGACATCGCCGAGCAGCGTCGCGGTCAACCTGCAAGTGGGGCCCGCGTACACCAGCTTCTCGTTCTCGATGACGCTCGGCACATGTGCGCCCAATCTCGCCGAGACACTGAGCGCCATCGGACAGGTGTCCGGCTGGTGCGGTCACGCCTGGGGGAGCGGGGTGACCAACAGCGGCCACCGCGTGGTCATCCTCATCGTGGGCAATACCATCGTCTACACAGGCGGGCTCGCCGGGATCGGCACGATCATGGCGAATGCGCTCGCCGGGGAGAGCTGCGTGACCGGAGCCTTAAGCTTCATCGTGGTCAGCGCCTTAATCTTATTGAACTGCCAGATCCACAAGACGAAGACGAGTTCCTTAACCTTCGTCCCAGGATTCTGGACATTAACAACGGTGTTATCGAGGTCCTTCCACTTCGGGTGGTCCGGAGGCAACTACCACGAGTGGAAGAAGGTGTGCATCGGCTTCGTCTTACCGTGAGCTGAGGGCGGGGGCGGCCCGGAGCGTCGCCCCCGCCTCGCCCCGCGACGGTGACACGATCGGCTCGTTCGTTCGTATAGAGAAGGTGAAGGCCCCGCATCAACGCAGCACCACCGAGGGGGCTCGGACGACCGGGGGGATCGTCGGACTCGGCCTTCGCTTGACCGACTCGAGCGAAAGGAACTGCCATGAGACGTCGACGTCGTCTTGCCGCGCTGTTGGCAACGGCGCTCACCGCATCCACTCTCGCGGTGCTCGCCACCGCCCAGCCCGCCGCAGCCACACAGGTGTGCGCAGGCGCGGGAACAGCGGTTGTGGGCTCGCCCGGCCTGTTCTACCCCGGGGCGGCGACAGTGACATTCGGAACAGGAACACACACAACGACGACAACCATCGCCCACATCTGGCCGAAGTTACTGGTGTTCGCCTTCAGCTTCGCGGGCGGGATCGGCACATGCGCTCCCAACGTGACCAAGGGTCTGAGCGCCGCTGGGCAGGTGGCCGGATGGTGCGGCCACTCGTGGGGCACCGGCATCACCAACAACGGGTTCAGGTTCGCCTGGGTGAGTGCGGGCAGCATGTTGCTCATCACAGGTGGGCTTGTCGGTGTGATCAACGCCGTCCCGAACGCGCTCGCCGGCGAAAGCTGCACGTCCGGGGCCTTAAACTTCCTCGTCACCGGGGCAGTGGTGAAAGTGCACTGCACATTCGCCAAGACAAAGACAGACACATTAATCATCTTCCCGCGGCAGGAATTCTTAACGACAACACCGTACCCACCGCCCTTCACAGGCTTACTCAATACGCATCTCATTATTCCTGAGGGCAATTATCACGTCTGGTACAAGCTCTGCGCTGGCGTGTTATAGATCGCGGCTTGCCATCCAGACGAGGCGCACCAGCCGGCCATCACGATGCTCGTCACCGGCCGCTTCGCCTGCATCGCGGCACCGAGCGTGCCGGCGGGCGAAGGTCGCTCCAGTGGGTCCCCGACCACCTGACCGCCGGCCGCTTAACACGAGGAGAGCCGGTGCTCTCGCACCGGCTCTCCTGGTTGTTCGTTGGTGGCGGGGGCCAGATATCGCCGTTGACTACACCCTCCGTCGAGGTCGAGGCCGCCCTCGTCCTCGGACGTTAACGGGGGGTTCTAGTCGCACGAAAGGCGTCGGACGTCCTTCAGTGTGCATCCACGCTCAGCACCGACGAGCGGGTTCCAGCAGGTGATCGAGATCCCGTGAGGAACAACCTCGCCCGCGGAGTTGCTGGCGATGGAGGCGTCGGCGCCCGAAGCACGCGTAACCGCAGGTCGTAGCCGGTGATGTTGCGCCCCTGTCGCGAATCTGTGGCGGACCGGGGCCGGACGCGACGAGGGCGGGAGAAATC
>DATAAM010000154.1:0-6231 GCA_036260075.1 Acidimicrobiales bacterium
GTGGCCGCGTCGTACGTGTGCGTCGTCGTGCGCGGGGCACCGGAGACGTGCTCGGTGGTCGAGGCGAGGCGGTTCTCCGCGCTGTAGGCGAACTCCTGGACCTTCGTGTCCGAGGCCCCGGAGAACCGGCGCCACACCTCCTGCACGCGGCCCGCCTGGTCGAAGACCCGCCGCGTCGTCGTGCCGTGCTCGTCGGTGTAGGACCACTCGCGCCCGAGCAGGTCGAGCTTCTTGACCGTTGTGCGGGACGCGCCGGAGGAGTCGGCGTACGTCGTCGTCACCTCGCCCGGCGTCGAGTAGGTGTTCGCGGTGGTCTTGCCCGAGCCGTCTGTCGAGGTGGTGACCCGGCCGCGCAGGTCGTGGTTGGTGCACGACCAGCGCGAGTCGCCGGCCACGCGGCGGCCCACGACGCGGTTCCAGGCGTCGTAGACGATCTCACGCACGATCGGACCCTGCGAGCCGGCCGGATCGGGGCTGGTCGTGGACTTGAGCATCTCCTTGGACGCCGTGCCCGAGCACTCGTTGGAGGGCGCCGACTCCGTCGCGCCCCAGTAGGCGTAGCTCGTCTTGGTCGGGTCGGCCGCGCCCCCCGGGCCCTTGGGCATCGTCTTCCACTTGCGTCGCAGGTAGCCCTCGCCCGGGGCCTCGTACTCGGTCCTGGTGGTCAGGTCCAAACCGCTCGGATCGACGCGGGAGGCGGTGGCCAACCCGTACTCGGGCCGTGCATACTCGGTGAAGGACCTCTTGCCGTCGGCGTCCGTCGTCGTCGTCGCCAGGCCGTAGCGGGGGGCCAGGTTGGCACCCGGCACCAACTCCTCAGACGTCGCCCCGTTCGTTGTACGCACCCAGAAGAGGTCCAGGCGCGCCGAGCCGGTTCGTTCGTAGTAGTCGATGCGGAGGCGGACTCGCCTCGGCAGCGGCGGCGTGGATCCGTACCACGAGCCGACGGTGCTTGACGCCGTACGACACGCGTACCCTGTGTCACGCCAGTCGTCGATCAGCTTGTCGTCGTCGACGAACAGCCGGACGCCGTCGTCGGCGCACAGCTTGAAGGTGTAGGTGGTGTCGGGATGCGCCAGCACGGCCTCGCCGGTGAACCGGGCGCTCCAGTTGTCCCCCGACGTCAGGCCGTCGGGCACACCGGTCGTCCCCCAGTCCCTGGACATGGCGCCCGTGGCGTGGCCCACCCCGGTGGCGTGGGAGGCGGCGGGACCCGACTGGTCGGGTGTGGCCCAGTAGGCGGCGGCCAGGCCCTTCATCGCCGTGCCCGGCGAGCTCTCGTCGTAGGCGGTCCCGGCTGACGGCACGGCCGGGTTGGTGCAGGTCCCGTTGGGGCGCTCGCCGGTGAAGCCCCAGGGTCGGGCGAAGCCGCCGTCTGTGCTGTCGAATCCGGCCTTGTGGACTGTCAGCCACTTGATGCCGAAGCACGACGCGCGGGCGGGTCCGTAGGTCTCGACGGGCCGGCCGGCGTGGTCGTAGACTGTGGTCGTCTTCATGGCGGCGGGGTCGCTCGCCGCGGCTGTCGGGCCGGTGCGCGAGACCACGAGGTTGCGCTGGTCGTACTCGACGGTGGTGACGAGCCCCGCCGTGTCGCGTTCCTGCAGGAGCCTCCCGGCGCTGTCGAAGGTCACACGGCGGGAGTAGCCGTTGGGGTCAGCCAGGCCCGCGATCTTCACGTCGGTCTGGCCGCTGCCGTACACGTAGGTCCGCTTGGGTCGCTTGCTGTCCACTTCGTCTCCCGCCAGCGGGGCGGGCGCCTTGATCGTGGTGACGCGGCCCGCGCCGTCGTACTCGATGATCGTGCGCGTGTCGTCGCTGTCGGCCCGCAGCCCGGCGTCGACCACGTCGAAGACGAGAGAGTCGCGCACCTTCCAGAGCCGGTTGTTCGAGTCGTAGGCGAAGTCCGTCACCTCGCCGCCCGGTTCCTCGATGCGTGTCAGTCGTCCCGACTGGTAGTACAGCTTCGTCTTGGCGCGCGCGTCGGCGGCACCCGGGTCGGTGCCCGGCCAGTACGACACCTGGCAGAGCATGCCCGTCGGCGGGTCCTCGGTCAGCCCGGCGGGGACGTTCTTGGGACAGGTCGTCCCAGTGCTGGCGTACGTGAAGCGAACCCCGTGGTTCGTCACGGGATCGACGAGGCCGGTGAGGCGACCGGTGGCACCGTCGTAGTCGTAGGTGACGGCACCGGGACGGCGGTCGTCGGCGGTGCTGACGGCCCGCGTGAGCTTGCCCGAGTCGTCGAAGGTGTAGGCGATGCCGTCATCGCCCTGCACCGTATACGTCGTGCGCCCGGACTCGACGACCGTGGTCAGGACGTTGTCGTTGTCCTCGGCGTTGACCGCCTTCCACGACTGGTCGCTCTGTTTCGTGAAGGCGTGCACCACGCCGTCGGGTTCGACGAGGCTCAGGGTCGTGTCGCCGATCTCCGCGGAGGCGAAGCTCAGACCGTCGAGGCCGTCAGCCGACAGCGACCACCCCGCGGGCAGCGTCGGCGGGATGGTCGATAGCCAGTCCGACGGCACGATGAGACCTCCCTCTGCCGCCGGGCCCTTGGCCCACAGCTGCAGGTAGGCCGCCCCGCCGTACTCCCGCATGGTGACGGTGATGGGGACCGCCTGACCGGCGGTGAGCGAGACGTCCGATCCCCAGCGCGGCCCGCCCGAACAGCAGCCTGTGCTCAAGACCGGGTTTCCGTCGACGGTGATCGTGGTGTCGTCGTCGTGGGCGGCGCCGAACGTCCAGGTGCCCGAGGCGGGTACGGTGACATTGCCGGTCCACGTCACGCTGAAGTCGTCGCTCGGGATCGTCCCGCCCGGCGAGCCGCTGCCCCAGTTGAAGTCGAGCTGCCGGTCGCGCCGGACCAGCCGCTTGGTCGTTTCGTTGACGTTCGTGTAGGTGCCGATGAGGCCGAACCGTTGCGACGTCGTGGCGTAGCGCTGCGGCGCCCTGGAGTTGTACGAGTAGTCGATGCCCGCGGTGCCCGCCGTGGTGGAGAGCGCAGGCGAACCCACCTGGAGGTGCACGTTGCCCGTGGCCAGGTTGGCATTCACGCCGGAGAACGAGTCCTTCGGGAGGTCGGGATGGTCGCCCAGGCGGAGGTCGTAGCGGAATCGCGCGATCCGCGACCAGACCGTATAGCGGTAGTCCATCGTGGCCATGCACCAGTAGTAGGTGGTGCCGTCCACGAGACTCCCCGCCGGGAGTGTCCAGGATGGCGTGGTCAGGACGCCGGAGTTCACCATCGAACCGGTCTGGCAGTCGGGCTGCGTCGACACGCGGAACTGGAAGCGGAGCGGGTCGTCGTCGTCGTAGCCACCCGCGCCGGTCAGCGTCGGACGGTCCTCGATCACCGTGGCCCCGTCGGCAGGCGAGCTCGGCTGCATGGCGACCGGGCGGGCGTCGTAGGTGACCATGACGTGGGGCGCGTAGCCGGCGGGCTCCTCGCTGGCGGCGAAGCGGACGCCGCTGGGCCGTCCTGCGGTGTCGATGGCGATCCCCTTGGAGGCCCACGTGCCGTCCGTCCAGTTCTGGACCCAGTCGGTGATGTCGTGGGAGGCCCATGTGTCCTCGCCTACGAAACCCTCGACGAATTCCGGACGGTGGTTCGGCAGGTTCGTCCAACGGATGCTCGACTGGTCCCAGTCGTCGGCCACCGGCCAGAGGCGGTGGTAGCCCTCCCACCCCCACCCCGCGTCGTAGCCCTTCGTCAGGAAGACCCAGTCCACCCATTCGGCGTAGCCGATGTACTGCCCGTCCAGCGGACTGAAGTCGAAGAACTGGTAGGTGTACTGCTCCGAGCGCGGGTCCCAATTGTCGAAGCCCACGAAGTCGACGTAGTGGCCGTTGTTGTACTGCCGGGCGCCGTTGTAGTTCCCGTTGGGGTCGACGGAGGAGGCGAAGGCGTCGTACTGATGCGTCGTGTACCCGGCGTCGAGCCCGGGGTCGACGGTGACCGGATATGTGCGGGCTGGATCGGCGAGGTACGTGCCGGGGACGCGGACCTCCATCACCCAGCGCCCGTTCTCCTCGACGAGGCCCAGCGGCGCCACCACACCGTCGCCCTCGGCTGGGGCCTCGTCGGCGTCCCACGCCACGGTGGCGGGGGCGACCGCCACGATCTTGCCGTCCTTGTCGCGGAAGGCGATCGAGCCGTCGTCCTGCTTGACCGGGGTGAGTCCCGAGAGGGTGAGCGGGTAGCGGAACACTGCGTCCCCACCGCCGGCGGGCACCTTGCGGAGCGTGAGCGTCTCCTTGACGCCCTTGCGGAGGGCACGCTCCTCCACGTCGACCTCGGTCAGAACGCCCTCGTACTTCGCCACGGCTCCGTTCGGCTTCGCCTTCACACCGGCCTTGGCGCCCTCGAGCGTGTAGCCCACCGACCACCCGTCGCCGGACAGCTCGGCCAGGGGCTCGGCACCGGTCGTCGCCGGTACGCGCAGGCGCACGGGCCCGGACTTGTTCTTGAAGCCGCCTGAGCCGTCCTCGACCAGCGTCGGGTCGATCTTGTGCCAGTCGCCCTTGGCGTCCTTCCAGTTGACCTCGTCGGTGTAGAAGACGGCGGCGTTGGTGCCGTCGGCGTTCTCGTAGATGTCGGCCTTGGCTTCGCGCTTGACGAGCTTGGACGTCGCCTTGTCGAACGACTTGGAGTAGTCCTTCTTCGGCTCGTCCTTCCTGCGGCCGAGCGGCGCCATGCTGGCGAAGTCGCCCTTCGGTACCTCCGGGGGCTCCTCCTTGGGTTCGGCCGATTTCAGCGCGGACAGGTCCCCGCGCTTGTCGTCGGATGCCGAGGCTGCCGGTCCTCCCGGAACTGCGAGCAACAGCCCGGCCAACAGGGCTGCGGAAAGTAGTACCCCACCCGAGCGCTTCCAGCCCGTGAACATCGCGCCTGCCCCCATCTCTACTCGTCGTGTCCGTCAGGGTCGGTCGTCAGGTCGCCATGAGACGCGCCGGCGCCGACGGCGAGGCGATGATCCGTGGGTACGCGGGCGCGCGGGTGTCGATCGACGACCAGTCTTCCGTCCCCCAGCGTCAAGCCCATTTCGCTCCGCCTCTTTCCGTCCATCGCCCGCGCATCGGGCGATCGCTGTCGGACGGTACGGAAGAGCACCGCAATCCGCCACTACCAATTTCCGGTCGGAAATTGGTATCGGCGAAATGCACAACCTCAGGGGTCGAGGACCGCGGCGCAGTAGGCGTCGCCGACCAGGCCGTACTCGCCCTTGCATCGGCGTAGTTGCGGCCCGTCATGGCCCTCCAACTTGGTCCGGTAACGGCGGACGGTCTTGATCTCCCAACCCGACTGGCGCTCCACCTCGTTGAGGACGAACTTGCAGGCGATGGAAGAACGAAGGAACCGGAGCAGCTTGCGGTCTGCGTCCAGGCCCCGCAACACGTCCCGCCGCAACCACCGCCGGGCGGTAGGAGACAGCGACGCCGCCACGCTGTAGGGGGTGAGGGAGGCGGCGTCCAGCACCGCCCGGTCCTCGGCCAGACGGCCCAGGAAGGGGACGAGCACGACGGCCGCGGCATAGCGGTCCTGATGCTCGGCCACCGTCCGGCACGGCTCGACGGCCAGTGCTGTCGTCCCCGCCTGGGCCGCGGTCACCTGCACCACTGCAACCGCAGCGGGCCAGCGGTCAGCAACGGGCACGCCCGCGAGGACGAGCACATGAGGTGTGGCCGCGTGGGGCCGGGGCACGATGGTGGCTCCGGACAGCTCGACGCCGTCAGGCAGTGCAATCCGAGCTCCGTCTCTCCTTGTCCGGTCTCCCGACATCGAGAGCGCTCCGGTGGGTGGCACTGTCACCAGGAACGACGATGACGCGCTGCGCGTTTGCACCCGCGACTTCCCCGTGCTCGGGACCGGCTGTCCCATCAGGATCGACCCGGAGCGCCCCGCGTCGCCGCCGAGCGCCGTTCCCGGCGCCGGGGCCGAATGAAGCGGTCCCTCGCCGCCTGACGCGAGATGCCGTAGACCCGACCGATGACGGCCCAGGAGACGCCGAGCTCCTGGAGCCGCCCCACTACCACGTACTCGTGCTCGTCCACCTCCCGCCGCATCCGCTCACACAGCCGCAGCGTCTCCAACAGCGCGGCCGCCTCAGAAGGTTCGGTCACGCTGCCCTAACGCGCCAGAGCGCTCGGTCGTCACGCCGCCACCGCAGGCGGGTCAGACGGCGCGCCCGGCCGGCCTTCTGCGGGACGCCGACCGGACCGAACGCGCGGCTTTGT
>DATAAM010000155.1:0-2551 GCA_036260075.1 Acidimicrobiales bacterium
CGTCGTGGAGGGACCCGACGCCGAGTCGTTCCTGCAAGGGCAGCTGTCGCAGGACGTGGCCGGGTTGGCCGTGGGCGACGACGCGGTGTCGTTCCTCCTCCAGCCCCAGGGCAAGGTCGTCGCCTTGGTGCGGGTGCGACGCGAGGCGACCGATCGGTTCCTGCTCGACGTCGACGCCGGGTGGGGCGGCGCCGTGGTCGAGCGCCTCAACCGCTTCAAGCTGCGGGTGAGGTGCGAGATCGCAACGCGCGGCACAGAGCGCATGTCGCCGCCGTGGGGCGACGGCGACCGCCTCGACGCCGGGTGGCCCGCCATGGGCAAGGAGCTCGACGAGGACACGATCCCGGCCGAGACGGGGCTGGTCGAGCGGGCCGTGAGCTTCACCAAGGGCTGCTACACGGGCCAGGAGCTGGTGGCCCGCATCGACTCCCGGGGCGGCCACGTGCCGCGGCACCTGCGGCGGCTCGCGCTCGACGCCGAGGGCGTGCCCGAGGGCGCGGCGATCGAGGTGGAGGGCAAGGAGCGGGGCCGGGTCACGTCGGTGACCGGTCGTGCCGCGCTGGCGTACGTGCACCGCACCGTGGAGACGCCTGCGACGGTCGCCGTGCGCTGGGACGGCGGATCCACCACGGCGACGGTGACATGAGGCGCGCGTTCGCCGTCTGCTGCCTCCTGCTCGCCGCCTGCACCGCCGACGGCGTCGACCCGCTGCCCGCCCCGCCGACCACCCGGCCGCGGCCGCCGACCACGGCGCCGCCCGACTACAGCACAGTGGCGCTGGCCGCCGTCCCCGGGCGCACGACGACCACGCTGGCCGTCACCGGCGGCAAGGCCACGCTCAACGGCACGGTCACGGGCCCCGACGGGCCGGTGGGGCAGGCCGTGGTGCACATCGAGCGGCTGGTGGGCGACCAGGCGGCCGTGCTCGACGTGGCCACCAACCCTGACGGCACGTTCGCCGTGCCGCAGGTGTTCGGCGGGCGCTACCGAGTGCGGGCCTACCGTCCCCCCGAGCTGGCCCAGGTGAAGCCGGAGCTGCTGTTCCTCGGCGGCGAGGAGACGAAGTCGCTCACGTTGCGCGTGTCCCGCCACGAGGGGGTGGCGGTGGCGGCCGCCATCGCGCCCAACCCCCCGGTGGCGACGGAGCCGGCGAACCTGCTGGTGCAGGTCACGCTCAAGTCGGTGGACGCGAGGGGCGTCGTGCGGGCGGTGCCGGTGCCCGGCGTGCGCCTCGAGCTGTTCGCCACGGGCCGCTGGACGGTGGACGGGAGCCCGGTGCAGTCGGCCGACGCCGAGGGCCGGGCGCTGTGGCGGGTGCGCTGCGGACGATCGGGGGAGCAGCCGATGTCGGTGGTGGTGGGCGACGGGCAGGCGCTCCCACTGTCGCTGCCCGCCTGCGCCGAGGCGCCGCCGTCGACCACGACGAGCAGCACGTCGTCGTCGACGAGCACGACGTCGTCCTCGTCGTCGACCACCACGTCCTCTTCGACGACGACCCGCCCGCCCAGCACGTCCACCACCCGCTGACCCGCCGCGCCATTCCCCCACCAGAACGGGGGAGGGCTGACTGACTGTCACACCGGCTCGCTATAGATCGTGCGATGACGATCGACGAGCTCATGCACCAAGCGGCTGCCGAGCAGCACGGCCTGCTCTCACGGGCACAATGCCGAATGCTCGGTGTCTCGCCGCGAGAGCTGACGTACCGCATCCAGCGCGGCGACTGGCTGCGACTCTCCCGGCGGGTGCTGCTCGCGGCGGGTGCGCCTCGCACGGCCAGGACGCAGGTGATGGCGGCGGTGCTCGATGCCGTTCCGGGCTCCGTCGCGTCCCACCGCACCGCAGCGGCGCTCTGGGGCCTCCCGGGATTCCGGCTGGGTAGCCTCGATGTCACCCAGCCGAGGTCGCGTGACGGCATGCGGCCTCCGGCGCTCGGCACGCTGCACGAGCCGAGGTTGCTCCGTCCTCATCACTGCACGGTGCTCGACGGCATCCCCGTCACCACGCCCGCCCGCACGCTGTTCGACCTGGCAGGCATCGAGCACCCGGGCAAGGTCGAGCGGGCCGTCGACAACGCCCTGACTCGCAGCCCCGCGCTGCTGCCACGCCTCCACTCCATGCTCGAGGAGCTGGCCCGCCGGGGCCGTCCCGGCATCAGGGCGATGCGGCGGATGCTGGCCGAGCGACCCGCCGGGTACATCGCCCCGGCGTCCGGGCTGGAGTCGCGGGTGATCCGGCTCCTGGCCGAGGTGGGCATCGAGGTCCGCCGCCAAGTCGACGTCGGGGGCGACGACTGGATCGGCCGCACCGACCTGCTCGTGGTGGGTACCCGGCTCGTTGTCGAGGTCGACAGCGTGCGCCACCACACGTCCCGGCTCGATCGCGAGCGCGACGCCGCCCGCGACGCGGCCATGGCTGCGGCCGGGCTCACCGTCGTCCGCGTGTCCGAGGAAGACGTGTGGACGGCACCCCAGCAGGTTGTCCGCCGGGTGCAGGCCGTCCTCCGCCGGGCGGCCTGACTGCCGCCGCTCGTTCTGGTGGGGGATCAGCG
>DATAAM010000156.1:0-7100 GCA_036260075.1 Acidimicrobiales bacterium
TCGAGCAGGACGCGGAGACGGCCGAGACCGAGACCGACGACGGCGGCAGGAAGCCGGCCGGCACCGGCAGGCCGGAGGCGCCCGGCAAGTCCACCGAGCACCGGCCCGACGATCCCGGCAAGCCCGACGCCGACGACACCGAGGATGTCGACACCGACGACGTCGACACGGACAACACCGACAGCTCGGGCAAGGGATCCAGCAGCAGCAGCAAGGGCCGCAGCGGGACCGGCAAGGCGCCCGACGACGGCACCCAAGACTGAGCGGTCGAGCAACCAGGGCCAGTCGGCCCACAGCACGGAGGCGGAGGTCCCACTGAGCGGGGGCTTCCGCCTCCGGCGCGTCGGTGTGCGTCAGCCACCTTCGTAGCCCACCGGCAGGTGCCGGTCGCCGTCGACCATGCGGTAGTAGACCTGCCAGTGGTAGTAGGCGACGTACGCCTGCTCGTCGGCCCGCATCTGCTCGGCGTAGTTGGTGACGGCCTTCACGTAGCGCTGCGAGCGGTTGTAGTTGAACAGGGCGTTGGCCATGTTGCCCGGCGCGCCGTTGCGCTTGAGCAGCCGGGCGGCGGCGAGGATGGCGTCACGGTTGCTGTTGATGTCGCCGCCCGCCCCGTACTGCGTCCACGTGGAGGGCAGGAACTGCATCGGCCCTTGGGCGCCTGCCGTGCTGGTGCCCCGGATGCGGCCCATGCGCGTCTCGACCAGGTGGATGGCGGCCAAGTACTGCCACGGCACCCCGATCTCGGCCTCGGCCGCCTGGTAGTACGACAGCAGTTCCGGCGCTGGTGCGGGAGCGACGATGCGCCACGGCGGCAGCTTCGTCTGCGGCTTCGTCAGCGCCCGCAGCTCGGCGGAGGCCTCGGCGTTGGCCCGCACTGTGGCCCGACGGGCCGGAGGCACGAGCTGCGCCACCTCCTCGATCCACTCCGGGCGCTCGCCCAGCGCCCGGTACGCCACCTGCGCCTCCCACGCGCCCCGTTCGCGCACGGCCTCGGGCCGGCCGGGGTCGCGGGCGGCCGTCTCGCCCTTGTCGATCTGGTCGGCCAGGCCCGCCGGGTCGGCGGCCGCGACCGGCGCGGCGGCGGGCACCACCGTGGTGGTCGTGGTGCTCGTCGTCGTGCTGCTGGTGGTGGTGCTGCTGGCCGTGGTCGTGGGTGCCAGGCACACCGAGGTGTCGTCGCACTCGTCGGACGAGCACGCGGGCAGGACCACCAGCAAGGCGAAGAGCAGCCGCCGCATGCGCCCCGAGGCTAGGCGCTCGCCCGAAACCGCTGGGGACGTCAGGCGGGGTCGAGGCGGAAGAGGGGCCCTTCCAACGACAGGACGTAGAGCTCGCCGTCGTGGTCCTCACCGAACGAGGCCACGAACCCGGCGTCCACGTCGAGCGACCGGGCCGGCTCGCCGGGCCGGAACGCCCGCAGCTCGGCCACGCAGGCGTCGGCGAAGACGTACTGCCCCACCAGGCCGGGGATGCGCCGGCCTCGGTACACGTAGCCCCCGGTCACCGCGCACGCCTCGCCCCGCAACGGGTACTCGTGCATGGGGCGAACGGCGCCCGGTGTGGGCGTGCGGCCCCGGAAGGGGTGGGCCCCCTCCTCGGCGGGCCAGCCCCAGTTCTCGCCGCCCTTGGAGCCCGCTCGGGCCAGGTTGATCTCCTCCCACTCGTTCTGGCCCACGTCGCCGATCCAGAGGTCGCCCGACTGGCGGTCGAAGGTGAAGCGCCACGGGTTGCGCAACCCGTACGACCAGATCTCGCCGCGGGCGCCCGGGCGTCCCACGAACGGGTTGTCGGGCGGGATCGTGTAGGGCTGCCCGCCCGACGGACGGGGATCGATGCGCAACAGCTTGCCGAGCAGTCGCCCCAGGTCCTGCGCGTTGTCGTGCGGGTCGCCCCCGCTGCCGCCGTCGCCCAAGGCGATCCACAGCAGGCCGTCGGGACCGAACACCACCTGGCCGCCGTTGTGGTTGGCATACGGCTGGTCGACGAAGAGGAGCTCGCGTCCGGCGTCGGCGGGCACCGTGCCGTCGCCGTCGGGAGCGGGGTACTCCACGACGTGGGTGTCGCCCGCACGGTCGGTGTAGTCGACTACGAACGTCCTGCCGTCGGGCGCCCACGCCAGCCCCAGCAACCCCTGCTCGGTGCCGGCCGACACCCGGCCGCGCAGGTCGAGGAGCGGCGAACGGGCCGCCTCCCCGCCGACCACCCGGCGCACGGCGCCGCCCCTCTCGGCCACGTAGACGGTGGCGTCGCCGCCGCGCATCGCCATGGCGACCGGCTGGTCGAGCTCGGCCACCTTCGTCAGGCGCACGCGGGTGGGCTCGGCCGCCGCGGGCGCGCTCGTCGTGGTCGACGCCGCGGAGGTGCTGGACGTGGTGGTTCCCGCCGTCCCGGCACCGTCACCGTCGTTGCACGCGACGAGCAGCACCAACAGCACCGAGATGAGGACCCTGCGCATCCCACGAGTCTGGCCGGCCCTACCGGGCTATTTCGCGAATGGCCCGCCGAGCCCCTCAGCGCCACCCACCGTGGCTCCGATGTCCAAGGTGAAGCACTGGACGCGGGCAAGGGGCACCAGCTTGGACCGATCACGGGCGAGGCGCGTATGGCTTCTCAACGCGCTCCTCACCGCGATCGGCTTCGCCGTCTGCCTGGCGACCGCCCGGGACGCGGTCGGCCCGCTGCGGGGGTCGTTCGCCATCAGCCCGTGGCTCCTCGCCGCCCTGTTCGGCTTCGCCGAGGCGTTCCTCGTGCACGTGGTGTTCCGGCGGGAGGCGTACTCCGTCTCGCTGAGCGAGGTCCCCCTCGTGCTGGGACTGTTCTTCGCCACCGGGCCCGAGCTCGTGCTCGCCCACCTGCTCGGCGCGGGCACGTCGCTCGTCGTGTACCGACGGCAGCCACCGTTCAAGCTGTTCTTCAACCTGGCCCACATGGCGGTCGGCACCGGGACGGCCCTCGGCGTCTTCCACCTGCTCGACCCGGGCTCCGGCGCCGTCTCGTTGCGGGCGGGCGTGGTCGCCACGATGGCCACAGCGGCGGCCGTGTGCGTCTCCGCGCCGGCCGTGGTGGCGGCCATCTCCCTCTACGAACGGCGGCCGCCGGCGGCCAAGCTGGCCCTGGGAGTTCTCGCCCACTTCGCCGCGAGCGTGGGCAACACCAGCCTCGGCCTCATGGCCGTGACGCTGATGTGGGTGCGCCCGGCGGCGGGGTGGCTCATGGTCGTGCCTGCCGCCGTGGTGCTTGCGGCCTACCGCACCATCCTCGTGAGCAGGCGCAAGCAGGAGAGCTTGCAGTTCCTGTACGAGGCGTCGGGCATCCTCCACCGGGGGGCGTCCCGGGAGGGGCCGATGGTGGAGCTGCTCGACCTGGCCCGCAGCATGTTCAACGCCGACTACGCGGAGCTCACGCTGTTCCCGGCGGACGACGGCGAGCGTGGGCTGCGCACGACGGTGGGGCCGGGCGACGCCGTGTCGCGCCTGCAACCGGTCGACGTCGACCGCGACGTCGACGCCGACGCCGAGGGACGCGGCCTGCCGATGCCCGCCATGGTCGCCCACCTCCAAGGCGAGCACCGGCGAGTGGGCACCATGCTGCTCGCCGGGCCCAGCGCCGTGCGTCGCTCGTTCAGCCGGCGCGACTTCCAGCTGTTCGAGACCCTGGCCAACCAGGTCGGCGTGGCCCTGGAGAACGGCGTGCTCGAGACGTCGCTGGCGCAGCTCACCGCGCTGAAGGAGGAGCTGCGCCACCAGGCCTTCCACGACGACCTCACCGGCCTCGGCAACCGGGCCCTGTTCGTGGCGGAGGTGGCTCGGGTGGCCGAGCACCCTCGGCCGGGCGAGGCGATGGCCGTGCTGTTCGTCGACCTCGACGACTTCAAGACCGTGAACGACACGCTGGGGCACGGCGCCGGCGACGAGCTGCTGGTGCGCACGGCGGAGCGCCTGCGTCGCTGCCTGCGCCCGCAGGACGTGGCGGCCCGCCTCGGCGGCGACGAGTTCGCCGTGCTGCTGGCCGGCTTCGGCGTGGACGCGGACGCCGTGCACGTGGCCGAGCGCGTGCTCGCTGCGCTGTTGGAACCGGTGGAGGTGGCGGGCGACCTGCTCCGGCTGTCCGCCAGCATCGGCGTGGCGGTCGGCGCCGCGGGCGCCTGCTCGGTCGACGAGCTGTTGCGCAACGCCGACGTCGCCATGTACACGGCGAAGGTGCGGGGCAAGGGACGCTGGGAGCGGTTCGAGCCGCACATGCAACGAGCGGTGGCCGTCCGCCATGCGGTGAAGACGCAGTTGCAGTCGGCGGTCGAGCGCGACGAGTTCGTCCTGCGCTACCAGCCCATCGTCGACCTCCCCTCGGGACGGATCGTGGGCGTCGAGGCGCTGGTCCGTTGGCGGCACCCGACGAGGGGCCTCCTCGGCCCGGCGGAGTTCATCGACGTGGCCGAGGAGATCGGCCTCGTCGGTCGCCTCGGCCGTCGGGTCCTGCGCACCGCGTGCGCGCAGGCGCGCCAGTGGCAGGAGGAGCGAGACGGCCGGTCGGCCTTCTTCGTGAGCGTCAACGTGTCGCCCCGGGAGCTGCAGCACGCCGACTTCGTGGCCGACGTGGGCGCCGTGCTGCGCGAGACCGGCCTCGACCCGTCGAGCCTGCTGTTGGAGATAACCGAGAACGCCATGGTGGACGGCGCCACCCGGGCCGGGCGCGTGGTGGGCGACCTGCGAGCCCTGGGCGTGCGGGTGGCGGTCGACGACTTCGGCACCGGATACTCGTCGCTGCGCTACCTCGACGAGTTCGACGTCGACGTGCTGAAGATGGCCAAGCCGTTCGTGGACGGCCTGGCGAGCGAGCGCAACCGCCCGGCGCTGGCACAGGCCATCGTGCAGCTGGGGGCCTCGCTGGAGCTCGAGCTGGTGGCGGAGGGCGTGGAGAGCTTCGACCAGGTCGAGGCCCTGCGGGCCATGGGATGTCGGCTGGCCCAGGGCTTCCTGCTCGGCAGGCCCGTCGACGCGGGCGAGCTCGCACGCCTGTTGGCCAGGGGCCACGTGCCCGTGCACGACGCCCGTCGACGACACCTCGGCCCCGCAGCGCTCAGACGACGCGCAGCAGGCCTTCCTGCATGACCGAGAGGACGTGCGTGCCGTCGCGCGTGTAGATCCGCCCCTGGGCCAGGCCCCGGGCGGCGTGCGACGAGGGGCTCTCCTGGTCGTAGAGCAACCACTCGTCGGCCCGGAAGGGCCGGTGGAACCACATGGCATGGTCGAGGCTGGCGCCGCGCAGCCGGCTGTCGTCCCAGCTCAACCCGTGGACCAGGAGGAGCGAGTCGAGCAGCGTCATGTCGGACGCGTACGCCGCCACGCAGGCGTGCAGGAGCGGGTCGTCGGGGAGGGTGCCGTCGGCCCGCATCCACACCTGCTGACACGGCGCCCGGCCGCTCTGCTTGGCCCGCGGCGGGTCCTCGACGTGGCGCACGTCGATGGGCCGGGGCCGGGTGTACCAGTCGCCCATCTGCTCGGCCCACTGCTCGTGGCGCTCGTGGAAGGTGGGCAGCGTCTCGGGGTCGGGCGCGTCCGGCATGGGCATCTGGTGGTCGAGCCCCTGCTCCTCGACGTGGAACGAGGCTGCCAGGTTGAAGATCGCCTCGCCGTGCTGGACGGCGACCACTCGTCGGGTGGTGAACGAGCGACCGTCGCGGATGCGGTCGACCTCGTAGAGGATGGGGACGGTCGGATCGCCGGGGCGGAGGAAGTAGGCGTGCAGCGAATGGACTCGGCGGTCGTCGGTGACCGTGCGCCCGGCGGCCACCAGCGCCTGGCCCGCCACCTGCCCGCCGAAGACTCGCTGGCGCTTCTCGTCGGGGCTCTGTCCTCGGAAGATGTTCACTTCGATGGGCTCGAGGTCGAGGATCGTGACGAGTGCGTCCAGGGCGGCGGTCACCTACTCATGGTGGCACGCCGCCGCTACGATCTGCGGGTGCCCCTCCCCGCCGCCATCGTCGACCGCGTACGCACGCCGACGGGTCGCAAGGCGTTCCGGTACACGATGGTGTCCGTCGTCTCCGTGGGCGTGAGCCAGGTCTGCCTGTTCGCGCTGTACGCCTTGGCCCACTGGAACGCCCGCAACGCGAACATCGCGGCCACGGTGGCGGGCGGCATCCCGTCGTACGTGCTCAACCGCCGTTGGACGTGGGGCAAGACGGGCAAGTCGCACGTCTGGAAGGAGATCGTGCCGTTCTGGGTGTTGGCGGTGGTGGGCCTGGTGATCTCCACCGTGGCGGCCGACCTGGCGGAGGAGTGGGCCAAGGACCTGTCCGACCGCCGCGTGTTGCAGGCGCTGGTGGTCAACGGCTCCACCATCGCCGCCTTCTTCGGCCTGTGGGTCGGGAAGTTCTTCCTGTTCAACAAGGTGCTCTTCGTGCAGGACGACGACCTGCGGACGGCCCTGGCCGACGAGGTCGTGGCCTAGCTCCCATGGACGCTCGGCTGCGCGCCGTCGCTCGCGCGGCCAAGGGCTTCATGCCCGACGACGAAGGCATGGCGCTGTACGACGCAGCCGCGGGCGTGTCGGTCGACGGCCCGCTGCTCGAGGTCGGGTCGTACTGCGGGAAGTCGACGGTCTACTTGGGGGCGGCGGCCCGGGTGCGAGGGCGGGTGCTGTTCGCCGTCGACCACCACCGCGGCTCCGAGGAGAACCAGGCGGGCTGGGAGCACCACGACCCGTCGGTCGTCGACGCCGCGAGCGGGCGCATCGACACGCTCCCGTTCTTCCGCCGCACCATCGAGGAGGCCGGGCTGGAGGACTGCGTCGTGGCAGTGGTGGGGGCGTCGGCGGTGGTGGCAGCGGCTTGGCGCACGCCGCTGGCCTTCTTGTTCGTCGACGGCGGCCACGGCGAGGAGCCCGCGTGGGCCGACTACCGGGGGTGGACACCGCACGTCGTGCCCGGAGGGCTGCTCGCCGTCCACGACGTGTTTCCCGATCCCGCCGACGGCGGCCGCCCGCCGTACGAGCTGTACCGCCACGCGCTCGACTCCGGCGCGTTCGAGGAGGTCTCGGCCTGCGGCTCCCTCCGGGTTCTGGTCCGCCGATAGCGCGCTACAGCGCGGGATCGGCGG